>NZ_CP177241.1:0-510000 GCF_046774965.1 Agarivorans sp. DSG3-1 | reverse complement strand
GCCGTAGGGAAACCGAGTGTTAACTGCGCGCATAGTTGCTGGGATTAGACCCGAAACCCGGTGATCTAGCCATGGGCAGGTTGAAGATTGGGTAACACCAATTGGAGGACCGAACCGACTAATGTTGAAAAATTAGCGGATGACTTGTGGCTGGGGGTGAAAGGCCAATCAAACCGGGAGATAGCTGGTTCTCCTCGAAAGCTATTTAGGTAGCGCCTCGGACGAATACTAGTGGGGGTAGAGCACTGTTAAGGCTAGGGGGTCATCCCGACTTACCAACCCTTTGCAAACTCCGAATACCACTAAGTACTATCCGGGAGACACACGGCGGGTGCTAACGTCCGTCGTGGAAAGGGAAACAACCCAGACCGTCAGCTAAGGTCCCAAAGTCATAGCTAAGTGGGAAACGATGTGGGAAGGCTTAGACAGCCAGGATGTTGGCTTAGAAGCAGCCATCATTTAAAGAAAGCGTAATAGCTCACTGGTCGAGTCGGCCTGCGCGGAAGATGTAACGGGGCTAAGCTATGCACCGAAGCTACGGATGCTTACTTTGTAAGCATGGTAGAGGAGCGTTCTGTAAGCCGTTGAAGGTGAATCGTAAGGTTTGCTGGAGGTATCAGAAGTGCGAATGTTGACATGAGTAACGATAAAGGGGGTGAAAAGCCCCCTCGCCGAAAGACCAAGGTTTCCTGTTCAATGTTAATCAGAGCAGGGTGAGTCGGCCCCTAAGGCGAGACTGAAAAGTGTAGTCGATGGGAAACAGGTTAATATTCCTGTACTTCGTATAATTGCGATGGGAGGACGGAGAAGGCTAGGCCAGCATGGTGATGGTTATCCATGTTTAAGGTTGTAGGCTGGACACTTAGGAAAATCCGGGTGTCTAAGGCTGAGAATTGATGACGAGTGTCTACGGACATGAAGTGGTTGATGCCCTGCTTCCAGGAAAAGTCTCTAAGCTTCAGATTATACGAAACCGTACCCCAAACCGACACAGGTGGTTGGGTAGAGAATACCAAGGCGCTTGAGAGAACTCGGGTGAAGGAACTAGGCAAAATGGTACCGTAACTTCGGGAGAAGGTACGCTCTTGATGGTGATGGGATTTACTCCCTAAGCTGCTGAGAGTCGCAGATACCAGTTGGCTGCAACTGTTTATTAAAAACACAGCACTGTGCTAAATCGAAAGATGACGTATACGGTGTGACGCCTGCCCGGTGCCGGAAGGTTAATTGATGTGGTTAGTCTTTGGACGAAGCTATTGATCGAAGCCCCGGTAAACGGCGGCCGTAACTATAACGGTCCTAAGGTAGCGAAATTCCTTGTCGGGTAAGTTCCGACCTGCACGAATGGCGTAATGATGGCCAAGCTGTCTCCACCCGAGACTCAGTGAAATTGAAATTGCCGTGAAGATGCGGTGTACCCGCGGCTAGACGGAAAGACCCCGTGAACCTTTACTACAGCTTGACACTGAACATTGACCCTACATGTGTAGGATAGGTGGGAGGCTTTGAAGCGTTGTCGCTAGATGATGTGGAGCCGACCTTGAAATACCACCCTTGTAGTGTTGATGTTCTAACGTTGGTCCCTTATCGGGATTGCGGACAGTGTCTGGTGGGTAGTTTGACTGGGGCGGTCTCCTCCCAAAGAGTAACGGAGGAGCACGAAGGTTGGCTAAGTACGGTCGGACATCGTACGGTTAGTGCAATGGCATAAGCCAGCTTAACTGCGAGACAGACACGTCGAGCAGGTACGAAAGTAGGTCATAGTGATCCGGTGGTTCTGTATGGAAGGGCCATCGCTCAACGGATAAAAGGTACTCCGGGGATAACAGGCTGATACCGCCCAAGAGTTCATATCGACGGCGGTGTTTGGCACCTCGATGTCGGCTCATCACATCCTGGGGCTGAAGTCGGTCCCAAGGGTATGGCTGTTCGCCATTTAAAGTGGTACGCGAGCTGGGTTTAGAACGTCGTGAGACAGTTCGGTCCCTATCTGCCGTGGGCGTTTGAGAATTGAAGGGAGCTGCTCCTAGTACGAGAGGACCGGAGTGGACGAACCGCTGGTGTTTGGGTTGTTATGCCAATAGCATTGCCCAGTAGCTACGTTCGGAACTGATAACCGCTGAAAGCATCTAAGCGGGAAGCAGGCCTTGAGATTAATTCTCACTGGGACTTTAAGTCCCCTGAAGGGCCGTTGGAGACTACAACGTTGATAGGCAAGGTGTGTAAGTGCTGTGAGGCATTGAGCTAACTTGTACTAATTACCCGTGAGGCTTAACCATACAACACCTAAGTGGTGTGTATGTTTGATGAAGATTATCTTATTTAGAAACCAAGAGTGCTTGTTAGACTCGTGGGATGTTTCAGCTTTTTCGAATGTTAAAGACAACAAGTTTTTGCCTGGTGGCAATAGCGTTGTGGACCCACCTGAACCCATGCCGAACTCAGAAGTGAAACGCAACTGCGCCGATGATAGTGTGGGGTTTCCCCATGTGAAAGTAGGTCACTGCCAGGCTCTTATTAGATGACCCCATTGTCGCAAGACAGTGGGGTTTTTTATTGGACAAAAAAAGTGGGCTACTTTCAAGTAGGGCGAAGGCCGCCAGGAAAAAGCGTGCTTTTTTAGGCCGAAGCGGAAGCAGCTATGCTGCGCCCCTGTTCCACCGCCAGGCTCTTATTACTAAGCCCGCTCAATGAGCGGGCTTTTTTATTGTCTGCGATTTATCGCTCGAGGCAATTTACTCTGTGTTTTTAAAAGAGCTTTATTCTACCCTTTCCCGCTCATCACTCTCTTGAACATACAAGGTAGACCAATGGTTTTTTTTGGCTTGCTTCTTAGCAAGGCTGGCGAGTTCACTTAACTCTTGGATACTGAGTTGAGTTGCGCTTGTCCAGCGGGTGACTCCTACAGCTAAACCGGTTAAGTGAAAAAAACGCTGCTGGCCATCGCGGTCTTTAGCGACAATTCCGCCAGCGTCTAAGTCTTTTTGGCGATAAAGCGGTTCTCGCCGAGAATCAAACTGATTGAGCAATTGCAGTACCGATGGTTGCCAGCCTTGTCGGGTAAAAATCACTATAAAGTCATCGCCACCGAGGTGCCCAATAAAATGTGCATGCCGGCATAGGTGTAATTTTATTTAGTTTAAAGGAAGGTATCTGTGGTGACTTAGTGCTGAGTTGTATAAGGCGGTTTTTAGAGGGAGATAAACTCCCTCTAGTCGTTAGCGCTAGCCTTCAATACGCACATAAGGTTTAAGTCTAGGGACACTATTAAGATTTAACTCTTGAGGAAACTGTGTCTGCCCAGCAATAAGAGCATCAACAGCCAGCTTGATTTTATCCAGCTGTACTAGTGCATTTATTTTGTGTACGAACAATTCTGGTGATAACTCGTCAGAGCTAAGTGAGTTGTTCCATTTTACATACTCTTCTAAAGCTTCTTCACCATAGTTATAGGCATGGATATAGCGGTATGAAACTCGTTGATTATCAGGGTAAACCTCTAAGGCGTGACGATACAGTACGTCAGCTTCATCATTCCTATTAAGAGCTGTTAGGGCTAGGTGATGATTATAGAATTGCTCAGTACGTGTTTGGCGGCGCATCAATTTTTCCGACCATGCTAGATAACCATGTAGCTCTTCTGGCAAGCCTAAACCAATCGCTGCTTTTAGTCTAAATACCATAGCGTTAAACTCATAACGTGTTTGAATTGGTAAGGGATTGCTTACTTTTTCTAAGTAACTTACATCTACACTGCCAGTACGTTCATAGTCCTTGATGAGCTTAATACTTTGTAAACCGGAGGCCATGAACATCACCGTGAATAATGGTATTAACACGCCGAATATTTTTGGAGCAAATTTAGCGGGGAAACCTATGACGGTGATTTTTCCAGTTTCCATAAATGTTTTAGCTAGCACTATACAAAACAAAACCCACAGTATTGATGAGTGATAAAACGGAAGCTCGGTCATGCTATGGAATAAGCTTGGTAATAGAATCGCAAAATAGAAGAGACCTTTCTGCCAACCTTTGGTAAACCAAAGGGTTAAGCAATATCCGGCTAATGTCAGCAATACTAGAATAGGAAGTATTCCGCCTTCGACCGCCCAATAAGCTAGCTCGTTATGAGGGTGAGCAACATTGAAATGATAGCCATCTATAATGTTTTGCTGGTTTAACAGAGCCTGCGCTTCATGATATACCCCATCATATCCGCCGTAACCCCAACCAAGTAAAGGTTGTTGTTTAAATAATTCCCAGCTTACTTCTAACAAGGTGATTCGGTAGGCAGTGGTAACACCACCTATGGCGTCACGTGCAACTGATTCACTTAGCATTCCCGGAATACTTGAAGCTACTACACCTAGAGCAATGCTGCATAACCATACTCTCAATTCTTTCTTTTTTGAGGTTTTATATAGATAAGGAGCTAGTAGCGGTAAGATTAAAAACAAGGAGAGGGTAGTGGTTCTTGATCCTGATAAAAAACATACCCAGGCTGCTAGAAAGCTGGTTACAGCCACTAGAGTAAGCTGGGCTTTGGTTGTTATAGTTTTTTCAGAAATTAACCATGCAGACGCTAAAGGTCCAAATAAGACAAAGGTACCTAGTACGTTGGGTTGCTGAAAAATTCCGGCCGCACGGGTGGAATTGACATTAAAGCCAACCCAATTGCCTTCAGTGAGCAGGTACATCTGAGTTAAGGCGTAAGCACTTTCTATTAAGGCTCCCGCGACAATTAGAAACAGCATTAGGTGCCAGTCTTTACGTGTTAGTTCTAACTGCATAAACGCAAAAATAAGCAAAAGGCCCGCGGATAATCCGATTAGTCTATCTAAGGCGAACTCGCCGAACTCGGCATTTGGATAAAACAACGGAATCCAGAGAAGGCCAACACCAGCGAGAAGAACAATTAAAGGTTGGTTGTATCGTAGTTGCTCTGCAGCACTAACTTTAATAAGACCAATGCCAATAAGCACTGAGGCGAACATCCATACTACTAAGTTAAATGGAAGCGCGAGGCCGGTACCACCCTGGTTATGTTGGAAGTAATGCATACCAACAAGCATCATTGCGGCAAATACATAAATAAAACAACGTTCTAGTGTCAACTTGGCTGACATATCATTTCCTTTGAAAAATGCGAGCATCAAGTGCCCTTTCAATCACTATTTGTTTAACATTGGCTTTAAGAAGCGAGCAGTATGAGAGCGCTGTTCTTTTATAATATCTTCTGGTGTTCCAGCTATCAGAATTTCTCCTCCGCCTTTACCGCCTTCAGGGCCAAGATCTACCACCCAGTCTGCGGTTTTAACCACATCTAAGTTGTGTTCAATTACTACAATGGTGTTTCCGTGGTCGCGTAAGCGGTGAATCACTTCTAATAGCAATTCAATATCGTGGAAGTGCAAGCCAGTGGTTGGCTCATCTAATATATACAAGGTTTGGCCGGTGTCTCGCTTGCTGAGCTCTCGTGCCAGTTTTACACGTTGAGCCTCACCGCCGGATAAGGTAGTAGCAGATTGCCCTAGCTTTATGTACGTTAAACCAACATCAATCAGTGTTTGTAATTTCCTAGCAATGGCTGGTACAGCATCAAAGAATGGGCGGGCTTCTTCAACAGTCATATCCAAGATTTGGTGAATACTTTTACCTTTGTATTTTATCTCTAGTGTTTCGCGGTTGTAGCGTTTGCTTTTACAGACATCACAGGGCACATAAACGTCGGGTAGGAAGTGCATTTCAACTTTTATAACGCCGTCACCTTGGCACGCTTCACAGCGACCGCCTTTTACGTTAAAGCTAAATCGACCAGGTTTGTAGCCGCGAGAACGAGATTCTTGAGTCGCAGCAAATAACTCGCGAATGGGTGTGAAAATACCTGTGTAAGTTGCTGGGTTAGAACGCGGTGTTCGGCCAATCGGGCTCTGGTCGATGTCTACTACTTTGTCGAGCTTGTCTAGGCCCTCTACAGCTTTGTGTGGAGCGATATCTTCACCGGCGGCACCGTTTAGCTCTTTCTGGGCAATTTTATATAAGGTGTCATTAATTAAGGTAGATTTTCCGCTGCCCGATACGCCTGTAACACAGGTTAACAAGCCTAGTGGAATCGCTAGATCAACTTCTTTGAGGTTATTGCCACTTGCGCCAAGCACCTTTAACCAGTCTTTACCTACAGGATGTCGTTTTGCGGGAACATCTATTGCCTTAACGCCCGACAAATACTGCCCGGTGAGTGAATCGGAAGTGTCTATTACTTGTTGATAAGTACCTTGAGCAACAATTTCGCCACCATGCACACCTGCTCCAGGACCAATATCAACAATATAATCGGCGGCGCGAATAGCGTCTTCATCGTGCTCAACCACTATTACAGTATTGCCCAAATCTCGTAGATGATTGAGGGTAGCGAGTAATCTTTCGTTATCACGCTGGTGTAAACCAATCGAAGGTTCATCAAGTACGTACATTACGCCAACAAGGCCCGCTCCAATTTGGCTGGCAAGTCGAATGCGCTGAGCTTCACCGCCTGATAAAGTATCTGCGCTGCGATCTAATGAAAGGTAATCTAGGCCAACGTTAATTAAGAAGTTTAAGCGTTCACAGATTTCCTTGAGAATTTTGTCGGCAATTTGTGCGCGTTGTCCGGTCAGGCTGAGTGAGTCAAAAAACTCCATGGCTTCGCCAATGGATTTACAGCTGACTTCTGGCAGGTTGGTAGTGCCAATAAACACATTTCTGGCTTCTTCGCGTAGGCGACTACCGTTACAGCTTGGACAGTTTTGATTACTAATGAACTTCGCTAGTTCTTCCCGTACGGCATTAGACTCTGTTTCTTTGTAACGGCGACGCATATTGGGGATTATCCCTTCAAAGGGATGTTTGCGCACGGTTACGTCGCCGCGATCATTCATGTACTTAAATTCAATGCTAGTACGACCTGAACCATGCAAAACGACTTTTTGGTGTTTTTCACTGAGTTCTTCAAAGGCAGTTTCTAAGTCGAACTCAAAGTGAGCTGCTAAAGATTTAAGCATTTGGTAATAGTAAAAGTTGCGTTTGTCCCAGCCGCGTATGGCTCCGCCCGACAGGCTCAAACTCGAATTTACGATGACTTTGTTATCATCAAAAAACTGATCTACACCTAAGCCATCACAGGTTTGACAAGCGCCAGCAGGGTTATTAAACGAAAAGATCCGAGGCTCTAGCTCTGTCATGCTGTAACCACATACTGGACAGGCAAAGTTGGCGGAAAATAGCTGGCGGGTATCACCACTATCCATATCCACCAAAATGGCTGTGCCTTCAGCAAGTTCTAGCGCCGTTTCGAACGACTCGGCTAAGCGTTGAGATAAGTCATCGCTAGCGCGTACTTTAAAACGGTCGATAACCACTTCAATATTATGCTTTTTATGTAGCTCGAGCTCTGGAGGATCGCTTAAGTCACAGACCTCGCCATCTATTCGTGCACGAATAAAGCCTTGAGCAGCAAGGTTTTCTAGGGTTTTTACATGTTCGCCTTTACGGTCTCGAACAATGGGCGCCAGCAACATCAGTTTGCTGTTCTCTGGCTCTTCAAACACTTTGTCTACCATTTGACTAATGGTTTGTGCAGCCAAGGGTTGATGGTGATGCGGGCAGCGTGGCTCGCCCACTCGCGCATACAATAATCTTAAGTAATCATAAATTTCAGTAATCGTACCAACAGTAGAACGCGGATTATGCGAGGTAGATTTTTGTTCAATGGAGATTGCCGGAGATAAACCTTCAATATGGTCAACATCGGGCTTTTCCATCAATGACAAAAATTGACGCGCATAAGCTGAAAGAGATTCTACATAACGGCGCTGACCTTCGGCGTAGAGGGTATCAAATGCTAGCGATGACTTCCCCGAACCAGAGAGCCCAGTAATAACAATAAGCTTGTCGCGCGGGAGGGTAAGCGAAATGTTCTTGAGGTTGTGGGTGCGTGCACCTCTAATATCGATACTGTCCATTGTTACCTGATCATTGCTGCAGTAAATCGTCCAGTATTACACATTATTTATTGAAATGCGCCGTTCTGCTGGTGTGGATGAAGTAATAGTAAGGCGGCAATCTTAAGCTGGTTTGCAGCCAAGTGCCTGTGTTAGCA
Organism: Agarivorans sp. DSG3-1; assembly: GCF_046774965.1. Lineage (NCBI taxonomy): Bacteria > Pseudomonadati > Pseudomonadota > Gammaproteobacteria > Alteromonadales > Alteromonadaceae > Agarivorans > Agarivorans sp. DSG3-1. The sequence goes on along the minus strand of NZ_CP177241.1, from coordinate 501,863 downwards.
TTGCCGGTTCTCAATTGACGAATTTTTTATGGTTATAGCTGTGGAAGAAGGTTTAAATCCTACTGAAAAACGCGGTGCTTATTCGCTTGCGCTGTTGTTTGCTTTGCGCATGGCTGGCTTGTTTATGTTAATGCCGGTTTTGGCTGTGTATGGTCAAGAGTTAAAAGGTTTTTCGCCTCTTTGGGTTGGCTTAGCTATTGGCGCATATGGCTTAACCCAAGCTATGTTTCAAATCCCCATGGGGTGGCTATCGGACCGCATTGGTAGAAAACCGGTTATCTTTTTAGGTTTGAGCATTTTTGCACTAGGCTCAGTGGTGGCCGCTATGGCTGAATCGATTCATGGCGTTGCTATTGGGCGAGCTTTGCAAGGCATGGGGGCAATTGCGAGTACGGTTATGGCACTTGCTGCAGACTTAAGCCGAGAGACCCAGCGTGCCAAGGTGATGGCGTTTATTGGGGTAAGCATTGGTTTATCTTTTGCTGCATCTTTAGTACTTGGGCCTATAGTGTCTGCACAGCTAGGTTTATCGGGGTTGTTTTGGTTAATTGCAGGCTTATCGTTAGCGGCTATGTTGGTGGTGCAATTTTCTGTGCCAAATGCTCACGCTAAAGCCCCTAGTGGTGAAGTGAGTGCTAACACTACGCAAATGTTCAAACTACTCAAACACCCTCAATTACTGCGTTTAGATTGGGGAGTATTTACGCTACACCTAGTATTGACTGCATTATTTGTGGTGATGCCGCTACGTTTGGTGGATGCTGGACTAGAAGCCGCAAGTCATTGGCAAGTATATTTGCCTGCAGTATTAGTGTCGTTTGTATTAATGGTTCCGTTACTTATTATTGCCGCTAAACGTAATCAACAACGTGGTTACTTTTTGTTTGCAATTAGCTTATTGCTATTGGCTAATGTTCTACTGTTAGTTGATGTACCCTCTATTTGGTTGTTAGGCGCAATTTTAGCGATATTTTTTATCGGCTTTAATTATTTAGAAGCGAGTTTACCAGCGCTTATTTCTAATTTAGCGCCTCCAGGTAATAAAGGCGCTGCTTTAGGGGTGTTTTCTACCAGTCAATTTTTAGGGGCGTTTATTGGCGGTTCTAGCGCGGGAGCCTTGTATATGGCAGCGGGTGCTTATGGAGTAAGCCTGCTTGCTATTGCTTTGCTGCTTATTTGGTTAGTTGTTAGTTTAGGAATGCGTGCGCAAAGTGGCATAAAAAGTTATTCGTTGGCGATATCATCTGCCGACCAACCAGCGAGTTTATTGGCAAAACTGCAGGTATTACCTGGGGTTGTAGAAGCGGTAGTGATTTCCAGTGACCGTACTGTCTACCTAAAAGTGAAAACAAAAGAATTTGAATTGGCTAGAGCATTGGATTTGGTGCGAGCAGCCTAGTATGATAGCGGGTCTTCCTCGCCACAACAGATAGAATATAGGAGCAATATACATGGCCACTCGGGGCATTAATAAAGTAATTTTGGTTGGTAACTTAGGACAAGATCCTGAAGTACGTTTTATGCCAAACGGCGGGGCCGTCGCCAATATTACTATTGCTACTTCAGAAAGCTGGAGAGACAAGCAAAGTGGTGAACAGAAAGAACGCACAGAATGGCACCGCGTAGTGTTGTTTGGCAAACTGGCCGAAGTGGCTGGTGAATATCTTAAAAAAGGTTCACAGGTTTATATTGAAGGCCAATTACAAACGCGTAAGTGGCAAGACCAAAATGGTCAAGACCGCTACTCAACAGAGGTAGTTGTTCAAGGCTTTAATGGCGTAATGCAAATGCTAGGTGGTCGCCAAGGCGGTGGTCAAGGTCAAAGCATGGGTGGAGCGCCACAGCAGCAAAATAACTGGGGTGGCCAACAGCAAGCAGCTCCACAGGCTGCTCCTACCGCACAACAAGGTGGTTTCCAGCAGCAAGCGCCGCAACAACAGGCTGCGCCTCAGCAAGGTGGCTATCAGCAACAAGCTAAGCCTGCTGCTCCGCAGCAAGCGCCTCAACAAGCTGCACCACAGTTTAACGAGCCGCCAATGGATTTTGACGACGATATCCCCTTTTAGGCTGCTAAGAGCTAAAAATAAAAAGCCTCAAGAAATTGAGGCTTTTTAGTATCTATAGCTTATTTAGCTGTACTCGCTATTTAAGTGAATTGATTAACTGCTTTAGGTAAGTGACTGGAATGGCATAACTAATAGCACTAGGGTCAGCTAGCACTGCCTCTTTAGTCGTTTTCACAAACACCTTGTTAATGATAGCGATTACTGCACCCGTTTCAGGGTGATATAAAGGGCTGCCGCTGTTACCCGGGTAGGCGGTAGCGTCTAATTGATAGATGTTATACGGCGATTTAAGTCTTTTAAGTTGTGCTAAGTTTAGCTCGCTGGCATTTCGGGCGGGTATCACCACTGGCGTTATACTCGAAATAATACCGCGGTGAGTAACGGGGTAAAGTCCCAATACCGCACCAATAGGAAACCCAGTGAAGGCATACAGTTCTCCTTCGCGTACCTTTTTATTAGACAGGCTCATCGCTTTTAGGGCTTTACCTTCAATTTTTAGCAGCGCTAAATCATGTTTCTGATTGCTTGCCACCAAACTGGCTATTCGTATTTCCGGCGAGCGACCTTGCCCAACAAACACTACGAGTTTTTCGTTCTGCTGTTGATTTAGGCTTTTGGGAATGACGTGGGCATTAGTAGCAATTAAATGAGGCCCAACCACAAACCCTGTTCCTCTAAGATTTGCACGAGGTGAGTTAAGCTTGTTGTAGGTGCCAACGCCAACTACAGAAGGTTTAATTCTTTCTATAGTGTCAGCAAGATCGCTTAACGCGCCAGCGCTAAACATCGATAAAAATGAAGCGATGGCAATAATGAAGGCGAGTTTCATACTATATTCTTCCTTGAGAGACTATTTCATCTTAATTTTTACTCGGTACTAGAGCAAGTTAGTATAAAAGCGACTAGGTTTGTGTAGTGCGTAATACTGTGAAGCGAAAAAGGCCAAATGATGATGAGTTTTAATTACGAAGATGCGTTCTCCAGAAATATTGGCTGGGTTACAGATGCAGAGCAACAGATACTGCGTGGTAAGCGTGTGGCTATGGCCGGTGCCGGGGGCGTGGGTAGTGAACACATAGTGACGTTAGCAAGGTTGGGGGTTGGCAAGTTTCATATCTCTGATTTTGATGAATATGAAGTACATAACTTTAACCGTCAGGCTGGGGCGTTTATGTCTACGGTGGGCCAAGATAAAGTTAAAGTGATGGAACAAGTTTGCTTGGATATTAATCCCGAAGCTGAAGTGAAGTCTTTCCCTGAAGGGATTTTCGAACATAATGTTGATGAATTTTTAGATGGCGTTGATGTATATGTAGATAGCTTAGATTTTTTTGCGCTATCGGCGCGTAAGTTGGTTTTTCAAAAGTGTTTGGAAAAAAATATACCGCTAGTAACCGCAGCTCCTTTAGGTATGGGCTGCGCATTTCTTTGCTTTATGCCGGGAGGAATGACCTATGAAGAATATTTTCGCTTTGAGGATGCAAGCAGTGAAAATGAGCAATACATTAAATTCTTGATTGGACTTTCGCCCGCTATGTTACAGCGACCATACTTAGTTGACCCTAGTAAAGCGGACTTCCACGCTAAAAAAGGCCCGTCGATGCCTATGGCTGTGAAAATGTGTGGGGGAATTGCCGGCACTTATGTGCTCAAAATATTATTGAATAGAGGTGAGTTAATTACTGCTCCTTACGGTTTGCACTTTGATGCCTACCGAAATCGTTTCAAAAAAACCTGGCGGCCAATGGGTAACCGCAACCCACTGCAGCGTATTGTATTTGGTGTGGCGAAAAAAATAGTATTGAGTGGGGGGGCTTAACTGTGACTTGGTGTCAGTAAGTTTTACAAAATGTTATTTATATTTGTATTAATATAGTTTAAGTTGTTGTAAGTATTTGATTTTTAATCTTGGCTTACTTATTGCTTTAAGCCCACCGTTATTTATAAACGATTTTACCAAACGGATGGGTTACATGAACAAATTGAAACATGCTTGCTTAGCAGTTAGCTTAGGATTAGCAAGTATTTCTGCTAGTGCGGAACTGATTACTGAATGGAACTACGCAAATGATGCGGGTTTTAAAGAGTGGAGTTCTCGTGCTGGCCAAGTTGGTATAGACACCGACGGTGCAACACTAGATGATTTTGATGTTCTTTTTGGTGGCGAGCTTCCTAAGAGCTTAGCGTGGGGTGACCCATATGGTGCAGTGAATCCTTTATTGAAAAAGAGTTCTCTTGTGATCGATGATGCTCAGTCTGGCCAAGTAAACACTAGCGCGCCAGGTGATGTAGCATCTTTAGATTTTGTAACAGGCACCGGCCTTACTCACGAAAACTGGGGTGTTACAGGTAATACTTTATCGTCAGCGGTTTTGTTTGATGGTTTGTTCTTGCAGCCTCTAGCACCTTTTGTAGGTCCTGCACTTCCTGCGCCAGTACTTGAATTTGATGTACTATTTGAAGAAACCTATAACACACCAACAAATAACGTGTGTAAATACGGTGATACTAAAGTAGGTGAGGCTGGTGTTAATGAAGCCGGTTGTTCAGACCTATTCACTTTAGTGTTGGATGATGGCGTTACTTTTTCTGAAGTTGGTGGAGATATCTACCTTCAAAACAGTTTCATATTACCAATCCCTGGTTTTGATGATTATGTTTATACCTTAACGACTCGCTTGCAGGGCTTAGAAGTATTAGATGGTTTAGATTGTGGGCCTGATGCTACTTGTATTGGTTTCTTGACTGAAGAAAACCAAACCAACCAACTAGAAGCCGCTTTTGCTATCTCTGCTGCAAAAGTAACAGAGCCAGGCACTTTAGCCATCTTTGGTTTGGGCTTATTAGGTTTGGCATCTGTTCGTCGTCGCGCTTAATCGCTGTTAGTGTTTAAAGCAGCTGCTGCTAGTAGCAGTAGTTGCTTGTTTTCCTTCCAATACCGCTCCTGCAATAAGAACCTGTGCCAAGCTATTTGGTTCCCCCCTTACTACAAATTACCTTTTTATCCTCAAGGCTCATCGTACATTGTTAACAGTGAACTAAACGTTAATGAATTACTCATGGTTTAGCTGGCATGCTAAAAGCCTTTGGCGAAAACGACGTTAGCCCGTAAAAGTGGCAGTGGAATTAGGGATCCCATGAGTATTTTATTCAATAAATGCTTTAGTTTTTTATGTCAGTAATTTTTACATCAACGTTTTATCAATGGGTTTTGTTTTTGTTAATGGGTTGTTTTAAAAGGGTTTTTAAAACTGGCACTTAGATTGCTATGTACAGGTTGTATCTTGAATCGTACTAACCAAATGGATGGGTGACATGAACAAATTAAAACTAACATGCTTGGCAGCTAGCTTAAGTTTTGCAAGCGTTGCTGCAAATTCTGCTCTTATTACTGATTGGGACTATTTAAATGATGCTGGTTTTGACCAGTGGACTTCAGATGCCGGTTCTATTGACCCTACCGGAATTGATGCTTCTGGTGCTACTCGTGACGAATTTGATCCAGTTGGTTTGTTTGGTGGTGAATTACCTAAAACGCTTGAGTGGGGTGTACCTTACGGTGCTGAAAACCCAGATTTGAAGAAAAGTGCTTTAGCGATTGAAGAAGCTAAAGAAGGTACTGTTACTACTAGTGTTGTCGATGGTGTTGGTGCATTGGTATTCTCTGAAGGTACTGGTCTTGTACATGAAAACTGGGGCGTTACCGGTGATACTTTAGTTGCGGCTACTTTATTTGACGGTTTGTTCCTAGCGCCTACAGCGCCAGTTGCTTTCCCACTAGCGCCAGCACCAGTACTACAATTTGGTGTTATCTTTGAAGAAACCTATAACACTCCTACGAACAACATCTGTAAGTACGAACCTACCCAACTAGTTGGTGCAGTAGGTATTAACCAAGAAGGTTGTTCAGACTTATTCACTTTAGTACTAGGCCCGGATGTTACCTACACTGAAGTTGGTGATGATATCTACCTTCAAAACAGCTTTGTATTGCCAATCCCTGGCTACGATGACTACGTATACACGCTTACTACTCGCCTTCAAGGTTTAGATGTATTGGGTGATATTGATTGTGGTCCAAATGCTACTTGTATCGGCTTCCTAACAGAAGAAGATAAAACCAATGAATTAAAAGCTGGTTTCGCTATCTCTGCTGCTCAAGTAACAGAGCCAGGCACTTTAGCTATCTTTGGTCTAGGCTTGTTAGGTTTGGCGTCAGTTCGTCGCCGTGCATAATGCTTATTTAAAAGTCGCTAACTATTAGCATTGAATACCCAAAGCGCAGCCTAGTTCTGCGCTTTGTTTTTTCAAGCCTACTTTATTTCAATTCATTATTTTTCTAAGGCTTAAGTGTTGTAAATAGATAATTAAACAGCTTAGAGAGCCCGTTATGATCCGTAACAAATATGTGAAAAAACTATCCACTGTGCCGGTTTTGGGGGCAGCTGTAAGAGGTGGGATTTCGATGTTGGTGAAGCGTGAAGCTAAACTCATCGCCGAACATTTTGCTGAGTTCCTCCGCCCCGTTGTTGCCTTTAAACCAGATATAGTTAACGAAGCTTTTAAAATTCGTCACGACGTATATTGCGAAGAGCTCAATTTTGAGCCCGTTCGTGATGACGGTATGGAACAAGATGAGTTTGACGATTACTCCCGCTTTTGCCTCATTGAACACAAACCTAGTTCTAACTTCGCCGGTTGTGTGCGAATAGTTTCTCCAACGAGTAAAAGTGAATTGTTACCGATTGAAAAATTTTGTTCTGAAGCGATTAAAAACGCTAAGGTTCATCCCTCCCAGTTTGACCGAAGCGAGATTTGTGAAATTTCTCGTTTGGCTGTTCGCCCTCAATTTCGCCGTCGTAAGGCTGATAATTTTGAGGGTGCCGCTTCTGGTGCTATTAACGAGCAAACCTATTCTGAGGAAGAGTTACGTTGCTTTCCTTTTTTAGCAATTGGTTTGTATTTGTCCATTGCAGCTCTAGCTGTGCGAGCTGGCACTCACCATGCCTTTGTTATGATGGAGCCTCGATTAGCTCGCAGTATGAGCTTCTTGGGTATTAAGTTTGAGCAATTAGGCCCAGCTGTTGATTACCATGGCCTACGTGCGCCTTACTACATTAGCACTGGCATGTTAACTCGCAGCTTACCTGTTGGTTTTCAGGTATTAATGAATAACATTGATAAAGAAGTAGAGAAAGGGTGTTTGGCTGCACGAAACAATGATGACAATGACGAGTACATCAAGAGAATGTATTCATCGTCTTTTTTTGAACAAAAAAAATCTCCCAACATTTCCATGCGGGAGAATTTTAATTGGTCTGAGTCTAGCGGCCTTTATCTTCCGCGCTAGCCGCACTTAGCAGCTACTTATTCCTACTTTATTTTAGCTGAGCTTCTAGTTCAGCTTTTTTATCTGTAAGTTCAGGTTCTAGGTTCCTGAGGTTATCCAGTACACCTTTCGCTTTCTTTGTCTGTTGGTCTGCAATGAGTGCTTCTACGTAGTGAAGCGCTATCTCGTTACTGGCTTGCTGTTGATAGCTTTGTTTAAGTGCAACAGTGGCTTGTTGAACTTTGCCCGCTTTTAGCAACATGTAACCGTAGGTATCGGTAACTTGTGGAATGTCGGGCTTTAGAGTGTGGGCTTTTTCAGCATACAGTAAAGCTTCAACAGGTTTGCCCATTTCATGATAAACCCAAGCCAAGTTATTTAATGCAATAACGTTCTCAGGTTCTTTTTCAATAATGACGTGATATTGAGCTAACGCTTCGTTTGGCTCAGCTTGCATTTGTAGCTCCGCTAGCTGAAGTTGTAGCGGTTGAGCTGCTTCTTTATGTTGCTCCATAGCTGACTTTATAAAGCTAATTGCCTGATCGATGTTTCCTGCATTTTTATAGGATTTAATCAAAAGGTTAGCGGTTTGAGTGCTAGGGTATTTTTTATAAAGTGCATCGAATGTTTCGATTGCTGCTGGCCAGTTTTCTTGTACTAAGTAGATGTAACCTTGTTGTTGCAAGGCTGCTGGCGTTTCAAGCTGAAAAGGTTCAAGTTGATTGAGCGCATCTTGGCTAGCGACAGCGTCTCCAGATTTTAGTTGCAGGACTGAATTTACAAAAATGATCTTTTGATTGGTTTTAAACAGCTTCATTGCTTGGGTACTAAGGCTTACCGCTTCTTTCAGTTTTCCCGCTGCTTCTAAAATATTAATGTTTTTAACGTAGGCCACTAATGACAATGGTGAGTTCTCTAACCATTCTTTAAAAGTGGCTACAGCTTTATCTTGTTGTTCAGCTTGAAGGTATAAATCACCAATTAATTGCCAAACTCTATCGTCTCTTAGCATTGGGTCGATTTTTTCGAAGGTGGCAATTGCCTGTGGAAAATCTTTTTTAAATAAGTAGTAGCGCCCTAGTTGCTCAGTCAGCAAGGTCGACTCGGGAGCAGTAGCTAGCTGTTCATCAATTAAGCTTTTTACTTCTTCAATCTTATCAATCTGCGAAGCGTGGCTCATTAAGAACTCAAAGGCTCTTAAGTTTTCAGGCTGCTCAATTTTTACCTCGTAAACTAATTGATAAGCTTTATCAATTTCACCTTTTTGTACATATACCGATGAACTAAATAGTTTAGCCGCTACATCGTTAGGCTGATCTTTGAGGATTGCTTGATAGGCGCTAAGTGCTTCGTCGTAACGCTCTTGTTGCTCTAAAATCGCGCCTTTAAATAACTTAACGCTTTGATCTGCGGGATGCTCTGCTATCCATTGGTTCAAGGCTTTAAGCACTTCTTCCGTATTGCCTTGTTGGTAGCTATAGGTTTGCAATCCTAAAAATGCCTGAGCGTGGTTAGGTTGCTCAGCGAGTACTTCATTGAGAATTTCTATACCATCGAGATCATTTTGCTTTAACTTCAGTAAACCAAGTTTAGCTTTTTCTGCTAAACCACCAGATTGAGCCGCTTTCTCAGCAATTTGAATGGCTTCCTCGGTTCTGCCTAAGCGGTTTAATTGCAAACTTACCGTGCTTAAAAAGTCGCTATCTTGTGCTGCGGCAATAGAGGGTTGGTTGAGTTGGTTAAACGCACTATCTAGCTGGCCTATTCGAAACTGAGTTGTTACATATAGTCGTTGCGCTAACGCATTGTTGGGATCTTTGTTGATCACTCTTTCTAACTGAGTGAGGGCTTGTTCATACTTTTGCAACTTATAAGCTGAAATGCCGGCCACAATTTGGGTAGCGGTGTTGTGCGAACCATTTTGTAGCGCTTTGGTTGATAGCCCAAAAGCAGCATTGAAGTCTTCTGCTTGAAAACGAATGTAAGCTTTTAACTGGTTACTTAACATATGGTTAGGCGCAACCTTAAGAATATTATCCAAATAAGGTTCAGCTTCATCAAATTGTTTGTTTTTAACCATTGCTTGGGCTAAGTACAAAGTAAATTGAACCGCTTCTGGTGCTAGTTCTACGGCTTTTTGGTAAGCCAGTACTGCGGTTGCGTTATCATCGGCTAGAGAAGCTAAATGACCTTTAAGTAACCACACATCGGTATTATTGGGGGCTTCTTCACTTAACTGATTAATGGTTTCGTTGGCACTCGCCAGTTGTTGGTCTGCTGCGGAAATACTGGCTTTCACCATTTTGGAGTAAGTGCCTTCAATGCCTAACTCTTGCGCTTGGCTTAAGGTGGTTCTCGCTTGATCAATTTGTCCGTTTCTAAATAATGCTAAAGCATGAATAGCCAGTAATTCAGTTTCTGTTTCTAGTTTGAAAGGACGGTTATCTGTCAGCAGGCTACCTATTTCATCGGGTTGACCTTGATTTAGGTAAGTTCTGGCCAAAAGCGGAATGACTTGCTCTTTCTCTGCATTGAGTTCTAAAGCGCGATTTAGTTCTTTTTCGGCAGCTAAATAGTTGCCGCGTTCTAAATATATTTCGCCAAGCGTTAAGCGAGCTTGAGCCAAGGCAGCATCTTTTTTAATGGCATTTTTTAATTCGATGATAGCGGCGTTTTGATTGTTCTCAGCTAGATAGCCAGACGCCTTAGATAAATGCTGTTCTGCAGAATCCCCACCGCACGCAGTTAATGCCATGGTTAAGGCTGTGGCAGCCAGAATTTTCTTCATTCCAAACCTATGATTGCTCATATTATTCCCTGTTTGTTGGATTGATAAATTACGTTAAAATCATACAGCTTAATTAAGCTTATGTCCTACTTTGTGGGGTGATTTGTTGCTATCTGAAGGAAGGCTCTTACTTTCTGTTTCAATATGCGGTTTAATTAGCATTAGAAAACTGTTTTTCAAATTAAATGGATGTATACATGGACGTAAGTATTGCCGTAATTGGTCTAGGTTATGTTGGCTTGCCTTTAGCGATTGAATTTGCCAAAAAACGCAGCGTAGTTGGCTTTGATATTAACCAAGGGCGGGTATCTGAGTTACGACAAGGTGTTGACCTAACACAAGAAGTTAGCAATGACGAATTGCAAGAAGTTGCAGGCAATATGTCGTACAGCTGTCAAATTGAAGATTTGGCAGCATGTAATGTTTTCATTGTTACGGTACCGACGCCAATCACCGAGCATAAACAGCCTGATCTTACGCCCTTAGTACGTGCTAGCGAAACCGTGGCCAAAGTACTAAAGCCTAACGATATTGTTATTTACGAATCTACTGTTTACCCAGGCGCAACTGAAGAGCAGTGTGTACCGGTACTTGAGACAAATTCAGGCTTGGTATTTAACAAAGATTTTTATGTAGGCTACAGCCCTGAGCGAATTAACCCAGGCGATAAAACCCACCGTGTATCTACCATCAAAAAAATTACTTCAGGTTCTACTCCAGAAATAGCCACTATCGTAGATAACTTGTATGGCGAGATTGTTGTTGTGGGCACCCACAAAGCGAGTAGCATTAAAGTCGCTGAAGCCGCAAAAGTGATTGAAAACACTCAACGTGATGTAAACATTGCCTTAATCAATGAATTAGCACTTATCTTTAATCGTTTAGATATTGATACTGAAGCTGTATTGGAGGCCGCCGGCACTAAATGGAACTTTTTACCATTCCGCCCAGGTTTAGTTGGTGGTCACTGTATTGGCGTCGATCCGTATTACTTAACCCATAAAGCTGAATCAATTGGTTATCGCCCTGAAGTTATTTTAGCGGGACGTCGTATCAACGATAACATGGGCCGTTATGTGGTATCGCAATGTATAAAAGCGATGGTTAAACGCAATATTTCGGTAGTAAACAGCAAAATTCTTATTTTGGGCTTAACGTTCAAAGAAAACTGTCCTGATATTCGTAACACCAAAGTTATCGATATTGTGCATGAGTTTGCAGATTATGGTGTGCAGGTAGACACCTATGACCCATGGGCCGACAAACAAGAATGCCATGACGAATACGGTATTGATTTAGTTGAGTCTCCAGTAGCGGGAAGCTACGACTCGATTATTCTTGCGGTTGCTCATCAGCAGTTTAAAGATATGACAGTTGAAGACATTCGAGCCTTTGGTAAGCCTGAACACGTGCTTTACGATCTTAAATATCTATTGCCAGCAGATGCTAGCGATTTACGTTTGTAATTGGAGCTAAACAGTGACACGTTTTCAACAAGTTTGTGAGCAATTAAAGGCGCAACCTAAAGTATGGGCCATTTCTGGTGTAGCGGGTTTTATAGGCTCTAACTTGCTAGAGGCCTTGCTCAAGCTAAACCAAAAAGTTATTGGCTTAGATAATTTTGCTACGGGACACCAACATAACCTTGATGAAGTGAAAGGTTTAGTTAGCGAGCAGCAATGGCAACAGTTTCAATTTATTGAAGGCGATATTCGAAGCCCTGAGACCTGCAAGCAATTTGTTAGTAGTGCCGATTATGTGTTGCATCAAGCTGCATTAGGGTCGGTACCTCGTTCAATCAACGATCCCATTACCACGAATGAAGTGAATATCTCTGGTTACTTAAACATGTTGGTGGCCGCCAAAGAGCAACAGGTGTCAGCCTTTGTTTATGCGGCGTCTAGCTCAACTTATGGCGACCACCCTGATTTGCCTAAAGTGGAAGATAAAATCGGTAATCCTTTATCACCTTACGCGGTGACCAAGTACGTGAATGAGCTATACAGCTCTGTGTTTGAGCGTACTTATGCTTTTCCATCTATTGGTTTGCGTTATTTTAATGTGTTTGGCCCTCGCCAAGATCCTAACGGCGCTTATGCCGCAGTTATTCCTAAGTGGACTGCGGCCTTGATCGATCAAGAACAAGTGTTTATCAATGGTGATGGCGAAACCAGCCGAGATTTTTGTTTCATCGACAACGTTGTGCAAATGAATATTTTGGCTGCAACGGCAGGTTTATCTAGCAGTGAAGTCTTTAATGTAGCTTTAAATGATCAAACTAGTTTGACCCAGTTATACGACTTGCTGAAAGAGAACCTCGCTCAGCACGGTGTACAGCGTGAAGCGAAACCTGAGTATCGTGATTTTAGAGCCGGAGATGTTAGGCATTCGAGGGCAGATATTAGTAAAGCTAATCAACTGCTTGGCTATGATCCTGCTTTTACTATTGGACAAGGTTTAGCACTTGCGATGCCTTGGTACATTAATCAGTCTACTCTCTAAAATTTGATTAGATTGGTGCTGTTGGCTTGCAGCCTATGAAAGCGTAAAGAGTTGAAGCAGTACTATGACCCTTTCAAGGAATGAAAGAGCGACCCAAGCAATAAACCAGCGGCAAAAAAATCGCTGGTTTTTGTCTTTATTATTTAACGCGTTATGCGTTATTAAAAGTTCAGAAATTGCTCTGCGAGTTAGCCAATAATGAGCGCAGCTAAGCTACGTTGGCAAACCGTGGAAACCTTGGATGAGTTGTTTTCTTTAGAGCAACAATGGAACCAATTAGCATTAACGTGCAGCGCGAGTTTGTTTAGCCAATGCAGTTGGGTGAAACAATGGGCTGAGCAGTTCTGGCATTCAGGATGTTGTTTGAGCTGTTTAGCCGGATTTGATGGTGAGACCTTAATTGCTCTGGCCCCATTTTACTCTCAAGTTGAAGGGCGCGGGCTAAAATTGCAACGGCTATCAGTAATGGCTCAAGGGGAAGAAGAGCGTGCGGAACTGGCCTCTGAGTATCCAGATGTTTTGGTTAACCCTGTATATAAGAGCATAGCTAAGCCGACAATATTAGAATGGTTCACGCAGCTTAAGGTGGATGTGTTTTATTGCCGAGCCTTGAAACAAAGTAGTGTGTTGTATGAGCTTTTGGCGAGTCAGCCAAAGCTGGTTGTGAATAGCGCTAAAGGTTATTCGCTGGGCTCTGGGGGGTGGTCAATCAATCAACTTAGCCGCAACGGGCGTTCGCAATGGCGACGAGCGGATAAGGCCTTAAAGCAGCAGAAAGCCGAGTTTACATGGCTTAACAGCGATGAGGTTAACCTGCAGTGGCCAGCATTAATTGCTTTTCACCAAGCTAGATGGAAACAGAAAGGTAAAGCAGGTGCATTCTCAGACTCTCGTTTTATAGCTTTCCATGAACAGTTTGCTAAGGGTTGCCCGGAAAATGTAGCAATGAGCGGGGTCTTCATTGCAGGCCAAGCAATAGCTTTAAATTACTACTTACTCGATCAAAATAATTTGTACTTTTATCAATCTGGTTGGGATGAGCAAAATTACTCTCGTTATTCGCCTGGCTTTGCTTTGCATGTTTGGAGCATTATTAACAATCCGGTTACGCGCTATGATTTTATGATGGGTGCACAAAGCGAGAGCTATAAAGCCAAATTTTCATCTGAAGAAACTAGTATGGCTAATCTTTATTTTATTAACTCTCCTTGGAGGATAAGACTATTCAAGTTCGTCAACAAAATCCTTTAGGGGCAAGAAGCGCTCCGCTAGGAAGAAAGCAATTTCCGGTGAAAGAAAAAATTGCGCCTTTGGCGTTTTTCTTTTTGTGTTTATATACGGTATCGGTCTTAATTAGACCCCATGAGTTTTCATTATCTACCGCTAACTACATCTTTATTAAAGTGTTTGCGATTTTGTCATTCGGCTTTACTTTGCTCACGTTCCGACCTTTAAAACTATATCCTCAGCACTATTTATTATTGGGCTTAGTGCCGTTTATCATGGTGTCAGCTTTTTTAAATGGTTGGGGCACTGGCGGGATCTTTCAGGCACAGCGACTATTTGTTAGCTCTATCATTCCGTTTTTTCTCTACAGTGCTTTAGTGGCAACTCCCGGTCGGCAACGGATCTTGATGTTGATATGCATTACCGCGGCACTTGTCATGGTGTATAACGGCCACATTCAACAAGCGTCATTTAACGGTAAATATGGTATCGGGATAGGCGACAGTATTACCGTTGGCCGAGAAGAAATGCGTATCAGTTACCTTGGCTTTTTTAGTGATCCTAATGACTTAGGTATGTTTCTGGTGATGAATATGCCATTTGTCGCGTATTTTTACGGGCGCGGTGGTGGTGTCGTCAAAATTCTGATGCTAGCGATATTTGTGGCCTTGGGGTACGGCGTATTTATGACCGGTTCTAGAGGTACCTTACTGGGTACCGTTGCGGTTGTTAGCTTGTATTTCCTTATTAGTAACGCGGGCGCTCGTTTGGTGTTGTTTGTGTGTTTAAGCGCACCGATTGCTGCAACACTGTTAGCTTCGTTTGGTGGTTTGTCTTCTTCGGAGTCTTCTGCGGCTGGCCGTTTAGATGCATGGTACGATGGAATTCAAATGCTCATTCATAACCCTGTTTTTGGGGTAGGTATGGGTAACTTTATGGATGAACACGGTAAGGTAGCCCATAACTCTTACGTGCATGTGGCCGGCGAGTTAGGCGTACCAGGTTATAGTCTCTGGGGGGGCGCCTTAGTATTAAACATGCTGGTGGGTTACGTTATTTTAAAACGTTTTAATTGCTACCCAAATGATGAAGATCCCGATGACTTAGACGTAAGTGAAGAGACATCCAAGGAATATAAAGAAGAGGCGAGTTTAAATAAAACGCTGTTTTATTCAATGATTGGCTTTATGGTTACGGCGTTCTTCTTGAGTCGTCAATTTACGCTATTAATGTTTATTTTTATGGGAATGCAAACAGCCAGTCACCTACGTTTAATGAAACTACGGCCGGATTTAACCGAGATGTTCTCATCCAAAATGGTATGGCGATGCATGGGATATAGTTGGGCGGTAATTGTGGCTGTTTATTTGACCCTAAAAGTGGGTTTATAGAATTAGACTAGAACGTAGCCTTGCACAGCAAGGTTTAAAGCAAAGGATTAACTAGGTTAAAAATGCAATTATTTTACTACAAGGATGAAGTGGGCAATTTTGGGGATGACTTAAATCCTTGGTTATGGCCACAGTTATTGCCTGATTTTTTTAATGACGATGAATCAGAATTATTGGTTGGAATAGGCACTTTGCTTAACCATCGTTTACCTAACGATAAAACTTTGCACATAGTGGGGTCTGGCGTGGGGTATGGTCAATTACCTGAAGTGACAGATAATTGGAAAGTGCACGCGGTAAGAGGGCCTTACAGCGCCAAAACGCTGAACTTAGATCCAAGTACAGTGGTAACAGATTCAGCCTTATTACTTCGAAATGTAATGGAACCTACTCATAAAGAAAATGGTGATATTGGCTTTATGCCGCATTACCTTAGCTGTCGCAGCGCCAATTGGGAAAGCATTGCCGAAGCCTGTGGGTTTAGGTTTATTTCACCTGAGTGGTCAGTAGATAAAGTATTCGCCGAAATGGCGCAGTGTAAGCTAATGCTTACTGAAGCAATGCACGGGGCGATTGTTGCTGATGCACTACGTTTACCCTGGAAAGCGGTGATATTAGGTGACCATGTAAACCAAGTGAAATGGCAGGATTGGCTATCTACCGTAGAAATGCAGTATCAGCCGGAGTCTGTTCCCAATTATTTTTATAGCCCTGCTAATAGTCCTGTTAGCGCTATTAAAGATGAACTTAAGCGGCAATTGCAAGGGTTTGGTTTGGGTAAAAACTGGTATAAACCTAAACCGCGCAACTCTAGCGATAAAACGCGTTCTGAGGTATGCAAGGGATTAACGGCAATTGCCAATAATGCTCAGGGCGAGCTAAGTGGTGAGCTTGTTCAAAACCAACTCATTACTCGCCTTAATCAGTGCTTAGAAGCGCTGCAGTCTCAGTAATAATTGACAAGGCATAACTCATGACAGCAGCTGTTAGCATAATTATTCCCGCTTATAACTCCGCCGCATTTATCGGTAAAGCCATCGACTCGATCCTTGGCCAAAGCTTTAGCGATTATCAAATTATCGTGGTAGATGATGGTTCTAAAGATAATACTGTTGAGGTCTTACAAGCTTATGGGGAGACGATTACCATCATCTCACAAGCCAATGGTGGGGCTTCTAAGGCTAGAAATACCGGTATACAAGCTGCCACGGGTGAGTTTGTTGCTTTCCTCGATTCTGACGATTTATGGCGAAGCCAAAAGTTGGAACTGCAAGTGAAAGCGATGCGAGAAAACAACGATTGGGTCGCGTGTTACAGCGAAACCTCATATAAAGCAGATGAAGAACAAGGTCTAACTAAAGATAAGCAAAATGCTGCGCTAGTGGCCAAAACTCTCGAGCAAGTTTTTTTACATCCGTATTTAGTGACGTCGTCGTTTATGGTTAAGCGAGAAACATTAAGCCAAGTGGGTTTGTTTGATGAGCGTTTAGAGACGGCGGAAGACATCGACTTATATTTGCGAGTTGCAGAGCATGGCATTATTGGCCAAGTGCAAAAAAGCTTAGTGTGGAAAGCCGATATAGAAGGGAGCTTGGGAAGTTTGCTCTCTTCTTATCAAGATAACCTCACTGTCGTCGACTCGTTTCTTGTGCGTCAAACGAATCGGCAAGAGCTGTGGCGGGATTTAGCGAAACAGGTAAAGGCAAAAATCTATCTGGACTGGGGAAAAGACTTACTGTGGAATCAGCAAGCCTTTTCTGCAATGAAGGTATTGTTTTCATCTTTAAAACAACGCTTTCGAGTTTTTACTCTGTGGCTTATTGCCAAGGCAATGGTGAAGGCCCTTATCAAATCAAAGCGCGGTTAATTTAGCTTTTGCTTTAGGCGTACTGCTGCTCGAATCAATTTAGATTGGTTGTTCTTTTTGATAGAGGTTCGGCAATAGTGTTTGAGTAACTCTAGTTTGATTGCAAGTGGATTGCTCAACTGTGTTTGTAAGGAAAAGTTGTCAATAATCGCTTTGGTCAATGGCTGTGCTTTATAGGTGACTTGGCTAATACCACTGTCGTTCTCACCGTTATCTACAATGTACATTGCGGCTTCAAAAGGAATGTAATTATAGGTAGCCCCCACTTTTTCGAATAACTCATTAGCGTGTTTGTGGCTACCTAAGATGTCGTAAGTTATAAAGTCGTCGACACTGCTCAACAAAGAATTTTGGTTAGCAAAAGAAGCATTATTTAAGTAAGGTTTAAATAGATTAGCTCTATAGACGTTGCAGGTTCCGCAAGAGTGATGGAAAGGGTGTATTTCATAAACGATGTTACTGTCTAGCTTATAGCCAAAGCCTTTGTTAATAATGAAACCATCATTTTTGTCTTTGTTGTCGTAAATATAGGTAACTAAATCTTTGTGTAGGTAATCGTCGGCGTCAATAAATGCAATGAACTCAGCGTCATTACTTAAAGCCGTATTTAATCCTGTTAGGTATTTAGTCCCTTTGTCTTTGCGAACGTTATTCCATTGTTGCAGCTGAGTTTCATCATCAACGACTTCTACTTTCTCGGTGGGTGGGAAATCTACGAAGATAAGTTGAGTATCAATGTCTCCCGTATTAATTGAGAGTTTGGTTCCTTCATTACATACAATAATCAGTTGAAAATTTTGATTAGATTGATTCTTGAGTGAATCGATAGTCTTTTGTAGGAGTTGATTGACTCGGCCAAAATCATTGGCAGTTGCAGGGTGCCTTAGGCAGGCAACAATAGAAAGCAAAATGTAGTCCTTTTAGTTTTACTTTAATCGGTGTTGGGTTTAGCTCTTCCTAAGCAAGTTGATGACTTCTTTTAAAGACATCTTATCTAGTAGCCAAATTAGCCCAATATAACATAATCCACCAACGGTAATTTGGATCGCAAGTTGGAAAATTGGTGTAAACATTGGGAGTTGCTTTAATGCGTAAACGGCTGCTAGCATTCCGGCGCCAGAGAGCATAGGGGCAACGAGTAATTTAACAAAATGACTAAGCTGGGTACCTAGCGCTCTGCTATTTCTCCAGGCCACACTTAAGTAAGCAAATGGAAATCCACATAACCAAGCAAGGGCAAGCCCTATCGCGCCATAGTTAGCGGCTACAATAATGCTAATAAACATTATCGTCGCCATAATACTAAGATTTATTAGCATGTGGTTCACCAGTTTTAGGCTCTTTAACGCAGGATTAAACAGTTCTTCACTAAAGCGCAGTGGCATGATCATCAGCATGATGGTAGTGGGGACTATCGCACCAAGCCATTTTTCACCAAGTAGCAATGGAATGACTAAATCAGTGACTGAAGCCAAGCCCCAAAATATGGGTAAGGTTAAACTTATACATAAGCGCTGTGCTTTTAATACGTACTTTGAAATTAGCTCAGGTTGATCCTGAATTTTAGAAAAGGCAGGGAAGGCTACCTGGCGTAACAAGGGCATAATCTTCTTTTGCGGCATTAAGGCGACCTGTAAACCGATTGCATAAAGGCCTACCTCGGTTGGGCTCATAATTCTGCCTGCAATGGCAACATCCATGTGCATAAATACGTAAAATAGTACTGACTGTATTGATAGCATACCGCCGAATTTCAACATCGCGGTAATATCACTAATTCTGAAGCTAGGGAGAAAGTTGATAGGCTTGGCCGCAAAAGTTAATAACGCTCGCAGGCTAATAAATATTACCTCTCCTATCACTAAAGCCCAGAAACCATAGCCCATAAATGCCATTACCAAGGTGGAAATAGCTGCCGCAATGTTGGATATGGCCGCAATAATCGACACCTTCTTAAATTCCATGTTTTTTGCTAGTAAGGCTGCGGGAATTACCTCTAAGGCTAAAATAATGAAACACCAAGCATTCACTTTGAGAATTTTACTGACTACTTCCGATTGATAATAGCTACCTGCGACATCGGCTAAAGAATACTGCAGTACAAAAAAGCCCACATGGCTAAGGATTATTGCGCCAAATAGTTGTTTTAGACTTTGTTTGCTTAAGTGTTTCTCTTGGATTATCGAAGAGGTAAATAAAGATGCAAGTAGCAAGTTTAAAAAGCCAAATAACACATCTGACATTGCCACTAGGCCGTAGTCATCAGGGCTAAGTAATCGAATCACCCAAAAGGTCATTGCCCATCGCAATAGCTGGGTAACTATTTTTCCCATAGCAACCCACTTTAGGGATGATAAAACTTGGCTTTTTAGCTTGGAATTGTCGGTCATCGTGTTACTTATATTGCTCGCTTGGCAGGGTTTAGTGATACTGCTTAGGCTGGTATAAACCTAGCTTAGCCAGCAGATATTTCACTGGTTTCTTAGCGTTTCTAATGCTTAACTTGCTTAAGTGCTTTAATGTGAATACAGCTACATATACATAGTGTTTAAAAGAGAACGGGTAGTTCATCTGTTTTGCCCAAACCACAATTTCTTTTAACAATGGGTCATCACTTACCAGCATGCCACCGATAAAAGCATCTTTATGCTGTTGATATACCGCTAGGTCAAAACAATCTTTATATAGAGAAAGCTGATTGGTCATATCCAACGTCAGCATAGTGCGTAAGCATTTATCACAGTAGGAGCAGTTTTCAGCTTGGTCTCCCTTCACACAAACATCTAACACTTTGTATGACTCTGGATTTTTAGCCACCACTGCAGTTTTTTCAACTCTGGTGTATTCGCTACCTACAGAGTGGCTTTGCAAAGACTCTGTAGATAAAAGGGGTAGACTAAACACATCACTGTAGGCCATGTCGTAACTTGGGCCGACGAACAGATCCTTATAACTATAAGCGGATGAATAGAGAAAATGACCGATGTGTTCCTGTAACAACATTGGAATAGCTGCGTTACGAATGGTGTGGGTAAGCTGAAAGTCCAATGCCTTCCCATAAAAATCATTCATGTTTGAATTCACCATGATAAATGGCAGTTGCCAATTATCAGCCGATTGCTTTAGTTGCGCGTAACGCTCTCTAAACAAACGCTCCTTACCTTTTCCGTGAGAACCTACATTGTTATACAACAAGTGTGTCACTTTACGAGCGGCGGGTGTTGATTCGGCAAAGTAGTCAGTAAGAGTGCAAAATGAATCCACGCCTGCAGAAAACCCAGTAATCACGCCCTTGGCGCGGCTTGATTGGCTAGAGGTTTTCTCGGCGCTAATTTTAATTCTATTTAATTGGGGAATTTGTTGGATCACTAGAGTTTGATAAGCGCCGTTCAGATTAAACAGCAACTGTTCTGAAATAGAGCCTGCAATATGAATATTCTCGTTAGCTAACATTGCAGGTAGCAATAATGAGACTAAGGCTGTATCGGCGTTAGTTGAGAGGCTAAGATTGCCAAAATGACTAACTTCGAACCATAGTTGCTGAGCCTGACCGCGTAGGTCAAAATTAACCTGATAAACAATTGCACCCTCTTTTGAGGCAATTGAAACTGGACTAATGTCCATACAGCGTTTTCCTTAACACGAGAGAATCCCTTATTTGAGACTTAGGCTAACGTATCTATGTTTAAATTAGTAGTAAGCGAAGCGTTTAAATTTTTGCGCTTTAGCGCCAAAATGTCGCCTATGTGCAGAGTTAGAACATCAGTACTGCACTGTATATAGGGTGCTTGTACTTCGCTTAAATGTTAGGCTAGTGGCCAAACAGCAAGCGATTGATTATTGACACAATACGCGCCTTTTTTGTTTTCGCGTGCTAAACCTTAGCGATTGTTCAACATACGGATATGGAAGTCACTGATGGCCATTTACCCATCTTTTTTACGTAAAATTTTAATGCCTAGCTATGAGGCAATTAAAGGTAAACAACTACTCAATCACCTAAACGGCTATGAACAACGGCTAACATGGTCTAAAGAACAGTTGTTAGCGCATCAATGGCAAGAGTTACAAAAGCTGTTGGCTCATGCTTATCAGCATACTCAATACTACCCAAAAGTGTGGGCTGAAGCGGGCATTAACGATCTCAGGGATATTGCCAGCCTAAGCGATTTTCAGCAGCTGCCTATAGTGACTAAAAATGATATTAAACAGCATTATGCTGAATTTGTATCTGATCTGCATCCTAACAACATTCGCAAATCTACCGGGGGCTCTACTGGTCAACCGTTTCATTTTGAATTAGACCTGAATAGCAATACACGCCGAGAAGCGGTGATGTGGCGTGGTTATGGTTGGTTAGGCGCAGGTTTGGGACAAAAAACGCTCTATCTTTGGGGGGCTGATTTAGGTCAACCCTCACGCTTTAAGTTAATTAAAAATGCGCTATACCACGGCTTTTATAACCGTAAAATGCTTAATTCATTTGCTATGAATAACAATAACAAGCAGCAATATGTAGATGACATTAACGCCTACAAACCTACAGCGATGGTGTCTTATGTAAACCCCTTGTTTGAGTTGGCGCGTTACATTAACGACAACAACATTAAAGTGTGGAAGCCGAGTACTATTTTAACCGGCGCAGAACCATTGCATGATTTTCAGCGCGAAGAAATAGAACGGGCATTTAATACGCCGGTTTATAACACCTTTGGTTGTCGCGAGTTCATGCTAATGGCGGCCGATTGCCAAGAGCAGCGTAACTTGCATATTAATGTGGACCACTTGGTAGTGGAGACCATTGATAGCGAAGGGCAGGCGATTACCGGTAGTAGCGGTGATTTACTGGTGACCGATTTATACAATTATGGGATGCCTTTGATTCGCTATGTCAACGGTGACAGAGCTACGCTGGTGGAGGACGCATGTAGTTGTGGCAACCCTTTACCTATTATGGCAAGTATTGATGGCCGCAAACTCGATATTATTAAAACCCCATCGGGTGGAAGTATTCCCGGGGAATTGTTTCCGCATTTGTTTAAAGAGTTTGCGGGTATTTCGCGCTTCCAAATCATTCAGCAGCAGATTGATCAAGTGACCATGAAGATTGTGGCTAACGAACAATTTGGTGATAGCGACAAAGCAATGATTACAGAAGAGATCAATAAATACAGTCACGGTGAGCTGACTTTACACTTCGAACTAGTGGACGATATTCCGCTTACTGCCAGCGGCAAACATAGGGTTACTATCTGTGAAGTCTAATCCTGCAATGGTGATCATTACCAACTTGTACCCACTGCCATGGGAACCCAATCGAGCTAAGTTTAATCATCAACAGTTTGAACTGCTTAAATCCGAATACGCATTAAGCATTTTGGTGCCGGTAGCGTTTCCCGAATGGTTTAAACACCGCAAGCAGATTACTCAAAGTGACGCAGTACGTTACCTACCGTACTTTTATACACCTAAAATAGGCCGCCGTTTTTATAGCGTTATGATGTTTTTGTCGCTGTTAAGTCACAGTGGTTTTTGGTTAAAGCGCAAGCAAGCTAAGATTATTATGGCTAGCTGGGCATTTCCTGAGGCGGTGGCAAGCAGTTGGTTGGCTAAGCTGTTTGGCGCGCGTTTTTTCTTTAAGGTTCATGGTAGTGATATAAACCAACTGGCCAAAGACCCTGCTCGAGCCAAACAGATTAAACATGCTAGTCAAAATGCCTTAGGTATATTGTCTGTCTCTCAAGCGCTAGCCAAAGAAATGGCAAGCTTGGGTATTAACCAAGAAAAGGTATCGGTGATTTACAACGGTGTTGACCATCAAAAATTTGGGGTGGATACCAAAAGACCTTTTGCTCAAAATTACTTACTTTATGTGGGTAACTTAAAAGTAGATAAAGGGGTGACCGAGCTTTATCAGGGTTTTACTGAAGTGGCTGAGCAACATCCTGAGTTACAATTAGTCTATGCAGGCACGGGTGCAATGAAAGCCACTATTGAGCAACAGGCCAAGGCCGATGGTTTAGCAGAACGTGTTCACTTTTTGGGTTCCGTGCAACATGCTCTGTTACCTGCCTGGATTAGCCATGCCCAATTGTTAGCGCTGCCTAGTTATGCTGAGGGAGTGCCTAACGTAGTATTAGAAGCAATGGCTTGCGGTACCCCAGTTTTAGCAACGACTGTAGGTGGGATCCCTGAGGTGATGGATGCATCTCAATGCGGGGTGTTGATTCCTCCTAAAGATGCTGCAGCGGTAGCGGCAGGATTAACCAAAATACTCACTAGTGACTGGGACAAACAAGCCATAAAACAGCATGCAAGTCGTTTTTCTTGGCAGGTTAATCAGCAGCTGTTTTTAAGCATGTTGAAAAATGGCGAAGCTTAAAAAGATAAGTTAATGAATTGCTGGGGCTAAGCTGGTATTTTGTTACACTGAACAGCTTGTTTTAACGTGATGTGATTGGCTCAAACGGATTTGTAGTTGATGTTAAGTAAGATCAAATATCTTATACGAGATAAAGTTTTACCAGACCGATGGTTTTTGATAAAAAAAAGCGCGCAACAGCCGGCTTTATATCTCACCTTCGACGACGGCCCATATCCTGAATTCACGGCCTTGTTACTTGATTTACTGGCTAAACATCAAGCAAAAGCGACGTTCTTTGTGTTGGGTGCTAGAGCTGAAAAGTTTACAGCATTAACTAGTCAAATAGTTCAAGAGGGTCACGCCCTCGCGAATCACTCCTACAATCATCCACGTTTTGACCATATCTCTGTTACTGAACGTAATCAGCAAATTGAAAAAACTAACAGCGCGATTAAGCAGCTAACTAATACTGATTGTCGCTTATTTCGTTCGCCGCAAGGCCGTTGGGATTCTTCTTTACTCGGTTATTTGATTCGCCATGGTATTACCGCTGTGCATTGGAGCCGTGATTCTCTTGATTATAAAAAAGAACCTACCGAGCAATTGATAAAACGTTTTAACGACCAGCCTGTTACTGCTGGCGATATAATTTTATTTCATGATGACAATAACTTGTGTATAGACGCATTAGCGGTGCTTATTCCGCAATGGCAAGCACAAGGTTTTGAACTTAAAGCACTGGAGAGCTAAGTTAAAATGAATATTTTATTCCACCATCGTACACGTGGCAGAGGTGCCGAAGGCGTACATATTCGTGGGGTGGTAAAAGGGCTGAGAGAGTTAGGCCATAAAGTGAGTATTCTGTCGTTACCCGGTGCTGACCCAGAAGAAGAGCTACCTACCACTCCTGGGCCAAAAGAAGCTTCGGCGCAGTCCAGCAGCGCGGCGAAGCTTCCTGTAAAGAAAGGGTTGTTTTCTCGTTTAACAGAGTTAACCAAGTATACCCCCGAGTTTGTGTTCGAATTATTTGAGTTGGCTTTTAATCTGCTTGCATGGTGGCGTTTACGTAAAACGGTTAAGCAGCAAAATATCGAGCTTATTTACGAGCGTTACTCGTTGTTTATGTTTGTTAGTGTGTGGTGGGCTAAAAGGCACAATATTCCGATCGTGTTGGAGATTAATGACTCTTGTTTGGTACATCGTGTGCGAGAGCTGTTTTTTCAACGCTTTGCCCGCTCGGTAGAACGTTGGATCTTTAGTAATGCGACTGGATTAGTATTTATTTCTAGCCGTTTCCAGCAAGTCGCGCAAGATGCCTACCCTGATATCGCTCCCTCGGTTATTTCGCCGAATGCCGCTGACTTAGACCAGTTTGTAATAGATAAACCCGCTGCCCAACAACTACGCGAAAAGCTTAAGGTAGAAGACAAGGTAGTTGTGGGGTATGTGGGGGCATTTGTGCATTGGCACGGCATTGATTGGTTTGTTGACCTAATAGCAGAGCGCCTTAAAGATTATCCCAATATAGTGCTGTTGCTGGTGGGTGACGGAGCCTGTTACGACAGTATCAAGCAACGCATTGCCAGTGCTGGGGCTGAATCGCAAATTATTATGCCAGGGCGAGTCGCTCATGACCAAGTACCCACGTATTTGTCGGCGATGGATTTTGGTATTTTACCCGACTCAAATGATTATGGCTCGCCCATGAAGTTGTTTGAATTTATGGCTATGGGTAAAGGTATGGTAGCACCAGACTTTACCCCTATTGATGAAGTAGTAGCAGACGGCGAAACCAGTTGGTTATTTAAAGCCAATGACCGTGAAGCTTGTGTTGAGAAAGTATTAGCCTTATCTGCGCAGCCAGATCAACAACAGTTAGTGGGCGAACAAGCGCGCGCCTATATAGAGCGCGAAAGGCAATGGCGCCACAATGCTGAACAACTATTAACATTGGTGAAATGATGGAACGATTGAAAGCTGATTTCCGCCGAAAACAAGAAATCTTTAAGGAAGACGGTGCTGATGTGAGCATGTTGCGAATAGTGATGGCTGACGGTTCAAGTGCCAATATCCTTTACCGCTGTATGCGCTGGTTTGCCTCTCATCGTTTAGGTTTAGTAGCGTACTTTTTTCAATGCTTGAATAAGTTTATCAATGGCTGCGTTATTGGCAGTGGAGCTGAGTTTGGCCCGGGTTTTGTGATTATGCATCCGGTAGGCATTGTGATTAATTCCAAAGTGCAAGGTGAAGTGAACATCACCTTAGAAAGTGGGGTGGTCATTGGTGATGAAAAAGGCAAATCTCCGCGCTTAGGATCGAACATTTTTGTCGGCGCTGGCGCTAAAATAATTGGTGATTTACGCGTTGCTGATAAGGTGAAAATTGGTGCCAATGCAGTACTCACTAAATCGGCAGAAGAGGGCGCGACCATGCTAGGGATTCCTGCGCGTCGGTATCAGCGAACAACCGAACAAGCGGAGCAATAGTCATGGAGCTAATTTTTTGGATTGCGGTTGCTCTCATCGCTTATAGTTATGTAATTTACCCCTTAGTATTGCTGGTTGTGAGTGGTATTAAACAAGCTATTCGGGATACTCGCTATTTGTGGCGTCGTTATGAACGTCGTTCTGATGAGCCCGAAAACTGGCCTTCAGTATCAATTATTATTGCCGCCTACAACGAAGAGCAATGCCTGCAACAGCGCATCGATAACCTACTGCAGCTTAATTACCCCAAAGATAAACTAACCATTCATATTGGTTCTGATGGTAGTACTGATTCTAGCGCCGATATTTTAACGGCAGTAGACGCTAGCCACTTTAAGGCCCATATTTTTGAGCAAAACCGCGGCAAAATAAATGTGCTTAATGATCTCGTTGAACTGGCCGAAGATTCGATTTTGGTGATGTCTGATGCAAACACACATTTTGAAGCCGATGCGATTGAGAATTTGGTCCGTCATTTCGATAGCGACGATATTGGAGCGGTATGTGGTGAGTTGCATTTAGTCGACTCTGAATCAAAAGATAACAAAGACGGTATATACTGGCGTTATGAGCAAATGCTTAAGTTTCATGAGTCCCGTCTTGGTGCGTTACTTGGAGCGAATGGCGCTATTTATGCGATTGCTAAACCGCTCTATCAAGCCCTGCCAGCCAACACGATTGTTGATGACTTTATGATTGTTATGAACGTATCTAAAGTAGGCAAAAAGGTCTTATATGAGCCAAACGCAGTGGCTTACGAAGAAGTGGCTCCTTCACTTCATGACGAAGAAAAGCGTCGTATTCGAATTGGTACTGGTAACTATCAAGCTTTCACACGTTGTTTGTGGGCGCTAAACCCTTTACAAGGTGCACGTTTCTTTTCTTACCTTAGCCATAAGGTGTTGCGCTGGTTTACTCCGCATTTAATGCTAGTGGCGCTTGTCTCTAATGTACTTTTAGTCAAAGAAGCATGGTACGCCGGCCTATTGGCCATTCAAATCGCCGGCTACTTAGTCGCTGCGTGGGGAAATAGCCGGAGTAAGCAGGGAAAAAGCCTACCCGGTAGTATCGCTTTTTTAACTTTTTTTGTATCAATGAACATGGCTTTATTAAAAGGCTTTTACTCATTCTTGTTTAAAAATGTGCAAGGCACATGGCAAAGGACTTCACGGTGATCATCTTTTCTATTTTCTTATTGCTGGCGCTGCTTGGGGCTGCGTTGGTAACCCTTATTATTCGCAAAAAACACATGCATTTGTGGTTGTCCCACTATTTAAAGCAAAAGTTTAGGCCGAAAGCTCATTTTGAAGGGCCAACGCATGTTTTGTTCTGTTTTGTTGACCACTACGAGCCGCAGTGGGGTAAGAATATCAGCCTGGAACAAGAACGAGCTAGGGTTGACCGGTGGTTTAACGAGTACCCAGAAGTTGCGGGCAAACACCAAGATGCAGACGGCTGCTTCCCTAAGCATTCCTTTTTCTACCCAGAAGAAGAATACCGATTTGAACATTTAGCCAAAGTAGCCGATTTATGTGCACGAGGCTTTGGTGAGATTGAAATTCACTTACATCATGACGATGATACC
The DNA here is from genome assembly GCF_046774965.1 of Agarivorans sp. DSG3-1. Taxonomy (NCBI): domain Bacteria; kingdom Pseudomonadati; phylum Pseudomonadota; class Gammaproteobacteria; order Alteromonadales; family Alteromonadaceae; genus Agarivorans; species Agarivorans sp. DSG3-1. Next base: position 474,258 of record NZ_CP177241.1, on the reverse strand, counting down.
AGTGATAATCTGCGTAAAACCCTAGAAGGTTTCACTGAATTATTACACGAGAAACATGGGGCTTTTGTCCGTTGTGAAACCACTGGAAAGTTGCAGTATGCCTTTATTCACGGAAATTGGACCTTGGATAACTCTCACCCCGACGGAAAGCTTTGTGGGGTAAATGATGAGCTAATTGTACTAAGAGAAACCGGTTGTTTTGTCGACTACACTTTCCCATCCGCACCGAGTGTTACGCAACCAGCAACGGTTAATGCTATTTATTACGCTAAAGATGACCCACATGCGCCTAAATCTCACAATACCGGCAAAATGGTGAAAGTAGGTGGTGAAACTTGGGGTGATTTGATGTTGATTAATGGCCCCTTAGATTTGAACTGGAAAGCCCGCAAAAAGGGGATCTTCCCACAAATTGAGAATTCCGATATCCGTACCAGCATGATGCCGACCAAAGACCGCGTAGATTTATGGGTCAATGCCAATATCCATGTTGAGGGCCGTCCTGAATGGCGTTTCATCAAGATCCATACTCATGGTACTCAAGAAGCAGACATGCCAACCTTATTAGGTAAACCTTTCGATGATATGTGTAGCTACCTAGAGAGCAAGTATAATGACGGTAGCAACTACGTATTGCATTATGTGTCGGCGAGAGAAATGTACAACATGGCCAAAGCGGCAGAAGCTGGTGAAACAGGTAATCCGCACCTTTATAGGGATTATGTGGTTAAAGCGCCACACTATAAAACCTTAGAAGAGCATGCCGATGCTGAGTAGAGCCAAAATAAGGCAGTTCTTATTTGGTGCTCGTACCGTTTCTGATAAGCGCTGGCAGCAGCGTTCACCAGGGGTGTATGTATTTAATTATCACCGAATTGGCGATGCTCGTTTTAGCGAGTTTGATCCCAATGTTTTTAGCTGCACGTCAGAACAGTTTGAGCAGCATTTACGTTTCTACAAACAAGAGTTCACGGTAGTAAATGAATCTGAGTTACTCAGCCTATTAGATTCGAATAAACCGATTACCAAGCCTTATGCATTGATTACCTTTGATGATGGCTATATCGATAGTTACCAGCATGCTTTCCCTTTGCTTAAAAAGCATGATTTAAGCGCTGTGTTTTTTGTGGTGACTGAATATACCGATGGCGGAAGCTTTGCCTGGTGGGATGAAGTTGCTTGGTTGGTTAAGCATTGCCAGCTTAGTCAGTTAAAACTAGAACATTGGCCTGATGCGGTTGATTTAACGGGTAAAAATGAAACTCAAAATATTCGTAAAGTGCTGTATGCGTTTAAAGCTGATCAGCAGTTTTCGATGGATGAAAAGTTAGCTCAACTTAGAGTGCTATGCAAAGCGCCCGTTTTGCCCGGCTCCAACAGTTTGTTTGCTAATTGGCAACAGCTTAAGGAGATGGCTGATGCTGGGATGACGATAGGATCGCATACTCAAAGTCATCCCATTTTGGCTCACTTAACGCCGCAGCAACAACGTATAGAGTTGCATGAGTCGCGTATGTTTATTCAAGACCAGTTGAGCAACTCAGTGAGTATGTTAGCGTATCCCGTTGGCAGAACAGATAGCTTTACTGAGCAGACCCAAGAGATGGCTAAGCAATGCGGCTATCGTCTCGCATTTTCTTTTATGAACGGGATTAACACTAAGCTGACAGAGCAAAGTGCGTACTCACTAAAGCGTATTTCAGTTGATGACAATAAATCCGTAGACTCGCTTAAAGTTCAAGTGATGGCGTTGCATGACAAGTTAGCGCGTTAGCGGACTAACTTGCCGACTTTCTTGATTTGCACTTTACTTGATGAGCGACCGTTTTTCTTGGCCTCGTTTAGTCATAATCAGGAATGGTAGAAATGTGCAAATCCCTTAATAAATCGACAAGCTACTTTCCAGCCTTGATGCTGTTTTTATTGTTAACGCTAAAAGTCTCGGCAGCAGAAGAGGGTTTAGTTCAAGCAAGCATTTCATCGATACCAAGTAGCAAACCTTACCACTACTTTGTATTACCGATTCCCAACTTCATTATTTCAAATCAGCAGGGCTTTGAACTCAGCCAATCTGGGAAAATACTCGATTTTAGCGCTTCGGCACATCTTAGTTGGCCGCAAGCAGGAGGCGCTAAGTTTTATAGAGGTGTACTATTTAAAGTCGAAGGTTTGGATACTGGTGAGCTTGAAATTCGCTGGGCAAAAAATCTCACAAAACCAAATGATGGGGTAAAACTAGAAGAAGCCCTATTGGTTGAGGCTAATTTTACTGAAAAATGGTTAAACTCAGCGCTTTACTCACCACTTATCTACAACGCAAATAATATCGATTGGGGTTGGTTTGATAACGCGTATTGGCGTTATGCTGCTTATAGCGGTGATGAGGCCCTTATCGCCGAGCTTAGTAAACCTAAAGACCCAGCGAAGAAAACGACGCTACCCAGTAACAGCGCAGCGCCATGGCTATATGATAGGCCATATACTTTCTATCAACTGTATTTTAAAACCGCCGACTCTCGATGGAAAAAAACGGCTCATCAAAAAGCACAGTTTTTTATCAGTCAGTTAGATTCTAATGGAGACTTTTCCTTGAAGGGCTCGGCAGATCTTAAGTACATGCTAAGTGCCGGGCTGCTAATTGATTATTTGTTTTACCCCAAGCTGTCTACCAAGCTAGCGATTGAGAACATGACACCGAAAGGGCTTAAGTGGCCAGCAGCTTACAGCACCAAACTCGGGTTTTGGACCGAGCGGCACTTGTCGGTAGCTTTCGGTTTAGCACTAAATCAATGGGAGCTCGATAGCACTGCGCAATCGTTGAACCGGGTTGAGCAACTACTGGGTGGAATTAAACAAAATCTATGGGTGCCCGCTTCCGGACAGGGCGGCTGTTTAAAACATAGCTTGAAGGCACACTCTAATAAAAACAGTCAAGAGATGGTGTGTTCCCCATGGATGAGTGCTTTGGTAGTAGAACAGTTGTGGCGTTATTTTTGGTTAACTAACGATCAGCAAGCGGCTCAATTGATTGTAGATTTTGCAGAAATGCTGCTTCAACAAGGGCTATATACTGTGGAATACAAAGGTAAGACTCTTTATATCCCAGATTATTTAGTGTTCTTTAAAAAATCTATTTTTCAAGACCGTAATTCTTGGACCGAGCGGCAACATGCTTGTGACGTAGTGGGCATGGTTTATAAGGCTGTATATTTGAAGCGTGAACGTGACGAAGACGAGTTTTTATTAGACTTACTTGGGCAGGAACTGCTAAAAACGTGCGATGGAACGATGAATAAAAAAGGTAAAACCGCTGCTGGCCAACCGGCTTGGGCCTTAAAACCACTAAGAAAGTTTAATTGGTGGTTTGCCAGTAACGGTTCGTTAACTTGGATCTTGAAACAATAACTCGGTGTTTTCAAACAAACCTAATTGCTGTTCTAGCGCTGCTCTTTCGCGATTACAGCTAGCGTCAGCACATAAGACTGAAGCGGCTACAATAGCACTCTTACGCTTGCCTGCTAGTACCTCGGAAAAGCGCTGAGATCTAAGTGCGCCTCTATTGGCCACTAAGCCGTTAGCGCCTGCATAACTATAGGCTAACAAGGCTGGTTGATTAGCTCTTGAGCGAAAGTATACAAAATTTGCGCGAGGAGTATTCTCAGTCTTATTCACTCGCATACTTTCTGGCACCACTTCATTTAAATAAAATGATGCTTTGTTGTCTAAGCCAAGGCCACTAAATAAATATACCCATTGCTGAAGCTCTATATCGTCTACAGAAAGCGTTTGGTGCTCTACCGATTGATATTGGCTTACTTGGAGAGAGCGATGGTAGAGGACTTCTGATGGTGTCTGCTGGCTGTTTAGCTGATTTGCATCAACCACTGGCCAATCCAATAGGCTTGGAGAGAAAACCAATAGAGCAAGAATGAAGTACGCAAATACCTTTGGTGAAGGCTGGCTTACTTCAACAGGTTTCGCTCGTGGTAAAGGATCTTGAGCGAGTTTACCACCGACATAAAAAGCAAACAGCAAGTAAGGAATGTATAAATACCAACCTAGATTATTATGGTCGTGAATTAAGTCACTTTGCATTTGGGTTTCGTGACCAACTAGAATAATAATGATGATACGTACCCAGTTAACCAATAACGCGCCGACCATACACACAACAAAAAAGGTAGCAGCTTTACGTGCGCCTCGAATATTAAAATAGATATACAACAAACATAAAAACAACGAAGTAATAAAGTAGCGCAAGCCACTACAGCCATTCGCTATCTCGAAACGACCTGAAGGAATAGACACCACATTGCCTTCAAAAAAGCTCGGTACGTGGGTATAGGCCATCACCATTTCTACAACATTGGTAGACAGTGTCTGCAGTGGAGGGGATAGAATCCCCCAAATTGGTGTAGCAAATAACATGACTAGAGCGTACACATATAAACTTTTGTGATGTTTAAACACGCTCAATAAGCTAAACAGTAATACGAAAGGGAGTAGGGCGCGCACTGGTAGACTAATTTGGCTCAAATACAGCAGCAGCTCTAAAGCTAGGCACAGAATCAGAGGGATTAGCCAAAGACTAGGAGCTTGGCGAAACTGTAGTTCTTGTCGACAATCATAAAGCACATAAAGTGCTACTAAAGGAATGAGAAAGGCATGTGAGTAGGTGCCGTCATCAAAACTGTAGCGCCAAACATCCAATAGCACTGGCCAAAATAGCAAAGCAACTGATGCGGTAACAACTAAGACCATTATAGCTTGAAGATTACCGCTATTAGCGTGCTCTTGCTCTACATTATCTGGCTCCAAAAATTAGCGCCCTTTACCAAACAAGATGATCTCTGCGGTTCTTACTAGAATCAATAAATCCAGTAAGAAGCTGCGGTGCTTAATGTAATACAGGTCAAACTTTAACTTTTCTAAGGCATCGGCTTCAGTGCTTCCATATGGATACTTAAGCTGCGCCCAACCGGTTAAGCCAGGTTTTACATTGTGACGTTGATTGTAATAAGGAATCGATAACACTAATTCTTTTACAAACGCTGGGCGTTCCGGACGAGGACCTACAAAGCCCATATCTCCGATCAATACATTATAAATTTGTGGTAATTCATCAATGCGGTATTTGCGAATGAAGTTGCCCACTTTGGTCACGCGAGGGTCTTCCTTCTGAGCCCATTTAGCGCCGTCTTTTTCAGCGTCGGTACGCATACTACGGAACTTAAAAATATTAAATGGCTGACCGTTTAGGCCAATTCGCTCTTGCGAATACAGGACCGGGGCTTTAATGCCTTCTTCTAGCTTGATCATAATGACGGTAATTAGCATCAGCGGCCAAGTTAGAGACAATACGATTAAGCCTAAGAAGGTATTACATACCCAGTCTAAAGAACTACGTAAGTAGTTGGTAGAGTGGAAACCGTTACTATAAATAACCCAAGATGGGTAAATAAGGTTTACCGCAATTTGCCCTGATTCACGCTCGATAAAGTCAATGATATCGGTAATCTCTACGCCGCGAAGTTTACATAGAAATAAGCTGTCCACTGGCAAGTTAGCGCGTCGCTCATCTGCAGCAATCACTATCTCTTCAATGCCATTGGCGAGTACATAAGATTCAAGCGGTTGGTCGAGCTCAAGGATAGTTTCACGTTTAATGCCGTCTTCAGAGTCACCAGGCATATTGATGAAACCTGCCATCTCAAAGCTAACTCGGTCAGACTTACGGCGCATTCTCTTTTCAATAATGCTCGCGCGCTCACCTGCACCTAAAACTAAAATGCGCTTTCTGCCCATATGCTCGTATTGCATTTTCAAGGCGAAATAACGAATTGTAGTAAGGCCCATCATTACTGCTGCATAAAGTAATTCACGGAAATTACCCGGTAATACATCAAGCGGCGTTAATACATATACAACTGAAGAGATAAAGTACCCTAAGGCAATGCTCACTAACAGTCGACGAATGACTCCTCGAAAGGTTTCGCGTATTTTTTGGTTGTATAAGCCAACAGAAAGGATGGAGAGTTGAATAGGAAAGGTAAATGCTAGGCAGTGCATCAATAAGATACCCTCACCGTAAGCAGGAATACCTTCAAAACCGCTGAAGCGAAGAAGCTCAACGCCGATGACAAAAACCCCTATGAGCAATAAAAATTCGGCGAGAATAATTGCTCTACTACCAGGATCTAGATTGTGAAATTTCGAACCAGCCACGCTTCTTCCTTGAAACAATTTAAATTTAAATTTTAAGATTGACCAGTATACCGAGATTTAAACACAGAGCCACAAAAAATCGGTTCTACTTGTGCGCCTTTAGTTAACAGCAGAATTGTTACCTTAGCTTTACATTTACAACGGCCTGAAGATAAATATCGATATATTAAAACTATTTAGCTCAAGAGATTTACAACATGCGTCCCCGCACACTATCATGGGAAAAAGGACTTTCTCAATCAATGTTATTTGATGGACACTCAGCGTAATGGATAGTGCTATGAAAAAACTAAATCAAGCGGTAGTTAAACTACTCTCGGTAATGGCGTTAGGGCTTTTCCTTAGCGCATGTTCAAACAATTTACCCACCTTACCTAGTGCGTCGGTTAACCCTTCGCTCACCGAAAATCCCGCCGATTATAAATACTTGATAGGACCGGGTGATGATCTAAACATCTTCGTTTGGCGAAACCCTGAAATTTCAGGCACTTTTATTGTTCGCCCAGACGGTATGGTTTCAACCTCTTTAGTGGAAGACCTAGAAGTGTCGGGTAAAACGCCGACTGAACTAGCCCGTCTTATCGAATCTGAATTGGCCGAATTTATTCGTGACCCGATTGTAACGGTAACGGTAGAAGGTTTTATTGGGCCGTTTAGCGAGCAAGTTCGCGTTATTGGTGAAGCCTTTGAACCGCAAGCCATTAACTACCGCGAAGACATGACACTGCTTGATGTAATGATTCAGGTGGGCGGTTTAACCGAGTACGCCGATGGTGATAATGCTCGTTTGGTTCGAGTAGTAAGTGGAGAGCAGCGCTCTTATAACGTGCGTGTAGGCAAACTAATACAAGATGGTGAGATTGAAGCCAATGTAGATGTTCTTCCTGGCGATATTATTATTATCCCAGAAGCTTGGTTTTAGTCGGAGTAGTCGTTTAAATGCAAGAGTTAATTGAGGATTTTTTGCAATACCTGCGAGGGGTATGGTTAAAACGCCGTTATATTTTAATCGCTTTGTGGATCATCTGCCCAATTGGTTGGATAGCGGTAACATTGATGCCAAATCAATATACTGCTGAGGCTAGGGTCTACGCAGACACTCGTTCGTTGTTGCAACCTCTGTTGAAAGGTTTAGCCATTCAGACCGATCCTAGTCAGGAACTGGCGATGATTGTTAAAACCTTACTGAGTCGTAACAACCTAGAGAAGATTGCTCGGGCGAGTGATGCTGACGTTCGAGTTAACAATAGCGCTGAGTACGATGAGCTATTAGATAATTTGAAAGAAAAGATCGACATCGATAAAACCCGCCGAGAGAATCTTTATACTATTACTTTCGTGGCCGACTCTCCGCAATATGTACGCGATGTTGTGCAAGCAGCGCTTGATGTCTTTGTTGAAAATACTCTTGGAGAAAAGCGACAAGATACTGATACCGCTAATTCGTTTATTAATCAGCAAATTGAAGAATATGAAACACGCCTAATTGAAGCAGAAAAGCGCTTGGCGTCATTCAAACAAGAATACACTGCATTTTTACCCGGTAAAGAGTCAACTTATTATAGTAACTTGGAAGGGGTTAAAAAGCTGCTTGAAGAAACCCGTTTGGAGCTAAGTGAAGCTGAAACCAAATTGGTGTCAGCACGTTCTCAATTGGCTAGCGAAGAGTTGTTAGCGTCACAGCAAACAGCCAGAGTTCGCACTGAGTTTGATGACCGCATTATCTCAATGCAAACGCGTTTAGATGATTTGCTGCTGCGCTATACAGAGCGCCACCCTGATGTGGTAGAGGTTCAGCGCCAGATTGAATCTTTGCAGAAGCAAAAAGATAATGCGATTACTACAGCTAAAACACCTGCCGCTATCGCTTCCGAGTCGGTCATTTACCAAGACTTAAAAATTACGGTGAGCCAGCTAGAGAATGAAGTGGCTTCGCTAAAAGTGCGTGAAGAACGTCATGCCGAGAAAGTAGATACTTTGCAAGAACAGCTGCGTCAGGTGCCTGATGTTGAAGCGAAGTTAACCGGCCTAAACCGTAATTACGAAATCACTAAATCGAAATATGAAGATCTCTTGTCTCGTAGAGAGAGCGCGCAAATTTCACAAAGCGCCGGTAAAACAACCGATGACATTAAGTTTAGAGTGATTGATGCGCCGCGTGTACCTCTTGTTCCTTCTGGGCCAAAGCGACCCTTATTAATTGCTGGAGTATTGATTTTTGCTCTCGCGGTTGGCGGTGGTATGTCGTTTGCGTTTAGCCAAATAAATCCTGTGGTATCAAGCCTACAACAGTTATATCAGCAAACTGGCTATCCTGTGCTGGGTGTGGTTTCGGCGACTGAAAGTTCTGGGTTGATGAAAATAGAAAAGCGCAAAATGCGGCTATTTGTTTTATCAAATACCGTTTTGTTATGTGGCTTTGTAGGGTTTATGGTGATTAATTTGCTACCCGGATTACACAATAAGATTATTGCAGGGTTAGGTGGAGTAGGTTTGCTATGAGCACGATAGAAAAAGCAATGGGTAAGCTTGCAAAGCAAGCCCAAGCCAATCAAGCACCAATTGATGTCCCTGCAGCAGAGCAAGCTGCAGTTCCTGGAACTGAGGCCGCGACAACTCCAAGCAAAAGAGTTGATAAACAGGTTCTACAAATTGATTCAGCAGTACTGAAACGTTTGGGTATGTTATCTGACATTCGCTCTCGCGAAACCAGAATGCTTAGCGACGAGTATCGCGGTATTAAGCGTAAGCTGCTTAAAAATGCTTTTGAGCCGGGGTTAATCCCACAAAACAAAAGTAACCTGATAATGGTGACTAGCGCTAACCCAGGTGAAGGTAAAACTTTCACCTCAATTAACCTAGCGCTTAGCTTAGCCTTAGAAAAAGATAAAACGGTGTTGTTAATTGACTCCGATGTGCTTAAACCGACGGTGAGTAAAACCTTAGGTATTGGCCAGCACATGGGCTTAATGGAGTATTTGCTAGGGCAAACCAATGATGTTGCTGATGTGATTTATCACACCAATATTCCTAATTTAAGAATTATGCCTGCCGGCATGCCGCATCACTTGAGCAACGAATTGTTAGCGAGTGAAAAAATGCGCTCTCTGACTCAAGAGCTGAATAGCCGTTATTCGGATCGCGTTGTATTGTTTGATAGCCCACCAGTATTAGGCGTGAATGAAACCGTTGTGTTGTCTAACTTTATTGGTCAGGCAGTGGTAGTGGTAGAGCAAGATAGTACCAAAATGGCGGCAATTAAATCAGCGGTATCGCAGTTTAGTGAAGAGCTGGCGATTGGTTACGTATTAAATAAAGCAGTGCACGGAAAAACAGGGACTTACGGTTATGGCTACGGATACGGCTATGGATATGAGGAAGAACGCAGCGCCTAGTGTTGTTCTTGCGCTTGCTATCGCTTTAGGACTGCCTACTTCAGCTTATGCTGCTGAAGTGCAGTTTCGCCCTGAAATTGGTGCCGAGTTAGTTTATACCGACAATGCGGGTTTAAGTGAAGAGTCTCCTGAAGCTGGCGAAATCGGTATTTTGTCTGCAGGCATCGTATCTGAAGTTATCGGTAAAGACGGAGAAATGTCCTTAGACTATCAAGCTCGTCAAACCTACCATTCCTATGATTCAAACAAAAACCAGCTCTACCATGAGTTGGATTTTGCTGCCGACAAAAAATTAGGTAAATCAGGTTTTAGCGTTGATGCGATTGCATCGATTGATATTTTGCCAGCAGAAGTAAGCAGTAATGCTATTACAGATATTATCTCTGGGGATTTAATTCAAGGTAGTGAGCTAGGTTTAGGCCTGAGTTACCAGTCCAATCGCCGTAAATGGATAGATCTAAGCGCTCGAGCGGGTGCAAGTTTATATCGTTACGAAGATGACCGTGGTAACAATAATGATTTTGACGGCTCTTTGCTGTTTAAGAATGGCCAAAAGGTTAATACTGTTTTCTGGTTAGTGGATTCGAGTTATATCAAACGCGAAGCTCGCGGTAACTCTAAAGAAACGGAAAACGTAAAGTATAAAGGTGAGTTTGGTCTGCAACAGCGTTCTGGCTTCAGCCCATTTATCCGTTATTACGCAGAAAGCTACCTAGAAGGCGTGAGTTCTTCTGAAAAAGTCGGTGAATCTGAAAGCTGGGGCCCGGCTATTCGCTATTTTCGCTCACGCTTAAGTTACTTAGAACTCAGCTATAACTTTTCCTTAGATAAAGATAAAAACGATGATTACGTAGGCACTGCGCTAAACTTGGAGCCTAACCGTCGAACTAAGCTGTTTTTCGAGTACAGCAAACGCTTTTACGGCAACGCTTATGAGTTCACTTTTAACCACAAAAAACGCCGCGTAACAACAGACATTAGCTACATTGAAGAGCCAACCAGTTTTGATCGCCGTTTCTTTGTAGAAGGTGATAGCGTAGAAGAGCAAAAGTTAGATAAAACATTTCGCTGGAACACTGATTTAAATTTACGTCGGTCAGGCATCGATGTCGAATTGCGTCATCAAACTCGCGAAGGCTTGCGCAGTGATAGTGACTTTATTAAAGACATTACCTACGGTGGCGGTATTGGCCTTGACCACAAGCTTAGTCGTAATTTGACCATAGCCTTTGGGTTTGATTACGATCATTATACATTTGATCGCCTTAACGGCACCGACCAAATTGATAAATATAGCCGCTATGATTTGTCTTTAAATCAAGACCTTATCGAGGGTTTCTTTCTCACGTACCGCTACCAATATACCCATCGTAGCTCAAATACTGCAGGTAGAAACTATGACGAAAACCGAGTATCGATTAACGCGACTAAGCAGTTTTAAGCATGTATGAATCTTTTTTTGGCTTAAGTGATAAACCATTTAAGCTTAGCCCAGACCCTAAATTTTTCTTTGCTAGCCCGCACCATGACCGCGCAGTGTCTTATCTACGTTATGGCCTTTCGCAAGGAGAGGGCTTTATTGTTGTCACTGGGCCAATTGGTACCGGTAAAACCACCATCGCCCGTAGTTTACTGGCCTCAATTGATGACTCGATTGTTGCCGCGCAAATTGCCACGACCAAGCTTAACCCAGACGAGTTAGTACGCTTAGTTGCCGCACAGTTTAATATTGACGTAGAAGGGCTCAATAAGGCCGATATTCTTAAACGTTTTGAGCAATACTTATTAACCCTAAACAAACAAGGAAAACGTGCTCTATTGGTGGTGGATGAAGCTCAAAATCTGCCTGCTGAAACAGTAGAAGAGCTGCGAATGCTGTCTAATTTTCAGCTCAATGATAAGCCCCTGTTCCAAAGCTTTTTATTGGGGCAAGAAGAACTTAAGCCGATTATTGAATTACCTGAAATGGAGCAGTTTAGGCAGCGAATTATAGCTTCTTGCCACCTTCAGCCATTAGATGCGGAGCAAACTCAAGGTTATATTCTGCATCGCTTAAAACAAGTCGGCTGGAACGAAAACCCAAAATTAGATGACGATATTTTTCAGCAAATTGCAGACTTTACCAAAGGGATTCCGCGGAAAATTAACATTTTTGCAGATCGCTTGTTCCTGTATGCTTTTCTTGAAGACCTCCATACTATTTCGCATGCTGATGTTGCTTCAGTGATTGAAGAAATGGGGGGCGAGCTTTCTGGATCGCTACAGGGTACGCCAGAACAACAGGGTGTTTCAGATATTGACGAAGTGCTCGGGCGCCAATATGAAAGCGCCATAGATGGGCAAAATCTGGCTCGCGGTGCAGTGCTTAGTGACAATCAAATTAAAGCCAACCTATTGGATGTGTCTAGTTACCTTGAAGAAGTGGTGCTGCGAAAGATAAAAATCATTCGCTACTTAGATAAAATGATCGAAAAGAAGCGCAAAGAAATCGTTGACTTAAGCGAAAACAATTAGGCAAAGCCGCACGCTTTTATAAATACTCCCTAGTTAATACATGGAAGATCTCATTTGAGTATTATTGTTGGATTATTGGGATACAGCATAGCTGCAGTGGTGTATTTGCTGTTTAGCTTGTTGCTGTTAACGACCGTACAAAGCGGTTTTCAACGTAAAGCTCTCAGCTGGGTGGTATTTTTTACTCTGCTTTGGGCCGCCGTTGGTGCCAGTCAAATTCGGTTCGCCTTCCCCTTAGGCTACTTTTATGCGGTTGAAACTATTCGTAATGGTTTATGGTTTCTACTGCTTTACGCCACCATAGCTCCTCGCTTTGAGCTAACTAACTTGCTTAACGGCCCATGGCGCAGAAAAGGTGTTCTTCTCGGGCTACTCATTACCGCTTGCTTGCAACTCTTCGTGGCGATTAGCAACCTACCGTTAAATCAGCTTTGGTTGGTTACTCAGTTAGCGCAAACCGTTATTGGCTTATGGCTAATAGAGCAGCTTTACCGCAGGATTGAAGTCAACGCGCGCCCAACCATTAAACCAATGTGTTTAGGCCTTGGTGGCATGTTTGCTTTTGATTTTGCCTTATATGCGAATGCACTGATCACATCAGGGATTTCTTTTGATTTTTGGAGTTTGCGTGGTTTTGTTGCCGTTCTCGCAGCCCCATTAGTGCTATTAAGCGCGCGTAGAATTAAGCGTTGGTCTACCAAGATCTACGTTTCTCGTGATGTTATCTACCACAGTACCTTACTGCTAGTGGCTGGTGGTTACTTACTCATGATGGCGCTTGTGGGCTATTACATTCGCTATGCGGGTGGTGATTGGGGAAGCATGGCACAAAATGGTTTCTTTGCTTTAAGTGCCCTGATACTGGTGAGTTTGTTTCTATCTGAGCGTTTGCGTAAGCAGCTTAAGGTGCAAATTACTAAACATTTCTTTGCTAATAAATATGAGTACCGCGAAGAGTGGATGAAGTTTGCCGCCGTTCTGGAAGAAGACGGTGTATCACCTTATAACATTGCACTAAAAGCCATTAACCAACCATTTGACTGCCAATTTGCTAGCTTGGCAATTATTGAGAACGGTCGTTTCACGGTGAAATCTTGCTATAACGTCGCAGATGATGACCCACAAGTTTTACTGTGTTTAGAGCACTTGGCCTTCCAAGCGATTGAACATCAATGGATCATTGATATAGACGAATTGAAAGAAGACTCTAGCGTTGTACCGTTTACGGTTTCCTCTAAGATGCTGCAACAAGTCAGTAAGTTTAGTTATTTGGTTCCCACTAGCACTGGTGAAGGGTTTAAAGGTGTAATTCTATTGTCATCACCTACCGCTATCCACAGCGTTAACTGGGAAGACCGAGACTTAATGCGCGCGATTAGCCGCCAGTTAGCAGTATTCCTAAATTTGCATCGCTCTAACTTAGCGCTAGCCGAAAGTCAGCAGTTTGATACCTTTAATCGCATGTCGGCTTATTTGGTTCACGATCTAAAGAACGTGTTGGCGCAGTTGCAGTTAATGTCTAAAAACGCTATTAAACATAAACATAACCCAGAGTTTATTGATGACGCATTCGAAACCGTAGATTCGGCGGCAAATCGTTTAGCTAAAGTAGTGGCGCATTTAAGTAAAAAGCAACGGGTAGATACTGTGGTCGCTCCCTTTTTATTAAAAAAGGCACTGCAGCAGGTCGTAGAGTCGCGTTCAATGGGCCAACCTAAGCCGCAGTTACGTTTTTCTTTAGAAGACGACTTTGAGTTAGTTGGCGACCAAGAGCGTTTTATTAATGTGCTTTCTCATTTAGTACAAAATGCTCAAGACGCTACTCAAGCCTCTGGCGAGATCATGATTAAAGCGAGCTCTCAGGACAAAGATTGCATCGTAGAGGTTGAAGATAACGGCGAAGGGATGAGCGTAGAGTTTATTGATACGCGCTTATTCAAGCCATTTGATACCACCAAGGGTAATGCAGGCATGGGTGTAGGCGCCTATGATGCAAAACGCTTTGTTGAAGAACTGGGTGGGCATATACAGGTTAAGAGTCATGTAGGCGAGGGAAGTTTATTCCGCTTGTTTCTACCAATTCATAAAATTTAGCTGGCAGTTGCTGTGAGCTTGCGTAAACGGATGAGATAAACATGGAAACGTTACTGGTTGTTGAAGACGACCCTGGTATTCAAAAACAGTTGAAATGGAGCTTTAGCGACTACCAAGTGATTATTGCTGGTGATCGTAAAGAAGCGATCACCGCATTAAGACGTTACGAACCTAAAGTGGTAACCTTAGATCTTGGTTTACCACCAGATGAAGCCAACGCCAGTGAGGGTTTAGCAACTCTCAAAGAAATGCTTGAGCTAAACCCTAAGCTTAAAGTTATAGTGATCACCGGCAACGAAGAGAAAGACAACGCGCTTAGCGCTATTGCTATGGGCGCGCATGATTTTTATCAAAAGCCGATTGATGACGATACCCTCTCGGTTATTATCGCTCGCGCCTTTTGGGTTGCCAATATTGAGCTAGAGAATGAAGCGCTAAAAGGTGCTTCTTTAGATAACAATGGCTTTTTAGGGAACTCGCCAGAGGTTCAAAAAGTGTGCCGTATGGTAGAGCGTATCGCCCCTACTGAGGTCACTACCTTGTTGCTAGGTGAAAGTGGTACCGGAAAAGAAGTTCTTGCGCGAGCTATTCATCAGCAAAGCCCTCGTAAAGACCAACCATTTATTGCCATTAATTGTGCATCTATTCCAGAAAATTTGCTAGAAAGTGAATTGTTTGGATTTGAAAAAGGGGCCTTTACTGGGGCGCATAAAACCACTGAAGGAAAGATTGAGTGCGCCAACGGCGGCACCTTATTTCTCGATGAAATTGGTGATATGCCATATCCCTTACAAGCTAAAATTTTACGTTTCCTACAGGAAAAAATTGTAGAGCGAGTTGGTGGGCGTAAAGAGATCCCGGTGGATGTGAAAATCGTTTGCGCAACCCACCAAAACTTGCAGAACATGGTTGAGCAAAAAGAGTTCCGCGAAGATTTGTTTTATCGAATCAGTGAAATCACCATCAATATTCCACCATTGCGTGAGCGTGGAGAAGATGTGGTGTTGTTAGCGCGGGCTTTTTTGCAGAGCTACAATAAGCAAATGCAGCGTAACATTAATAACTTTAGTGATGATGCCATTACAGCTTTAACCAGTCACCGCTGGCCTGGCAATATTCGAGAGCTACAAAACAAAATTAAGTCTGCAGTTATTATGGCAGACAACAAGCAAATCACTGCGGAAGATTTAGCCTTGCCAATCGGCGATGAAGAGCAAATCAAGCTCGCCTTAAACTTACGTCACGTGCGTGAGGCCGCCGAGAAACAAGCCATTAATAAAGCATTAGCCTTAAGTAATGGGAACATTTCTAACACCTCCGGCTTGTTAGGCGTAACTCGACCTACCTTGTATTCTTTATTAGAAAAGTACGGATTAAAAACCGACTAGTTAATAAAACAACATCAACACTAAAGGCTGCTAAGCAGCCTTATCGCAACAAAAAATTGGGCTCCTGATGGACAATTCGCAAACAGAAATGAATATATTAGTGACTCCAGAAATGGCCAATTTCTCGGGTAAAATGCATGGTGGTGCCATGTTGAAAAAGCTTGATGAAGTGGCCTATACCACTGCCATTCAGTATTGCGGTAATTACGCTGTAACGCTGTCGGTAGACCAAGTGCTATTTAAGAACCCGGTTGAAATTGGCGAGTTTGTAACGTTTCTTGCATCGGTGAATTATACCGGTCGAACCTCAATGGAAATTGGCATTAAGGTAATAGCTAAAAACCTAAAAGAACAAACCGTTCGCCATACGCATTCGTGTTTCTTTACCATGGTTGCTGTAGACGACCAAGGCAACTCTGCGGAAGTTCCACCATTAAAGCCGGCAACCGAAGTCGCAAAACGCCGCTTTAGTGATGCCTTGCGCAGGCGTCAGCGCCGAATGGAAAAAGTGTAATTAATTTTACTAGTGAGAAAGAAAAGGCCTGCATTAGCAGGCCTTTTTGTTTGGTTTGGTGTGTTAATTAATATCCATTTATTCGGTCGAAATATTCAGGCAAGAACAAGGAGATTTGCGGAATATAGGTAATCAATATCAGGAAGAACAGCAGTAAACTAAGCCAAGGTAAACAAGCCTTAATCACCCACCCCATACTCTTGCCAGTAATGCCCGCGGTCACAAACAAATTGAGCCCAACAGGGGGTGTCAACATTCCAATCTCCATATTCACCACCATAATAATCCCTAAGTGAATAGGATCGATGCCCAACTGAGTGGCAATGGGAAACAGTATTGGCGCCATAATCAGCAATATCGCCGACGGCTCCATAAAGTTACCGGCAATCAGCAGTAAAATATTTACAACTATCAAAAACGCCCAAGGTTGTAGGCCATGAGCCACAATCGATTCGGCAATCATGTGTGGGATGCGCTCGGTAGTAAGCACGTGAGCAAACAACATCGCATTGGCAATAATGAATAGCAGCATAATGCTGACTTTTGCCGCATCTTTGATCACTTGGCGCACTTCTGGGTCGGTCACAGACTTGACTATGCTGATTGGAAATAACATCAAGTTACGGCTTGTGGCTGCCATCATGCTTTCGCCTTGATTTCGCCAAGCTTGTTCTTTGATTGGCCCAATATCTCTATAACCAAATACCGATACTAAAAAAGCATAAATAGCCGCCACCGAGGCTGCTTCGGTGGGGCTAGCAACACCGCCATAAATTGAGCCAAGTACAATAACAATCAGCATTAAGCCGCCGGTCGCTTTAAGCGCAGAAATGCCCCATTGGCGAATACCAGGGTAAGCCTGAGCAGGTAGGTTTTTAATTCTGGCCACAATGTATATGGCTATCATTAAAATGCTGCCCATCATTAGGCCCGGTATAAAACCCGCCATAAACATGCGTGAGGCCGATACTTCGGTAGCCGCTGCGTAAACCAGCATTACAATAGAGGGCGGAATTAGAATGCCCAAAGTGCCGGCGTTGGCGATAACACCTGCTGCTAGTGATTCAGGGTAGCCTGAGCGCACCATGCCAGCGATAACAATAGAGCCAATCGCTGCCACTGTTGCTGGGCTTGAGCCAGATACCGCAGCAAACAACATACAGGCCAGCACTGAAGCCATGGCTAAGCCGCCGCGAATGTGGCCAACACTGTCCATGGCGAAATTAATCAGTCTACGAGCTACCCCACCTGTAGATAAAAACGCCGAAGATAAAATGAAGAAGGGGATAGCAAGTAAGGTGTAGTGCTCTGAAGTGGCTTCAAATAGTTTTAACGCCACCGAGGCTAATGAATCGTTAGAAAATAATAGTATGGTGGTCATACTGGCAAAACCAAGCGCAATAGCGATGGGCATACCAATAATCATGCATACAAACAGTAAGATAAATAAGGTGAAGGTAGTCATGGTCAGTTCCTTTGCCGCAAGCGCTTATTGTTTTTTTAGTTCGTCGGCCAATTGCATACTTTCTTTGGCCTCATCGGCGAGGTGGAAACCATCTTGCTGATTCGTCGCAACTTTCCATCCCACTTCTAAAAAGCGGATTAGTAGCAACACAAAGCCGATAAACAACACACTCATGGTCTTCCATTTCTCTATGGGCAAATCTTCCATTTCAATGGCTATGCGCTGTAACTTGCTGAGGTAAACCCAAGAGCCATACATAAATAAGCAGCAGTAAAATAAACATAGGGTTAGGGCGACTAAGGTGAGCCATTTTCGTTGGGTAGGTGGTAATACCTTTACAAAGGCGTCTACGCCAATGTGGGCGCCTTCACGCACACCCCAGCTAGCGCCAAGCAGCACTAACCAAGCCGAGCAATAGAGAGTGACCTCTTGTACCCAGTGAATGCCAGCGTTGAAAACAAAGCGCATAATCACTTCAACAAATACCAGCAGGGTCATAGTCACTAACAAAAAAGCAATGAAGTTTTCTTCAAAGCGTCGAAACCAAATCACAAACTTCATGGGATATCCTTATCAGTACACCGAATACTTTTTGGGTATACGGTGAAAGGGCGCAGAGCGAGGGGGCTCTGCGCAAGCCGTTTTATTGGTTAGCCGCTACTGCAGCGTCGATAATGTTTTTGCCAATTTCACCTTCAAACTGCTGCCAAACGGGTTTCATAGCTTCTACCCATTGCATGCGTTGTTCAGGGCTTAAAGAAATAACTTCAGAGCGTTTAGAGGCCATAATGTTAGCCTTATCTTCATCCGCTTTTTGCGCCGCAATTTGGTTACCGTGAGCAACCGCTTCGTCTAGCGCCGCTTTTAGCTCTGTGCGAATATCGTCAGGTAACTCAAGCCAAAATTCGGCAGATGTAACGATCAGATAATCCAATACCCCGTGGTTAGATTCAGTAATGCTGGCTTGCACTTCAAAGAATTTTTTTGAATAGATATTCGACCAAGTGTTCTCCTGACCATCAATGGCACGGGTTTGTAATAGGGTAAATACTTCCGAGAAAGGCTTTTTCAGTGGTACGGCATCTACTGCTTCAAATTGGGCTGCCAATACATCTGAGGACATAATTCTAAATTTCTTGCCCTTAGCATCTGCCGGTGTGTAAAGCGGTTCATTAGCCGATAACTGTTTCATGCCATTGTGCAAGTAACCTAAACCTACAAGGCCTTTGCTTTCCAAAGATGACAATAACTCTTGGCCTTCTGCGCTGGCTTGAAAGCGTTCAACGGCAGCCATGTCTTGGAACAAGAACGGAAGGTCAAATACTTGTAGCTTCTTGGTGTATTTTTTAAATTTTGATAAAGAAGGAGAGATGAGTTCAACATCGCCCAGTAACAAGGCTTCTAGCTCTTTACCGTCACCGTAGAGTTGCGAGTTAGGGTAAACCTTCACCTCTACTTTACCGGGTAAACGTTGGTCGACTAACTCTTTAAACTTTAAGGCCATTTGGCCTTTGGGGGTGTTTTCTGCCACTACGTGTGAAAATTTAAGCTCAATAGGCGCTGCATTTACTACGCTAGCCAAAGCTAAACTTAATGCTGTGAGCGTGCTTGCCAATAATTTCATTTTTATCATCCTTGTGTAGGGTAAATTGCTTACAACGCTACAGCTCATAGCAAAGCTCAAGCCAAGAATGAGGGGTGTTGTTAAGAGATTGATATATAATGGTTAATTAGCGGATTTTCGGGTGGCTGAGTATTTGTGGCTAAAAATATGGGGGGATATCCCCCCAAGGCATTTTAGCTAATGGGGGGAAAGTGACCCATTAATCTTCTTTAAAATCGCCTTTCTCTAGTTGGTATTTTTTCATCTTTTCATAAAGGGTTTTACGGCCTATTTGTAGCTCTTCTTGAACCACTTTTAATTGGCCTTTATGGCGCTGCAAAGCGTCTTGTAATAAGGTGCGCTCAAAGCGGAATAGCTGCTCTGCAAGATTTAAACTTTGTTGATCATTATTAGCTTCGTTAAATGCTGCATCTTCGCCCATAAGCACCCACCTCTCGGCGAGGTTTCTTAATTCTCGCACATTGCCTGGCCAATCATGGTGAATTAGCTCAGACAGTCGTTGTGGGCTTATTTCAGGGCTATTCAGTTGATAGCGCGCGGCGGCAACCCGGAGAAAATTCTCTAGCAATAAGGGAATATCTTCACCACGCTCCCTAAGCGGTGGGATCTGCACTTCTACTACATTGAGTCGGTAGTAAAGATCGCTGCGAAATTCACCTTGCTCACCTAAGGTTTTTAAATCACTTTTGGTGGCGGCAATGACTCGCAAGTTAAGCTGCGTGGCTTGATTACTGCCCAGTGGCTCTACACTACGTTCTTCTAGCACCCGCAATAGCTTTATCTGCAAAGCCATTGGCATGCTTTCTATTTCGTCTAGAAATAGTGTGCCGTTATTGGCAAAGGCAATCTTACCTATCCGTTTCTTTTGAGCACCAGTAAATGCCCCCGCTTCGTGGCCAAACAACTCACTTTCGATCATGGTTTCGGGAATCGCCCCACAGTTAATGGCCACAAAAGGGTGTTTGGCTCTAACGCTGTGGTCATGTAAGAAACGCGCAATTAACTCTTTACCGGTACCTGTTTCGCCATTAATTAATACGTCTGCGGGCGTATCTTTAATGTGACTGAGTATTTTACGCAGTCGAACTATCGAGGGGGTAGAGCCCAAAATGCGCGGGCCTGGGCCACTTTGCGCATCTAGCTCAGCTTTTAGTTC
The DNA here is from genome assembly GCF_046774965.1 of Agarivorans sp. DSG3-1. Classification (NCBI taxonomy): domain Bacteria; kingdom Pseudomonadati; phylum Pseudomonadota; class Gammaproteobacteria; order Alteromonadales; family Alteromonadaceae; genus Agarivorans; species Agarivorans sp. DSG3-1. Next base: position 453,883 of record NZ_CP177241.1, on the reverse strand, counting down.
GCGGTTCTCTAGGGTCAGCCGGCGTTTTTCTAAGGCCCGTTGCAGCACTTCTAATAGGTGGCTAGTGGAGAAAGGTTTTTCTAAAAAGTCGTAAGCACCATCACGAATGGCTTTGATAGCCATTGATATATCGCCATGACCGGTGAGCAAGATGATGGGTAAATCGGCATCAATTTGATGAGCCCGTTGCATCATTTCTAGTCCACTCAAACCAGGCATATTGATGTCAGAGATAATAACCCCTGGCCAAGTACGCTTTATTTGCCTTAGTGCTTGTTCTGCATTTTCAAAGCTTAAGCATTCGTAGTCTTCTAGCTCTAAGGTTTGCTTTAACGAGCGTAAAATATCTGGGTCATCATCGATAATTATGACTGGGGTATACACTCTCACCTCTTATAGTTGATTAGTGGCTGGCGGCGTTTGAGCGCGCAAACGGACGACAAACTCGGGGCCTATACCTGGTAAGTTACGTACGCTAAGTTCACCATCAAAAGATTCGATTAATCGTTTCGATATGGCCATGCCTAAACCCAGGCCTTGTTTTTTGGTGGTGAAAAAAGGCTCAAAAATACGTTTGAGCTGCTCATGGTTCAGCATTGGACCATTGTCCCAAATAGCAATGCATTGCCAGTCACCTTCTTGATATTGGCGGATCCCCAAACGCGCCTGCTGAATGTTTTCTAAGGCATCGATGGCATTGTTGATGAGGTTGATAAGCACCTGTTCTAGTTGAATGGCATCGGCTTTAACCCACTGTTGGTTTTGGCCGCTAAATTCAATTTTTATTTGATTGGAAACAATTCGATTGGCCAAAATGGATAAGGCCGCATTAATGGATACCGCACTAGACACCGCACTGGTTTGGCCTTGGGATTTACGGGAGAAGATCTTAAACTTAGCAATCATTTTGCTCATCATTAAGGTGAGCTTAAGAATATCTTGTAGATTGTTGGTGACTTGCTGATGCTGCTGCTTTTCTTGAAAGCGCAAGGCATTCTCGGCGTAACTTTGCATAGCGGTAAGTGGCTGGTTTAATTCATGATTAATACCCGCCGAAAGCTCTCCCAAGGTAGCTAACTTAGCCGTTTGCACCAGTTCATCTTCGGTTTTCTTTAGCGTGCTAGCGGTACGTTGATAATCGTCAATGGCCTGCTGTAATTGGCGGTTACTGCTGGTGAGCTCTGCAGTACGCAGCTGAACACGGGTTTCTAATTCTTGATTTATTTCAGTTTGTAATTGGCGCCTAGCTTGCAGCTGACGCCAGTATAAATAAAGCAATACCAAACCCAAATAGAATAGCGAACTTAAGAACAACGCTTCGCCAATGTCGCTGCTATAGCCTCTATCTTCCGACAAGGCATATAAGCGCCAGCCGGCCGTGGGTAATACTCGAGTAATACTGTTGTAGTCTATCTGTTGGCCGCTGTAGTCCGGCAAGTTAATACTGCTTTCATGTAAGTTTTCAGCCATATTTGGCAGCTTATTATCACCGTACTGGCGTGAGTTAATAAGCTGTTGGCGCAGTGATTCCGGCAACGGTTTTATGCTGTTGTATAACCAATGAGTTTGGGAGGCATAAAACACCACGCCGTGTTTGTCGGTAAGCAGGTATTCGAAATTAGGGTCTCGCCAACTCTTGTCAATGATATTGAGGGCGACCTTCACAACCAATACACCAATGACCCGCTGCTTAAGCATGACCGGTGCAGAGAAGTAGTAACCGCGAACGCCAGAGCGAGAGCCAAGCGCAAAATACTGACCGTACTTGCCTAAAATAGCAGTTTGAAAATAGGGGCGGTAGCTATAACTACTGCCTACAAATGAGCGGGCACTTTGCCAATTGCTAGAAGCTAACGTGGTGCCGGAAGGGTCTAATAAGTAGGTGACATCGCTGCCTTGCAGCTGATTAACTTGCTGTAAATATAGGTTAAGAGCTTGGCGGCGTTGGCTACTCAAATTAAGGCTCAGCGGCTCAATAAGCTGCTGTTGTATGGCAAGTACTTTAGGAAAGTTTCTAAAGCGGTCCAGCTCGTGTTGAATACTGCGTTGTAAGCGCTGGCTTTCTTCGAGTAATTGGCGTTGTTGTTGCTGTTTCGCTTGATATTGAGCGGTAACACCAGCAAGCAGCATAAGCGTTAACCAGCCTAGTAACAATACTAGCTTTTGTCCTAAGGAGAGTTCGTTTTTCAGACGCTGTTCCATAGCAAGCCAATCCACTCATTCAATAACATTAGCTTATAAAAGATTTCAGCATAATGCTGATTGTTCAGTCACATAGTGTAAATTGTGAGCGAAAATGGCAGCTGAATAAGGCCGTATATTACCTACGGTTATAAAAAATCCCGTTTTATTCTTTATTGTGGTGACTCAAGCTTGGGTAGACTAGCTGCAATTGTGATTCTAGGGTGCGATAAAAAATGTTGTTAAAGGAACTTTCGTCATTGGCTAGCCCACTGTCTGAGCAACAGGTTAGCCTGCTGCAACAGGCTACGGCAGAGCTATCGGTAACTCAGCTGGCATGGGTAAGTGGTTACCTTGCCGGTGTCGGACAAACAGCCGGGCAAATTGCTCCGTTGGCCTCAGCACAACCTGCTGGCAAACTCACTATTTTGTATGCTTCGCAAACGGGTAATGCCAAGGGTGTCGCTGAAGAATTGAAGGCTGCAGCGCTAGCAAAAGACATTAATGCTGAGCTCGTTAACGTGGCTGACTACAAAGCGAAAAGCTTGAAAAATGAAACTCACTTATTGATTGTTGCTAGCACCAATGGCGAAGGCGAGCCACCTGATGACGCGATTGAGTTTCATGAGTTCTTAGCTTCTAAAAAAGCACCAAAACTAGATAACCTAAAATACAGCGTTTTAGCGTTAGGTGACTCTAGTTACGAGTTTTTCTGTCAAACCGGTAAAGATTTTGACGAACGTTTAGCCGCCTTAGGTGCCGAGCGTGTCGCTGAGCGTGTTGATTGTGACGTTGATTACGACAAAGATGCCGACGCTTGGACCTTAAAAGCATTAGATGAAATTAAGCAAACCTTAAGTGCAGAGCCAAGTGGTTCGGTAGTTAGCTTGCCAGTGAATGCACCTGCAGCCAGCCAGTTCAATAAAAAGAACCCTTATGCAGCAGAGTTAAGCTTAAGCCAAAAAATTACTGGTAGAGATTCAGCTAAAGATGTTCGTCATGTAGAAATTGATTTGGGCGAGTCAGGAATCCAATATCAAGCGGGTGATGCACTCGGTGTATGGTTTGAAAATGATAAGTTGTTAGTTGAACAAATTATTGCTCGCCTTGGCTTAGCGGCCGATGAAACGGTTAGCCTTGATGACCAGCAACTCACACTGGTTGAGGCCTTGGCCGAGAAACTAGAAATTACCCAAACTAGCGGTGCTTTTGTAGAAGCATGGGCTAATTGGTCTGCTAGCAAGAAATTGCAAACAGTGATTGCTGATAAAGATAAGCTACGTGAGTATGCGGCTAATCATCAGGTAATTGATGTATTGCTAGAGAAAAAAGCCAAGGTAAGTGCTCAAGATTTTGTAGACGCGCTACGCAAGTTAACGCCACGTTTGTATTCTATTGCATCTGCCCAAGCCGAAGTGGAAGAAGAAGTACATTTAACAGTGGGTGTAGTGAGCTACCAAAAAGGTGATGAACAGCGCTTAGGCGGAGCATCAGGCTTTTTAGGCGCGCGTGCTGAAGAAGGCGCACAGGTAAAAGTGTTTGTTGAACACAATGACAACTTCCGCCTGCCGAGCAACTCAGATACCCCAGTGATTATGGTGGGGCCTGGTACCGGTATTGCCCCGTTCCGCGCATTTTTACAACAGCGTGACGCCAGCGATGCTGAAGGCAAAAACTGGTTGTTGTTTGGTGACCAAACCTTTACTCAAGACTTTTTGTACCAAACAGAATGGCAGGGTTACTTAAAGTCTGGCTTGTTAACCAAGTTAGATGTGGCGTTCTCGCGTGACCAAGCTGAAAAAATCTACGTTCAAGACCGCTTGAAAGAAAACGCCGCTGAGGTTTATCAATGGCTAGAAGAAGGGGCGTACCTCTACATTTGTGGTGATGCAAATCGCATGGCGAAAGATGTTCACCAAGCTCTCTTAGAGATTATTGCAGAGCAGGGCGCTAAAAGCCCAGAGCAAGCAGAAGAGTATTTAAAACAGTTACGCAGTGCTAAGCGTTACCAAAAGGATGTTTACTAATGAGTTCGGATCTAATTGTTGAAGGCAAGTTGTCGGATAATGAGCGCCTAAAGCGAGAAAGTAACCTTTTGCGTGGCACTATTGAAGCTGACCTAGGTGACCGTATCACCGGTGGATTTACAGCAGATAACTTCCAGTTAATTCGTTTTCACGGTATGTATCAACAAGATGACCGCGACATTCGAGCAGAGCGTACTAAACAAAAATTAGAGCCACTGCATAATGTCATGTTACGGGCTCGTATGCCGGGTGGCATTATTCAGCCAAAACAATGGTTAGCCATTGATAAGTTCGCCGCAGACCACACCATGTATGGCAGTATTCGCTTAACTACCCGTCAAACTTTTCAGTTTCATGGTGTATTAAAACCGAATATTAAATTAATGCACCAAACGCTGAACAGCATCGGTATTGATTCTATCGCTACTGCCGGTGATGTTAACCGAAACGTACTATGTACCAGCAACCCAGTTGAGTCTGAGCTGCACCAAGAAGCTTACGAATGGGCCACTAAAATTAGTGAACACTTACTGCCTAAAACTCGCGCCTATGCTGAGATTTGGTTAGACGGCGAAAAAGTCGAAGGTGGCGAAGAAGAGCCCATTTTAGGTTCAAATTACTTACCGCGTAAATTTAAAACCACGGTAGTGATTCCGCCGAGTAATGATATTGATGTGCACGCAAACGATCTTAACTTTGTGGCCATTGCCGACAATGGTAAATTGGTTGGCTTTAACGTGCTGGTGGGCGGTGGCTTAGCCATGACTCATGGCGATAAGTCTACTTACCCGCGCCGTGCTGATGATTTTGGTTTTGTGCCTTTAGACAAAACTTTAGACGTAGCTGCTGCAGTAGTGACGACTCAGCGCGATTGGGGTAACCGAGTTAACCGTAAAAATGCTAAAACCAAGTACACCCTTGATAGAGTCGGTATTGATACCTTCAAGCAAGAAGTGGAAAAGCGCGCCGGGATAGCATTTGAAGAGAGCCGTGCTTATGAGTTTACTTCTCGTGGTGATCGTATCGGTTGGGTAGAAGGCATTGATGGTAAACACCATTTAACCCTATTTATTGAAAATGGTCGCTTGTTAGATTACCCAGAAAAAGCCTTAAAAACAGGCGTAGCGAAAATTGCTGAGATCCATAAAGGGGATTTCCGCATGACAGCGAATCAAAATTTGGTCGTGGCCGGCGTTGCTGCTAAAGATAAAGCCAAAGTTGAAAAACTGGCTCGCCAACATGGCTTAATTGACGATGGTCATAGCCCACAGCGTTTCAACTCAATGGCTTGTGTGGCATTTCCTACCTGTCCCTTAGCAATGGCAGAAGCTGAGCGTTACCTACCAGGTTTGGTTGATGACGTAGAGCAATTGCTGGCTAAGCATGATATGAGTGAAGAACACATCATTCTGCGGGTTACTGGCTGTCCTAACGGTTGTGGTCGTTCTATGTTGGCCGAAGCAGGCTTAGTGGGCAAAGGCCCTGGTAAGTACAATTTATATTTAGGTGGTAACCAAAGCGGAACACGTATTCCAAAACTCTATTTAGAGGGTATTGGTGAGCAAGAAATCTTGTCTGAATTTGACGGATTAATAGCGCGCTGGTCTAAGGAACGTGAGCAAGATGAAGCTTTTGGTGACTTTGTTATTCGTGTAGGTATTGTCGCTGAAGTAAAAGTAAGCGTTAGGGATTTTCATGACTAACTTCGATTTAGAGCAATTGGCTGCGCTTCCTGTAGAAGCGCGTATTGCTGAGTTATCTGATGTAAACAAAGAGCTTGAGGGCATGACTGCTCAACAGCGCGCTGCTTGGGCCTTAGATAATCTGCCACAACAGGTGGTGTTAACCTCTAGTTTTGGTATTCAAGCTGCGGTGAGTTTGCATATGCTGACTCAGATTAAACCTGATATTCCGGTTGTTTTAACCGATACAGGCTATTTGTTTCCTGAGACCTATCGTTTTATTGATGAGCTGGCTAGCCGCTTAAACCTTAATTTGAAGGTGTATAAGTCGCAGCAATCAAATGCTTGGCAAGAGGCGCGCTTTGGCAAGCTTTGGGAGCAAGGCGTAGAAGGTTTAAAGCAATACAATACCTTAAACAAGGTTGAACCTATGCAACGTGCTTTTAAAGAGCTAGAAGTGAAGAGCTGGTTCTCTGGCTTGCGTCGAAGTCAGTCTTCAACCCGTACTGATTTGCCAGTATTGCAGATTCAAAATGGTGCCTTCAAAGTACTGCCGATTATTGATTGGACCAATAAAGACGTGCACTACTACTTAAAAGAGCACAACTTGCCTTACCACCCTTTATGGGAAGAAGGTTATGTATCGGTGGGTGATGTGCAAACTTCGCAGCCGTTGCAAGCGGGCATGACAGAAGAAGATACTCGCTTCTTTGGCTTGAAGCGTGAATGTGGCATTCACGAAGAGGTGGCTGGAAGCGGTATTTAAACGGCTACCAATACAAAAAAACGCGGCTTAAGCCGCGTTTTTTATAAGTGCTGATTTTATTTCTACAGAGCTTAGTTGCGCTCAAAGTAATTGTGTAGCAATTGTTCCAATTGCTCTTGATAAGACGACAGAGCTTGCTTTTTAATTAATTGAGCTAGCTCATCACCAATTGGTGTAAAACGATGGTAAATCAGCTTACAGCCTTTAAATCGCGGTCTTAGGCTATAGTGGGCTTCACCATGAATTAATGGCGTATCGTGATGAGCGGAAGGGCGTATTTCCAGCTCCCTATCAAATAACAACCCTAGTTCGGTGAGTTGCAGGATGTGGTGATAAGGCATACGGTGCTGGCCTAAGCTGATTTTATCTAGCTTTGCTCTTACTAAACCTAAATTACTGGCAGGACGGACGATACCGGTAATAATCTTGTTGTTTGCTTCCCCACCTATCGTTGAACTTAACTCACACGCTGACTGAAACCACTTGGCTTCGCGCTGTGTCATCAGTTTTAAAGTACGTAAGGCTTTTACCGAGAAGCTTCCAGGAGTGGAGAGTTCTTGACTCAGTATGTCTGCCCATAACATTTGCATCGATTTCACTTGAGTATTACTGGCCAAGTGCAAAAATTCAGTCATCCAATCAGCATCGGGTTCGCTACCCGCATCTTGCTCGCTGGTTTTCTGGGCAGAGAAATAAATGATTTTTTCTAAGTTTTGTTGTTGAGTTGCTTTTTCAACGATAGCTCGAGCCTGAGCTCGCTGTGACCAAGTAGACGGCACTTTGTCTTTTTGTAGTAATGCATCTAAACCTCGTTGTTTAGCTAATTTAGCTAACTGCAACGCAGTGTTCTCTACTTGGCTGTTTTTGTTCTCAATGATTGGCTTGTCAGACATGAAATACTCCCTCGATTGCTCATTTTTACTGGGGATTCATTGATAAAGCAAGTTTGCATTCATTGTTAAAAGTGTTAAATTTAGGTTAATTGGCTGATTGGGAGGTAGCTGTGTTAAAAAACCTTACCGTATGGACAAAGCAACATAAGCTATTAACAGTGTTAATGAGCGTGTATGTGGTCAGTCTACTGGTACTTATGACAATGTTTGAATAGGCGTAAATAACTTACGCCTATTTTTTTGAGTTTAGATATTGGCTTTAATTAAGCCTATCACTTGGTCAATTTCCTGCTGGTTTAGCTCGCCATCTTTAGCAAACAATACTTCGCCTTCTGCATTTAACAATATAATGGCTGAAGACTTCGCTTTAATTTTCCACAGATCAAATAAATCGCCTTTTTTGTCTATAACAAAGCTGGCTTTAGGAAAACTCTTTTTATTGGTTTTCATTTTGCCTGTTACAAATCCAGAGGTACCAAAAATGGCATCATCTAAGTTAACGATGGTAACCGTTTGGTAGGTATCGTTACCGAATTTAGCTTGTTTTACTGCTTCAATCATTGGCGCGTTAAGTTCTTTGGCGCTGGTGCGCCCGGCCATTGCCTGGATAAGGCGTACTTTGCCATTTAGCTGTTGGGTGCTCCAAGGGCTATAGCTGATATCACCTCCAGTCAGCTGTAACTCTCCCGCATTGTCGATGTTGATATTGGGCACAGAATTACCAGGATTGATATTGAGCGCCATCGCCCAGGCAGGTAGCAAACTTAATAGTAATAAAAAATGTTTCACGTCGAATTCCTTGTGGTTAGCAGCACTAATCAGGTCAGACCTGTGTGAAACATTTATAACAAAAAACTAACATTGGTTAATAGAGTGCATCGCTTATCAATTGCACATCTGCGAGCAACATCTCTTTTATGAGTTCTGAAGAGCCTGAAACTAGCGTGTGGGGATGTTCATCAATCATTATTGTTGGTCCTTCAATACCACTACTGGCATCAATCGTCAGCCAAGCCGGAGAGGCGCTACCTACGCTATCAGCGGGGTAGACCATATATATAGGGTGATTGGGGGCTAACTCGCTAAGAACCAGAGCTAACAATAACGCGCGTTCGTCACTGTCTGCGCGATTATCTTTAAGTACATCCACCGGAGAAGTGAAGCTGTAGTTGTTTTCTTGTTTGGTTGGAATAGTGAGCAGCCAAGCTTGCACTTCAGCCAAGGAACGATTGAGATCTTGTTGTTGCTGAAAATGCTCGATTAGCGGATTGACTCGCGATCTATTTTGATAAAAAAGCTGTGAGTAGTTAGGGCGTACGCAGGGGTATTGCGCGCCTTGAGGATGTAAACAAGGAAGTAGACTTAAGTGGCGAAAAGCGTCTTGAGTGTATTGCTCATATGCGTCCCAAAGCATTTTAGATGAAGGGCTTCCATTATCACTGCGTAGCGCTTCTAAAATGTCATCTAGGCGTGTTTCAGGGTCATCGACGTATTGGTTAATCATCGATACTGCATGCTCTAAGCGAGGGCTTAAGTAGGCGCTAATCGCTTGTGAGGGGTAAGTTAAGCTATAGCTGATGCGAAAGGTTTCCACTTCAGACTGGTTAATTAATTCTTCTGAAAATTGCAGTTGCAGCTGCTGAGAGTCGCCATGAGTATCAGCCCACTGCCATTCACCATAAAAAGTATTATCGTTAATCTCGCCGGGTGTTGTGATACTAAGAGATTGATTGCTAAATAGTAAATTGCTTAAACATATTACGAATAAGCCTGCAGAACGAATCATAAACGCCTCTCAGTACCATTTAGCTATACCTTAAGTAAATAGCACTGATTGGCGATATTGCTAATTATTGTTAATAGAATGTTACTATGGGCAGGTGCCTTCTTGATAAGACATTAGCTCAGGATCGCCACAGGCGGAACAGGCATTGCCGTATTCCTTCAATTCACCATTCACCTCGCCACACACTGGATCATATTGCATGGTACAAATCTCAGGACGCGGCTCTTCACATACCCCATCAGCTTTGAGCTGAGGCTCTGACGCTTGGCTACAAGCCATTAATAGAAGGGTAAAAAATGCGATAACAACGTGCTTAATCATGAGCAATCACCTAAAATTTAAAAGGATTAAGATTGTAGATGAAAAACTTATGAAACGTCGACTGATTTACCTGCTTATCAGCCTATTTTTCGCCAGCTTTGGTGCTAGCGCTGGCCCTATTATTGTGCAAAAAAGTTCTGACCCTAACAAAGTAGATGCCTTTGAGTTGAAAAAAGAACTGCTTGAGCAGCATCTTTGGCAAGAGCAATTGCGAACCGAGGCTCAGTTGCAATGGCTACGTGAACTACCTTTAGGTTGCGTATTCAGCGCTAATGGTGATTATCAATGTGGGTTAAATTGGTATCGACCTTACCGTTATCAGCAACAGCAACTATACATTGAAGTGCCGTCTCCCCAATCAAGTGCTGAAAATGCGCAATAGCTGGCAAAATTGGCTACATTAAATGCTATCCTAGACGTAGGTTTTTAGTCTCGAACACACTGTATTTTATGCATATTCATATTCTAGGTATTTGTGGCACTTTCATGGGCGGTCTAGCCATGTTGGCGCGCGAGTCAGGCATGCGAGTGACTGGCAGTGATTTAAACGTTTATCCTCCTATGAGCACTCAGCTCGAGTCGCTTGGTATCGAACTCATTCAAGGTTATGACCCTTCTCAGCTGGATCCCGCACCTGACTTGGTGGTGGTAGGTAATGCCATGAGTCGCGGTAATCCTTGTGTTGAATATGTGTTAGATAAAGGCCTTAAATATTGCTCTGGTCCTGAATGGCTTAAGCAATATATCTTGCCGCAGCGCTGGGTACTCGCGGTGGCGGGAACCCATGGAAAAACCACTACTGCCAGTATGCTAGCCTGGATACTAGAAGATAATGGGATGTCACCTGGTTACTTAATTGGTGGTGTTCCGCGCAATTTTCAGGGCTCGGCCCGTTTAGGCGATACTCCTTTTTTTGTGGTGGAAGCCGATGAGTACGACAGTGCTTTCTTTGATAAGCGGTCTAAGTTTGTTCATTACCAACCAAGAACTCTCGTTTTAAATAATCTCGAGTTTGATCATGCTGACATCTTCGACGATCTTGCAGCTATTCAGAAACAATTCCATCATTTATTGCGTATTGTCCCGTCAACCGGAAGAGTGATTTCACCAAAGAAAAATCAAGCTATTCAGCAAGTATTACATCAAGGTTGCTGGTCTGAATTGGAACAAAGCGGAGAAGGTGAAGCCTGGCAATGGCAAGCTATTAAAAGCGATTGCAGTGAAATATCGATAGTTTTAAATGATGAACATCAGGGTCAGTTAGGGTGGGACTTAATTGGCCAGCATAATGCTGAAAACGCACTAATGGCAATTGCTGCCGCTAGACATGTAGGTGTATTGCCAAGCTTGGCAATTGAGAGCTTGCAGAAATTTCTTCCGCCAAAGCGTCGTTTAGAATTGTTAGCAGAGGTGAATGGAATACGCTTGTTTGATGATTTTGCTCATCATCCTAGTGCAATCGCCAGTACCTTAGAGGGTTTACGGGCGCAGGTATCAAAACAGCGTATTATTGCGGTATTAGAAGCGCGTTCAAACACCATGAAGATGGGAATACATCAAGAAAAGCTCGCGATGAGTTTGCAAGAAGCCGATTTAGTCTTTTTGTATCAGCCTGATGAACATAATCAATACATTGCAGATACAGCGGCGCAGCTTAAGCAAGCAAAAGTATGTAGCTCTGTTGATCAAATTGTCGCTGAGATTAAAAACTTGTTAGTGAGTGGCGATCAAATATTAGTGATGAGTAATGGTGGTTTTGAAGGGATACACGCTAAGTTAGTCCAGGTACTAAGCCAATAAAAAAAGGGCCCTTAGGCCCCTTTAGCTGTGCTTATTTGCCCGGCGGGCGCAATAATGACAATACAAAGTCGTTCAAGAAATCTACCACTTCTTGACGCTCTGGGCTGTCTGGGCGATTAATCATTTGTACTGCAAGGTACAATCCTGCGTTAATCGCTTGAGCAGCTTGTAGTGCATTTAGCGCGCTACTGATTTCTTTGCTGTCAAAGCCAGCTTGAATGCTTTCACCAATTTGTTGGTTAATTTTAGCCATTACCGCGCTAAAACGTGGCCATACGTCTTCACGAACTGAAGAGCTCCACTCTAACCAAATGTGAATAACATCTGAGTTGCTGTAGGCTAACTCAACCAAGGCTGATAAGTGGTGCTGAACCGCAGTAATTGCGTTCTCATCAGTTGGGTAGGTTTGCTCAACCAAGTTTAACATTGTCTGTTCAACTTCAGAAAGGACAGCGTCTACTAGGTCTTCACGGGTATTGAAGTAGTTGAAAACGGTCGCTACCGATACGTTTGCTAGTTCAGCGATTTCGGCGTGACCTGCACGACCAATACCACGACGGGCAAAGATTTCTACAGCGCATTGCATGAGCTGCTTACGGCGAACTTCCGGCGACAACCGGGTACGGCGTCTTAATGTGCTAGTTTGCATAGTTTGTTCTCGCGTTTGTTATTTCATTTATTATTTTAATAGGCATTTCTTGCTTACCATTTTTGACGAAAATCATCTAAAATGTGCCGTTCAGTGTAAAAGAACCATGAACGATTGAATGCCTTTCAATTAAATAATAGTGTATTTACAAGCTAAATAATAGTTATTGACATAAGTAACTAATGACTTGTTTGTTATTTTATTGATAATTCCTATGTTTTTTATTTTTTTACATCCGTGCTAAACAGGTTTTTGCTGACATAAACAGCTAATGAATAGGTTCAAATTATGAAACATCGCGTAGAAGAAATGATCAGCGAGCAGGAAATTGCTCAGCGAGTGGCAGAGATTGGCAAAGAAATTACTGCTACTTATACCTCTGATCGAAAATTAGTGCTGGTGGGGTTGTTACGCGGCTCGTGCATTTTTCTTTCGGATCTTTCGCGCAAAATTGACCGTAGTCTAATATTAGATTTTATGACTGTATCTAGTTACGGTAGCAGCATGGTAAGCACTCGTGATGTGCGGGTACTTAAAGATTTAGATGACGATATTAAAGATTGTGATGTAATTATTGTTGAAGACATTATCGATACCGGTAATACCTTGAGCAAAGTACGCGAAATGTTGTCGTTGCGTGAGCCAAACAGTGTGGCTATTTGCACCTTGCTAGACAAACCTTCTCGCCGTGAAGTAGAAGTTCCGGTTGATTGGGCTGGCTTCAGTATCCCCGATGAATTTGTTATTGGTTATGGGCTTGATTTTGACCAATACTACCGCAATCTACCCTATGTGGGCAAAGTGATACCGCTAGACTAAGGCGAGTTATCATCGGGCCCTAAGGGCCCATTTTTTTATCCTTAATTAAGTAGTGATTATGCAGGCGTTAGCAATTCAAGGTTTGAAGAAAACCTACCCCGGTGGTGTGCAAGCGGTAAAAGGCTTTGATTTAGTGGTAGAGCAGGGTGACTTTTTTGCACTGCTTGGGCCAAATGGTGCGGGTAAATCTACTTCGATTGGGGTGATTACCTCTTTGGTAAATAAATCTGAAGGTAGCGTGACGATTTTTGGTCACGATATTGATACAGACCTAGAAGCCGCCAAATCTTATGTGGGTTTAGTGCCTCAAGAATTTAACTTCAACCAGTTTGAAACAGTGCTGCAAATTGTGGTGAATCAAGCAGGTTACTACGGTGTGCCTCGGCCCTTGGCGATGGAGCGTGCTGAGAAGTACTTATCGCAGTTAGATTTGTGGGAAAAGCGCAATGCTCGAGCCCGTGAGTTGTCGGGTGGTATGAAACGCCGTTTAATGATTGCGCGAGCATTAATGCATGAGCCTCAGCTGCTTATTTTAGATGAGCCTACCGCAGGCGTAGATATTGAGTTGCGCCGTTCTATGTGGGATTTCTTGAAACAGCTAAACAAGCAAGGAATTACCATTATTCTAACTACTCACTACCTCGAAGAGGCGGAGATGTTGTGCCGTAACATCGGTATCATAGATAAAGGTGAGCTGGTAGAAAATACCTCAATGAAACAACTGCTTTCTAAGCTAAATGTTGAAACCTTTATTTTTGATATCCAAGGCGACCACCAAGCCATTGCTTTGAACGGTTTCACTACTCGTTTAATAGACAAACATACTTTAGAAGTGGATGTAGAAAAGAGCCAAGGGCTTAACTCAGTGTTTCGTTTATTAGATGAGAATGGGGTAGTAGTGCAGAGTATGCGCAATAAGGCTAACCGTTTGGAAGAGCTGTTTGTGACCCTAGTGGCGCAAGGGAGGCAAGCATGAAACTGGCATTATATGGCACCGCTTTAAAAAGTATTTTAACCAAAGAGATTATTCGCTTTGGCCGCATTTGGGTGCAAACCTTAGTGCCACCGGCGATTACCATGAGCTTGTACTTTGTGATCTTTGGTAATTTGATTGGATCTCGTATTGGTCAAATGGGTGGCTATAGCTACATGGAGTTTATTGTACCTGGCTTGATTATGATGTCGGTGATTACCAATTCATACTCTAATGTTGCCTCGTCTTTCTTTAGCTGCAAATTCCAACGCAATATCGAAGAACTGCTAGTTGCTCCAGTACCTAACTATATTATTATCTTGGGTTTTGTGGGCGGCGGTGTAACACGTGGTTTGATCGTGGGCTTTATTGTTACTTTGGTGTCGCTGTTTTTTGTGCCACTGCAGTTGCATAGCATTGCGGCTATTGGGCTCACCGTGCTACTAACCTCGGTATTGTTTTCTTTAGGTGGTTTAATCAACGCTATCTACGCCAATACTTTTGATGACATTAGCATTATCCCCACCTTCATATTGACCCCATTGACTTACTTAGGTGGTGTATTCTATTCCATCAGTTTGTTGCCTGATTTTTGGCAGAGCGTGTCGCAAATCAACCCCATTGTATACATGGTAAATGCGTTCCGTTTTGGCTTTTTAGGGATCAGTGACGTATCGCTATGGTTATCATTTAGCATGATTATTGGCTCTATCATTATTCTATACACGTGGGCGTTTATCTTGATTAAACGTGGTTACGGGTTACGCGCCTAATGGAAGGTAACTCTCGAAGCGTTAGCTCTAATCAGCAGGGCATTCACGAAAACTTACGCAAGGTGGTACAACGCCATCTTGATGAGCCTTTTCAAAAGCCTTATCAGCAACATACCCTAGATGCTTTTCATCAATTGGAAAAGCAAGTTGAAGCCGCGGGTCGCCCCTTGGTGTTTGATTCTTGTTGTGGCACCGGTGTAAGTACCGCTGCTTTGGCTGAGTTGCACCCAGAAGCCTTGGTGATAGGGATGGACAAATCTGCTCACCGGCTCACTAAACATCAGGCGCATTTTGACCAAGCAGGGCAAAACTATTTGCTATTGCAGGTGGACTTGAATGATTTTTGGCGGCTAGCACTAGAAGCTGGCTGGCAGCCAAGCCATCATTACGTTTTATACCCAAACCCTTGGCCTAAATCGCGCCACTTGCAGCGCCGTTGGCACGGCAGTGCGGTATTCCCTTATATGCTTAAGCTGGGCGGAACGCTGGAGTTACGTAGCAATTGGGTGACCTACTTAGAAGAGTTCCAAATTGCCTTAACAATGGCGGGTTACAACAGCGAGCTCAACTCTTATCAGAGCGATAAGCCGATTACGGCATTTGAGCGTAAATATCAAAATAGTGGCCAACAGCTTTGGCAGCTGCAAAGCCACTTATCTTAAGCTAAATCTTACTAATGCTTAGCGTGTTGCTGAGCTTCTAAATGGGCGATACCTGCATCAAACAGTTGGTAAAGCCCGTCTAGAACCTTACTGGCCTGCTGAAAATACTCATTCACAGAAATAGACGGATTAGGCTTTTTAATCAGCTCTTCATCTATAGTGGTGAGTAAATGCTCAAGCAGCGGTTGATAGGCAGGATCGTCTGGAACAAAGCTATTGGCAAAGTGATTTAGCGACTGCGCGTCTATTTGCGAAATTTTGTTATGCAAAAAGGCTAAGCGAATTCGCTCCACGCTACTGCTTTTCTTGGCTGCAGCTAAGCCGGTGCCTAGGGCTCTTACTTGGCCAATCGATTCCGCTGTTTCTAGCAATTCGTGCCACAAAAAATCAATGTTTTTGTGTTGTTTACTTAGCGTAGTTAAGCAATAAAACCCCGCCAAGTCTTGTGATAAAAACAGCAAGTTCTTAATCATTAAACTGTGTTGGGCAATGTTGTTTTCTAAATTGTTCTCTTTCCAGCTCTGTTGTAAACGCGGCCAATGCTGCAGAAAACTATCCCAACGAGATTGGCTAGCGACAAAACTGTTGTCGGCGAGCAGTTGTCGGCTTTTGCCTACTTCCCGTTGTTGTTGCTCTAAGGCATGGATCTGTTGCTGGTCTCCATTGAGAAAGGCACAGCTTAACCCGCGATGTTTCTGAATTGCCACCACCAGGTTTTTTAGTTGTTTAAGGGCCGCAAGACCGGCGTATTGTTGTTGCGTTCGGCGTTTGGCTAAAAGCCAAGACACAATGGCCGCAAGACTCAATAAGCTTAGTATGCTGGTGGCAATAATGGCGCTAGTGTTCATATTAAGCTCCTTGCTGACTTAACACACTAAGGTGTTTGGCAATGCTGGCACTTTGCTCTGCACTGGCTGTGTTATTGCGCGCAGAGTCGGCGACTTGGTTAATATGAGCCGATAGCTCAATAGTGGCTGCATGTTGTTGCTCGCTATTGCTAGCAATGATTTCGGTTTGTGCTTGTAGCTCTTGGTTTTTGTTATAAATGCGTTTGAGCTGTTGACGTGAATTGTCCACGGTATGTTGAATGTCCTGAGCTTGAGTGGTGAGCTGGGTGATATGCTCTAATACTTCGTTAATGTTGCCTTGCACATCTTGCATGCTCTGGCTAATTTCGTTGGCCGATTGATGGCTTCGGTTGGCTAGGTTTCTTACTTCGTTAGCCACAATCGCAAACCCACGTCCGTGCTCGCCCGCTCGCGCCGCTTCAATTGAAGCATTGAGAGCCAGCAAGTTGGTTTGCTCGGCTATTTCTTCAATGGTTTTTGAAATACTACTTACTGTGTGTGACTTTTGATGTAATTGGGTCACTTTATCGAGGCTGACTTCACCTTTGGCGACCATTTTTTCGGTGCCTTGCTGAGCCGCTAATGCTGCCTCTTGGCCTAGTTCAGAAAAGCTTTTGGCTTCGTAACTGGCTTGAGCTACTTGCTTCACCTGTTCGGCTACGTCTTTAATGCTCTCGCTCATTTCTACTACGGCACTGGCAGAGGCTTGGCTAGCGTCGGCTTGCTGTATCGCTCCACTTGCTACTGATTGGGCTTGTAAAGATAGCTCCGCCGAACAGTGGTTAATTTCGTCTAAGGCATCTTGCTGTTCTATCACGCGGCGTTGCTGCTGCCTGAGTAACTCCATTTGTTGATGACGTGAATCTTGGAAAAAGTAGCTAGCTAAACCTTTACTTTGTTCTTGATCCGGTTGCTGAATTTGGCTGATTAACAGCTTTAGAATGAATAAGCTAGAAATGGCTAAGCATACACATAAACAAGTTAAGGTTAAGGCTAATAAGCTTGGCTGGTGCTGCAGGTTAACAACACTCACTATGGTGAGTAGTAAGTAAGCTAACAAGAAACTATTAAATGTGGTGGTGGCTTTATGCATCAAAACTCCTCATACATATCAGCGTATTTTGTAAATCTTAGTTACCACAAAGCAAAGACCATTCCTTTTTGAGTTTTTTGTCTAAAAGCCTATTCAGTTACTTGTTGGCTCAGCTGCAATATTTGTTGATGATGATGTCGCAACATGGCTAACTGCTCACAGTGCGAGAGTGCTTGCCAATGAGCAATAATATTCTCTAAGTGTTGGCAATGCCGATAGTTTATGCGGGCTTGTAGTAGCACCATAATTTCATCAATTTGTTCTTTAGTACTATCTAATTCTGCGGGCGAATAGAGCGGGTCGCATAGCTTTTGGGCGTGCAATCGCCAATGTCGCCGAGTGATATGAGAGAGCGATTGTAGAAGTTGGCTATGTTCAATCTGTTGCTGTTTATCGGCGCGTTTATGGGTTTTGATTAGGCTGGGGATCGGCACCATGGCTAAAGCAAACAACACCATCAATATTAGGTAAATACTTAGCACTACTGCTCCCGGTGCAAGTAAGCGTAAATTCGCTTTGAATAAAGCAAAAAGCAAACCAAGAGCTAGGTTTTTTCTAAATTGGTAAAATTATGCGCTACATAAGGGAGCCATGTTGGCGGGTTGTTTTGTAAGTGCTAATTAGATGTTATTAAAGCAGGATTTGTTAATGCTTATTGAACATTGAATCAAAAAGGCGCACTGCAATGGTGCGCCTTTTGTCACTGTGCACAGCCATAGTGCTTAGGCTAGTTGTACAGGAATGTCTTTGCTGGTGCGAACGATGTCGTTATTTTCGTTTAAATACACTAAAGAAGGTTTGTGGTTTTTAGCGTCTTCGTTACTCATGCTTACATAAGCACATATAATGACGCGATCGCCTACTGCTGCGCGACGAGCAGCTGCACCGTTTACCGAAATAATCTTAGAACCGCGCTCGCCAGAAATAGCGTAAGTAGAAAAGCGCTCACCGTTCTCAATGTTGTAGATATCAATTTTTTCGTATTCGAGGATACCAGCTTGATCCAACACATCTTGGTCGATAGCGCATGAACCTTCATAGTTTAGTTCCGCGTGGGTAACGCGCGCTTGGTGTAGTTTGCCTTTTAGCATGGTAGTTTGCATGACGTTCTCTCTATTGATCGACAAATTAGCTTAATTCAACCACACAGTTGTCTATTAGTCTCACTTCCCCTAGGAAAGCGGCCATAAGAACAACTGCAGTGGTTGATTGTGAAGTAATGGGCTCAAGTGTGTTGGCATCAACTATATCGATGCCGTCACAGCGAAAGCCTTGTAGCTCTAGCTGTTGAATAGCTTGAGCTTGTAATTGGAGGGCATTGTTGTGATTTAGTTGCCGAGCAATGAGTTGCATTTGCTGGGCTAACTGCGGCGCTTGCAGGCGCTGCTGGGAGCTTAAACGCGTATTTCGCGAACTCATGGCTAGGCCGTCTGGCTCTCGTACCGTCGCAAGGCCAATAATCTCAATTGGCAGCAATAAATCAGTGGTCATTTTTCGAATTAAAGCGAGCTGCTGAAAGTCTTTCTCACCAAATACCGCGACGTTAGGCTGAACCAGATTAAATAGTTTACAGACTACCGTGGAAACGCCTTCAAAGTGGCCAGGGCGCAGCGCACCTTCCAACATTGTAGAAATGCCTGGTACATTGACTTTGGTCTCAAGCGACAAACCATTGGGGTACAGTACTTCTGCGCTAGGAATAAAGACTAAGTCTGCTCCTGCTTGACTTAACGCGGCTAAATCTTCTTCTAGGGTGCGAGGGTAGCTGTCTAAATCACTACTGTTATTAAACTGCAATGGATTGACAAAGATAGACACCACCACCACGTCGCAGTGGCGCTGTGCTTCTTTCACCAAGGCTATATGCCCTGCGTGCAGGTTACCCATGGTGGGCACAAAACCAATACGCTGGTTTTGCTGGCGAGCACCTTGTAGTGCCGAACGTAATTGCTTCGGCAGATTTACGGTTGTTATCATTAGCTGAAGCTCTGCGCCTCGCCAGGGAATTCTCCCGAAGCTACTTGCTCTAGATACAAGCTGATAGCGCCACGAATGTCGCCAGCGTCGGTTAAAAAGTTTTTCGAAAACTTAGGAATATGCCCTTTGCTAATGCCAAAGGCATCGTGCATCACTAGGATCTGGCCGTCAGTCACATTGCCTGCACCTATGCCTATTACCGGAATAGTGAGAGTTTCGGTAATCAGTTTTGCTAGCTCAGTAGGAATACATTCAAGTACTAATAATTGAATGCCTGCCGTTTCTAATTGCTTAGCGTGCTCTAGCATTTCTTGCGCTTGCTGTTCGCCGCGGCCTTGAACTTTGTAGCCGCCAAACAAGTGCACGGATTGTGGAGTTAAACCTAGGTGACCACACACAGGCACTCCACGCTCAACCAAGCCTTTAATGGTTGGGCTTAGCCATTCGCCGCCTTCAACTTTTACCATTTGCGCGCCAGCCTGCATGAGTTTGGCAGCGTTTTGGTAGGTTTGTTCCGGCGTGGCATACGACATAAATGGCATGTCGGCAACAATCATGGTTTTTTCAGTGCCACGGGCTACACAACGGGTATGGTAAGCAATGTCATCTACGCTTACGGCTAGGGTGTCTTTATGGCCTTGCAATACCATGCCTAAGGAATCGCCAATGAGTAGCAAGTGCATGCCTAGCTCGTCAAACAACGAAGCAAAGCTAGCGTCGTAAGCGGTGATACAGGAAAATTTCTCGTTATTTTGCTTAAACTTTTGTAAGTGAGAAACTGTAATTCTGCTCATAGTTAGTTACCGTTTGCCTTTAACAACAAGACAAATTAATTAGTGAATATAGTATTTAAGCCCAGTCAGCAGGGCGTTTAAAAATCTGTAAGCCGTTGCTATCAATAGATGCTGCTAATTGTTGCACCAAACTTTGGTCTGGTAAGTGCAAATCGGCGGCAATTTCGGCGAGCGGTAATAATACAAACTCTCGCTGCTTCATTCCATAGTGAGGGACGGTTAGTCGTGGAGTATCGATGATTTGATTGCCGTAGAGCAATATATCGAGGTCGAGAGTGCGTGGGCCCCAGCGTTCATCTTTGCGTTGCCGGCCTTGCTCTAGTTCAATTTTTTGAGTGAGGTTGAGTAATTCTAGAGGCGCGAGCTCAGTGTCTAACTCAAATACTGCATTTAAGTAGTCAGGTTGATCTTGCGGGCCCATTGGGCGGCTCTGATACAAAGAAGAACTTTTAACGAGGGTGAGCTGTTGGCTAGCTGCCAAGGTTTGCCTGGCAGCTATTGCTTGCTTGAGCGGATCAACTAAATTGCTGCCTAGGGCAAGGAAACAACGGGCCATTATTAGCCTTCGGTCTTCTTCGGCTTACGCGGGCGACGGCGACTCTTACTGCGGCCAGACGCTTTATTAAGCTCTCGTACCATGGTGTTACGACCTTGCTCGTTACTGCGTTGCCATTGTTGCCACCAACTCGCTAGCTCTACCAAGTTGTTATCTTGAGTGGCTTTGGCACGTAATTCTAAAAAGTCGAACGCAGCCCTAAAGCGCGGATGGCCAAAGGTTTGGAAAGCACGCTTACCAAAGCGGCGATCTAGGCGCGATTGCAATTGCCAAATCTCGCGGACACCGGTGGTAAAGCGCTTTGGAATGGCCACGCTTTTACATTGCTGATCCAGCAACCAAGTCATTGCCATAGCTGAGGCGTCATGCTCGCCAAGCGAAAGCTCAATCAATAACTCGTCTTTCTTAATTTCTAATAGCGGCCACAATAGGGCAGCAAATACAAATGCTGGTGTTACTTTTTGGTCGCCACGGACTCGTTTATCAGTGCTGGCTAAAGCCATCAACATAAAACGCAGTTCTGGTGAGTCTTCATCCCATGGCTGTAACAAGGGTTTTAACAACGGGAATAGTGGATACAGCAATTGTGTATCGGCCAGCATTTTAAAGGTAGATTTACCTTCACCGCTTAAAAATAGCTTTAAGCATTCTTCAAATAATCGCGCAGCTGGAATGTCTTTTAACAAATGACCGTATTGGGCAATTGGATCACGACTTTCTTTGGCTATATCAAAATCAAGTTTTACCGCAAAACGCACTGCTCGGAGCATCCGCACCGGGTCTTCGCGATACCGAGTTTCTGGGTCACCAATCAGTTGCAAACGACGGTCTGCAATATCGCTAATACCACCAGCAAAATCCACCACTGAGAAATCGGCAATGTTGTAGTACAAGGCATTTACGGTGAAGTCGCGACGTTCAGCGTCTTCATCAATGCTGCCGTATACGTTATCACGCAGCAACATACCTTCTTCACTGCGCTTCGATTCAGTATTGGCGGCTTCACTGTCGTGGTGGCCACGGAAGGTAGCTACTTCGATGATTTCGCGACCAAATAGTATATGCGCCAAACGGAAGCGACGGCCCACTAAACGACAATTGCGAAATAGCGCCTTAATTTGCTCAGGGGTAGCATTAGTTGCTATATCAAAGTCTTTTGGCTGTTTGCCAAGTAATAAATCTCGTACTCCGCCGCCTACCAAGTAAGCGTTGTAGCCAGATTTATGTAGACGATACAACACTTTAAGCGCGTTCTCGCTAATGTCTTGGCGAGAGATATTGTGTTCAGCACGGGGGATCACTTGCTGTTCCAGCTTAGCTGGCTCAGCACTGTTTGGATTTATGATCCGCTTATATACTTTGGCGAGTTTGCGTAAAATGGGTGCCCCCTTGAGCGCGCATTATCTACATGGTGAAAAATAAGGCGCTAATATAGCTTTTTTACAAAGAAATACAACCAATTCACTGGCTGTGTAGCGAGATTTTTGGTATCGCTGAAAGCTGCCAGTTAGCTAAGGCTTTGTTTAATATTTGTTCACAGCTTAGTTCAAGCCAGCCTGCTTCGCTTGCTTGACCTAAATAACGTAAGGCTTGCAGCAGCAATTGCTGATTTTGTTTACCGGAAATAGACGGTGCATGGTTTTGCTTACTGAGCTTATTTCCATGTTCATCTAGCACTAACGGCAGGTGCAAATAATTAGGTGCAGCTTTGGCTAATAATTCAAAAATAGCCAGTTGCCTGCCTGTGGTAAGAATAATATCAGCGCCGCGTACTACCTCGGTAACCCCTTGCTCGGCGTCATCTAAGCTCACCGCTAAGTTGTAGGCATATAAACCATCTCGGCGTTTAATAATGAAATCTTCTTCAGCTAGGGCCTTTGGAATAGTAACCTCTCCAGCCAGTTGATCATTAAAACTGTATATTGGCCGACTTGCAGATAAACGTGTCGCGCAGTTATCGCCATTTAAGGCTAAGTCGCGACAGGTGCTGAGATAATAACCGCCAGCTGCTTTAATTTGCTTGCGAGTACATTGGCAATAATACGCAGCTTGTTGGTGTAACCATTGGTCAATTTGTTGTTGATAGGCGGTTAAACGTTGGCTTTGGTAAAATACCGAACCATCCCAATGTAAGCCAAATTGCTCCAATTGTTTGAGGATTACCTTACTTGCACCGGCTTGTTCACGCGGGGGATCAATATCTTCAATTCGCACTAACCACTGGCCTTGCTGGCTACGCGCCTGCAGATAACTGCCAACAGCAGCAACTAAAGAACCTAAGTGTAAGGGGCCTGAAGGGGAGGGGGCAAAACGGCCTACGTAGGGCTTAACGCTCATAGTTAAAGTCTTACAATATAAAACTTGGCAGAAATGCAGTGATAGCAAATCTGCCCAAGTTTTAACAAAACTAGCCGACCAATTGTTTCTCTTTGATCTCTGCTAAGGTTTTGCAATCGATACACAAATCGGCCGTTGGCCTTGCTTCTAAACGGCGAATACCGATTTCCACTCCACAGGCATCACAAAAACCAAAGTCTTCTTCAATTTTGAGCAAAGTCTTTTCGATTTTTTTGATCAGCTTGCGTTCGCGGTCACGAGTACGAAGTTCAAGGCTGAATTCTTCCTCTTGGGCCGCGCGATCTACTGGATCAGGGAAATTAGCCGCTTCGTCTTTCATGTGCGTTACAGTGCGATCAACTTCTTCACGAAGTTGGTTACGCCACGCTTCAAGAATAGTGCGGAAGTGGTCAATCTGAGCATCGTTCATGTACTCTTCGCCAGGCTGAGCTTGATATGGTTCAACCCCTGCGATAGAGAGCACACCTAGTGTTTTCTTTTTGCCGTCTGGCATACTTCTCTCCCAAATTCCGTACGACTTTTTTCGTTAAACAGTCGAGGATGTAAATTAGGCGGGTATCTATATCAGAAAGGCTAACGCTCCGCAAATGAATTGCCATGAATTTGCCAATTCCACCTAAGCTACGCCACATATTGAAGACTGTTTGCTTGTTTTTTAATCACTCCTCTAAAGTAGTAAATCGCTAAGTGCTATTGTCACAAATATGTCACTTACTGTTTCAGGGGCTCACTGTTCATTTCTGTTTTAATTTGTCTAGGCTCTGCTAATACTCCCTAAATTATAATATACAAAGCTACTCTTTGCGCAGAGGCCTAGCCAGTAGGAATGGCTGAGCGAAGTTGGCAAGCTTGGGGGCTTAGCTCGGCTTTATAGGCTAATACTTCTACACCCTGTTGTTTTGCCTGTTGCAGAAGTTCGGCATATTTAGGGTCGATGTGCGCTGCGGCTTGTACTGACGTGATGCCGCTGTGTAACACTGCAAACAACAATACTGCGCGGTGTCCTTGCTGTTTCATTTCCATCAATTCACGTAAGTGTTTTTGGCCACGGGTGCTGACGGCATCTGGAAAGTAGCCTTTACCGTCTTGCAATAAGGTGCAAGATTTTACTTCTATGTAGCAGTTTTCACGCTGTGGGTCTTCTAACAAAAAGTCTATACGACTATTTTCGCTGCCATATTTCACTTCGCGGCGTAGGCTTTGATAATCCTGTAACTCAGTAATCACCTGCTGGTTAATGGCCTGTTCTACCCACTCATTGGCTTTAGCGGTATTTACGCAAATCATATCGCCCGCTTTAGTTTGGCTTAGCTCCCAACTAAGTGAGTACTTACGTTTTGGGTTGCTGGATTGGCTATACCAAACGGTATTGCCAGGCTCTGCACAGCCTGTCATCGCGCCTGTGTTAGCGCAATATATGGTGGTTTCGCTACCATCAGCCAAGGTGACATCGGCTAAAAAGCGCTTATAACGTTTGATTAATGTGGCTGGCTTTAATGGAGATTCAAATGACATTGGCTGGAGTAATCTTACAAATAGTGAGCCCATGCTAACACTGATTGAATACCAGCGAGTAGCCTGGCTGGTTGAGCGCTAGGGGTTAGAAAAGGCGAACTTGGGTCATGGTGCTTGATTGGGTACACTAAACGGGTTTTACGATTTTAGGTTTGAGGAGCAGCTTTGAGCGCGCTACCAGTAGCACAAATATTCCCCGCATTACTCGAGCACTTAGCGGCTCAACAACACTTTATTGTTTGTGCTCCTCCAGGGGCGGGTAAATCTACCGCACTGCCATTGATGTTACTTAAACAAGCCAAGCTTGATGGAAAAATCATCATGTTGGAGCCACGGCGATTAGCGGCTCGAAACATTGCTCAGTACCTTGCGAGCCAGTTAGGGGAGAAAGTGGGTGAGCGTGTCGGTTATCAAATGCGTGGTGAGAATCGGCAATCGGCTAATACTCAGTTGTTGGTGGTAACAGAGGGGATACTCACTCGCTTGATTCAAGCCGACCCTGAGTTAGCGGGTGTTGCGTTAATTATCTTTGATGAATTTCACGAGCGTAGTATTCATGCAGATTTAGGCTTAGCACTTAGTTTAGAAGTACAGCAGGCGTTTAACTCTGAACTTAAATTGATGTTAATGTCTGCAACCTTGGAAAGCGATGCTCTGCAGCAACTATTGCCAGAGGCTTTATTACTTGAAAGCGAGGGGCGCAGTTTTCCGATTTCTTATAGTTACCATCCCGTAGACCGAGATTGGCAATGGAGTGAGCGCGTTGCTAAGGTCACCCAACAAGCACTGGCCGAACAAACCGGAAATGTATTGGTATTTTTGCCTGGTAATGCCGAAATCCGTTACGTTGCCCAGCAGCTCGATGCCCAACTCAATGCTGAAGTAGAGCTACATAGCCTGTATGGCAAGTTAAGTTTGGCTGAGCAACAAGCGGCGATTCAGCCTCCGGCGGCAGGTAAACGTAAAGTGGTACTAGCCACCAATATTGCTGAAACCAGTTTGACCATTGACGGCATTAGTTGTGTGGTAGATAGCGGCCTAGAACGCCAAGCCAGCTACCATGCCACCAGTGGTACCACTCGGTTACAAACCAAAATGATTTGTAAGGCCTCGGCAATTCAACGCGCTGGTCGTGCTGGCCGACTGCAAGCGGGCCACTGTTATCGCTTATTTAGTGAAGAGCAACTTAACCATCGACCGTTTGCTAATAGCCCGGAAATTTGTCGCAGTGAGTTAAGCCGTTTAGTGGTTGAATTACAGCAATGGGGCGCTAGCGCCAATGAATTGCAGTGGCTAGAACAGCCGCCAGCAGCGCACTTGGCGCAAGCTGAGCAGCTGTTAAGCCAACTTGCGCTGCTAGAAGGTGGCCGCTTAACCGCTAGAGCAGAAGGTTTAGCTAGTAGTGGCCTAGGGCCCCGCAGCGTGGCGATGTTAGATCAAGCTCAGCAATGGCAGAACAATTTGTCTCAGAAAGGCTTGTTATGGCGAGCCTGTGAATTAGCTGCATTATTAGATATTAATGCCCCGCTAAATGGTGTGGAGCCAAATCAAGCCATTTTGCAGATACAAGGTGCGGCTAAACAGCAATACAAACAACAGCTAACAAGCTTAAGTCAGCGACTTAAGATTCATTCACAAGCAGCTGTTGACCCTTATTGGGATGGATTATTACTCGCACAAGCATTCCCCGATAGGATTGCCTTAAAACGCCAGGCTAACAGCTACACTGCCAGTGCTGGATTTGGTTTGGAGTTACAGCAAGACCAGCAAGCGTTAGCGAAGTATTCAGCCATGGTGGTGGTCGATTTATATTGGCCAGAAGGGCGAAATCAAGGTCGTGTGGCTTTAGCTTGCGAGCTAGACATTGAGCGTTTACGCCAATTTCAGCCTGAGCGTTTTAGCCAACAACTGCATTGTTTGTGGTCTGAGTCTGCCAAGCGGGTAGTGGCCGAGCAACAGCAAAGGTTGGGCAGCTTAGTGCTGTCTTCTCAACCCGCCAATCAGCTAGAGCCAGAGCTAGTGATAGAAGCTTGGCTTGAGCAAATTAATCGTAAAGGCTTTAGTTGGTTACCCCTTGGCGACAGGGCCCAAGCGTGGTTAGAAAAGGTGCGTTGCGCAGAGCAGTGGTTTAGCGATCTAAAACTCCTAGACTTTAGTGACCAAGCCTTAGTGGATAGTGCTGAGCAATGGCTAAATATGCATTTACAATCGTGCCGCAGTTGGCAGCAGTTAAAAAGCATAGACTGGTTAGCGGCTTTAAAATCTCGCTTAGATTGGCAGCAACAACAACAAATTGAACAGCTGGTACCGAGTCATTATTTGGCACCCTCGGGTAATCGAGCGGCTATTCGTTATCAGTTAGGTCAAGCTCCGGTAGTGGCAATTAAGCTGCAAGAGATGTTTGGGCAGCCACAGTCCCCGCAATTGGGGAACAAAATAGCGATTACTCTAGAGCTGTTATCACCGGGTGGAAAACCGCTGCAGCTGACGCAAGATTTAGCCAGCTTTTGGCAATCCGCTTATGTTGAGGTAAAAAAAGAAATGAAAGGGCGTTATCCCAAGCACCCTTGGCCTGATGATCCGGTGAATGCCCAAGCAACCCATAAAACAAAGCGACAGCTTAACTACTCTAAAACATAAGCTGCCTCTAAATAGGCATTTATAGCGTACTCTTCATTAACTTCAACTCATTTCAAATATTTATACTGTCATGGTATACGTGACAGTATGTGATGCTGCGGATGGTATATCCGAACAATTTATCTGGATATCATGCTCGGGCTGTAACGAGTTAAGCCTTGTTACTGGGCGCATTATCTCAACTTAATTATTGAGAGAGATGCTGACGAGTGACTCCTTCTATAGAGTGACTGGTCATGATTTATTATAAATTGTGAGAGCTAGCATTATGAATAAAAAAACTTTATTAGGCGCACTGATTGTTTCTTCACTGTCTACCGGCGTTATCGCAGCTGATCTAGATTGGTTCGCTGGCGCGGGTGTGGGTTATCAGGCTGATAATGTAAAGGGTATGTATAACGGCGAAGATGACGGCGCAACCTATCAGTTACGTGGTGGTGCTATTATTAATGACAATCATCGAGTAATGGGCACTTACGCCTATATGGATGAACTTAGCCAAAATACTTTCCTCGCTTCTTACGACTATTTGTACCCATTAAACGAGCAATTCAGTTTATTTGCTGGTGCTTCAATGGGCGCAGCTGATAGCGAAATTAACGATCAAAGCTCTACTGAGTTTGTTTGGGGTGGCCAAGTGGGCGCAATCTACAACATTAATAGCAATTGGAGTGCTGAACTAAGCTATCGCTATTTAGAGCAAGACTACGAAGAAGCGAACTTTAGTTTAAATGATACCCAGCAAGTTATGCTGTCAGTTGATTACCATTTCTAAACGGTTTTCTACTATTGGCTGAGCACGGATGCCAGCCTAGTGTTTTAATCAACGTCGTCTTTACAATGTCTGTTCCCCCTCTTTTTACCATTTATTCTTACATCAATTGAATTGGAGTACGCCCTCATGGCTAGCCAGCTGTGTAAATTTGTGACCCTCAAACCCCTGTGCTTGTTTAGTTTGCTGTTATTGGTTGCTTGCAGCGCGCCGCCAAGAAATGCCTCTCAGCATTCAGAATTAATGTCACCTCTAGCAACCTCAGGCATTCGTTATTGGGACGGCGAAAGTAAAGAAATCACAGGCCACGATTTAGAGACCGAGTACCAGCATATCTTACGCAGTCGAAAAAAAAGCAGAGCGCAAGATCAAGATCAGGTGTATCACCTAGCGTTATCGGGTGGTGGGATTAATGGTGCATTTTCTGCTGGAGTATTGAATGCGTGGACAGCGAAAGGAAACCGCCCTGAGTTTGATTTAGTGACCGGTGTGTCTACTGGCGCAATTGTATCTATATTCGCTTACCTCGGCAGCGACTACGACCATATACTAAAAAAATACTATACCCAAACGAGCTTAAGCAGCCTGTTTGAAGTGAACAGTTACTGGAGCTTGTTGGGCGGAGAAGCGGTTTTAGACACTAACGGGTTTGAACGGCAGGTTCGTAGTTACATTGATGCTGATATTGTTAGCCAATTAGCCAAACAACGCAGCGAGGGCCGGCTGCTGATTATTGGTACTACGAACCTTGATAATGAAAAGTTATCGATGTGGGATGTAGGAAAAATTGCCCAAGAGGGTAGCGATCAAGCCGTAGAGCTGATTCAAAACATTATTATTGCTAGCAGTTCTGTGCCCGGTGCATTCCCCGCTAAAAGCATAGTGATTGATGATGGCCATCAGCGTTTTGAAGAACTACATGTAGATGGTGGTGTTTCTCGCCAAGTATTTTTAGCGCCACAATGGGCCTACCATAGCGACTATGTTAATGGGTTACCGCAACATGTTTATGTGATTCGTAATGGCGTATTAAAGCCTTTTTATCAGGTAGTAGAGAACAACCTTACCGACATTAGCTTGCGTTCATTATCAACCATGATTCGTAATCAAGGCATTGGAGATGTAGAGCATATTTATCACTTTTCCCAGCGTCATAATATGCGTTTTAAATTGGCATATATTGATGATGATTTTGAGTTAATTAAAGACGAGGCTTTTACTAAAGAATATATGAACGCCGTGTACGACTACGCTTACCATAAAACCATGAATGAAGGCCTTTGGCAAACCCTACCGCCTAGCTTACAGGCAAATTAAGTTGGTCTGTAACGGGGTTGTTCGAGTAAACCGTATAGCATTTACCCGTTTTATTTACTGTTAGAGGGGCGAGTAGGGCTAATACTAATTTATGCTTATAAAACGTAGCAAGGGAGAGTATCCTTATGGCTCTCTTCGCTGGCCCTTTCTCGCTACATTTTTGGCTGGCTAATAACTAACGTTTGATTAAGCAGTAAGGCAGTATGAGTCCAAAACAGCCCAATTCTTCGGCTAAAAAGCCAAGTCCTAAAAAAACGACTGCTAAAAAGCCCGCCAGTAAAGCCAAGCGATCTCCAGCCAAGAAAACCACCAAGCCACGCAGTGCTAAAAAAACCACCAAAAAAGTCTCTCTCGGTAAACGTTTATGGCGAATCGGCTGGAAACTGGCTGTAGTTGGTATTGTGGTGTTAGTGGCATGGGGAATTGTATTAGATAGACAGATTCAACAGCGTTTTGCCGGAGACAAGTGGCAGTTACCTGCTGCGGTTTATGGCCGAGAGCTTCAACTCTATCCAGGGCTTCGCTTAAGCCGAAAAGAGCTACAAGATGAATTAGCCTTACTTAATTACCGCAAAGTAAAACGGGCCAAACGTGGTGGTGAATATGCGGTATCTGAAACCAAAATTGAAGTGGTACGCAGGCAGTTTGAATTTGCCGATGGCGTCGAACCAGAATTGCCGATGTTACTCACCTTTAGCCCATCACGTTTAGCTAAAATTCAGCATCGCGATAGCGGAGAAGAGATAGCCCAAACCCGACTCGATCCAGTATTGCTAGAACGCTTAAATGTAACCGAGCAAGAAGACCGCCTATTTGTGCCGCTTAATGAGATTCCAGAATCGCTAAAGCTCGCACTTATTCTCACCGAAGACCGTCAGTTTTATCAGCATGATGGTGTGTCACCTATGGCAATTGCTCGAGCCTTAGTGGTTAATTTACGGGCTGGGCGAACGGTGCAGGGGGGAAGTACCATTACCCAGCAATTAGCAAAAAACTTCTTTTTAACCCGTGACCGTACTCTGTGGCGAAAACTTCAAGAGGCATACATGGCTCTGCTGATTGATTTTCGTTACAGCAAAGATGAGATATTGGAGAGTTACTTTAACGAAGTGTATCTGGGCCAAAATGGCAGCAATGCGGTACACGGTATCGGCTTGGCCAGTTACTTTTATTTCGGACGCCCCGTCACTGATTTATCGGTCGAGCAAGTGGCGTTGTTGGTGGCAATTATCAAGGGGCCGTCTTATTACGACCCGTGGCGCCGTGAAGAGCGTGCATTAAATCGTCGTGATATTGTATTACGTATCTTGGCTGAAGAAGGCGAGATATCGGCAGAGCGCTACAAGCTGGCGGTTAAACAGCCTTTAGGCTTGAGCAAACGTGGCAGCATGGGTTATCAAAAAACGCCGGGCTTTGTCTCTTTAGTGCGCCGCGAATTAAAGCAATATGCTAACGACTGGAGCAGCCACAACGGGGTGAAAGTATTCACCACGCTGGATCCTTTGTCACAGCGCCACGCTCAAACTGCAGCGCAGTCGGTATTAGAGCAACTCGACAAAGGCAATAAAAAGCAGCTACAAACAGCGATGGTGATTAGTGAGCGCCATAGTGGAGCTATTCGTGCCTTAATTGGTGGCCGCGAAAAAAATAATCATGGATTTAACCGCGCGCTAGACGCGCGTCGTCAAATTGGTTCGCTGGTTAAACCGTTTGTGTATCTTACTGCCCTAGAGCAAGGCCATCAGTTAGGCGAGTTACTGGATAATAGCCCGCTCTCTGTTCCTTTAGATGACGGTACCCATTGGCAGCCCAACAACTACGATAAAACCTTTAGTGAGCCAGTAATGTTAGTGCGTGCTCTAGCCGAGTCGTTAAACGTGCCTACGGTTCGTTTAGGTCTAGAAGTTGGGGTCGATTCAGTCGTGGATACGCTTAAATTAGCGGGCTTGCAGGAAAATACTCGCGCTTACCCTTCGTTATTGTTGGGTAGTTTGAGTTTGTCGCCCTTTCAAATGGCGCAGTTATACCAAACTCTAGGAGGCGATGGTGAATATCGCCCATTGTACGCGGTGCATCAAGTAAATGATGGTCACGGCAATGTATTGTATCGCGCCGATAGCAAAGTTGAACGCCGATGGTCGGAAATGAGTAATTTCCTCACTTTATATGGAATGAGCCAAGTCACGCGCAGTGGTACTGCTCGTTCACTGAAATGGCGTATTCCTAAAGTTGATTTAGCCGGTAAAACGGGCACGACCAACGATTTAAGAGACAGTTGGTATGTGGGCATCGATCAGCGAGAAATTGTCACCGTATGGGTGGGCCGAGATGATAATAAACCTGCTGCTGTCACCGGATCGTCAGCTGCGCTGCCAGTGTATGCTGCTTACTTAAAAACTTCTTACCCGCAATCGCTAAGAGCGATGCAACCGGATCAACTATCTTGGGTTCACTTTGCTAAAAGTAATGGCCATCCTACATCGGCTGGCTGTGGTGAAACCCAATTGTTGCCTGCACCAAGTAGCCAAGCAGAGCTGGCCGAAGGCTGTGTACAACACACTGCGACCAAGGCTAAAACCTGGCTACAAAGTATATTTAACTAAGCCGAATTAATCGATTAAGGACTCGTAATGTTACAAGCAAACCAAGCGAAAATAATGCTGCAACTGCAAGACAACATGAACGCTAAAGTGAATCCAGATTGGCTGGCTACGCGTTCACCGTTTTTACGTGCGGTTGTTATTGAAGGCGCGGAAGCCATTGAGCATCACGGCTGGAAATGGTGGAAAAAACAAGACTGCGACTTAGAGCAGCTGCAAATGGAGCTAGTAGATATTTGGCACTTTGTATTGTCAGAGCTTTTACTACAAGCAAATGGGGAGCATGCACCCGCTCAGGCCCATGTTTTTGCCCATATCGACGAAACATCGCTAGAGTTTGATGGTAATACTTGGCAGTTCTCTGAACTTAATTTGTTAGAAAAACTAGAGTTACTCATTGGCTTAGCGGCGGCCAAACGTACCAGTATTGGTCTGTTCTCAGCCTTGTTAGCGGATTGCCAAATGACTTGGGTGGATCTTTACCAGCAATATGTGAGCAAAAATGTGCTTAACTTTTTCCGCCAAGACAACGGCTATAAACAAGGCACTTATCGAAAAGTGTGGGGCGGTCGAGAAGATAACGAACACCTAGTGGAGTTGATGCTGGATTTGGATGCTACTAGCTTGAGCTTCCAAGATGATTTGTATCAGGCGCTACATCAACGCTACAGCCAATCTAAGTAATGTAGGCTTTGTTGCAAATTGGCGCATTGATGCGCCTTTTTTGTGAGCATTTGCAATACGCTAAACCACCTCTCCTCGCGCTTGTTTTAGATTATTTGTGAAATGCCCAGCAAAGCTAGTCAATTATTCTATTGGTATGCTTTTCAACTACTTGCTTGTGGAATTTTTACTCTAAATTGGTTTTTAAGAAAAGCTGGCCTTGTTATTGCTCCTTATACTTTGTGTGGTTAAGTAGGTAATCACGCTTTCATAATCCAAGTAGTAGAGGTAAATATTATGGCTGTTTCAAGTTTTAGAGGTGCTTCAGGTGCGAGTTTTTGTCCAAGTAAGTCTAGTGATAAGCAAACCCGTAACAATGCTAAGTAGTCGAGTAGTTGGTATTCATCCACTATTCTAATAAAGCGCTTATTTCCGATGAGCGCTTTAACCCCCCCCTATTGCTAGTTTATTGTTAACTAAATCACACTTTTTTAGCGAAGTTAAGTTTCAGATAAATCTAGTATTTTTCCTATTTACGTCACTTTCTCCTCATTTTTTTCTCATTTTTGTGAAATAAGCCAGTAGACCACTGGGTCTTCTTGAACATGGCTGCGCAGTCTTGGATCATTACCAGGAGAATTATTATGAAAGCCGTTATTTCAACAGTGTTAAGTGTAGTGTTTGGATCTTTTTTAATGTTTAGCGCTGCTAGTCAGGCGGCGGTTGGCCCTTTAAGTGGGGCGCAAGGAAGCATGCAAATAGGAACCAGTGGAGTCGACCGTCATACCTGTCAGCGCGAAGCAATTCGTGGCGAAGTACAGTCGCCGTTTTGTTAAGCAGATAAAGTATTAGGAGAATGATGATGAAAGCCTTAACTACCAGTTTACTCAGTGTTGTGTTTGGTTCAGCTTTAATGTTTAGCGCTGCTAGCCAAGCCTCTTTTACTCCAGCCAATAGTGCTCAGGGCAGTCTGCAAATAGGTACTAGCGGTGTTGACCGTCATACCTGTCAGCGTGAAGCATTACGTGGCGAAGTACAGTCGCCGTTTTGTTAAGCAGATAAAGTATTAGGAGAATGATGATGAAAGCCTTAACCACCAGTTTACTCAGTGTTGTGTTTGGTTCAGCCTTAATGTTTAGCGCTGCTAGCCAAGCCTCTTTTACTCCAGCCAATAGTGCTCAGGGCAGTCTGCAAATAGGTACTAGCGGTGTTGACCGTCATACCTGTCAGCGCGAAGCATAATGTTTAGCGCTGCTAGTCAGGCGGCGGTTGGCCCTTTAAGTGGGGCGCAAGGAAGCATGCAAATAGGAACCAGTGGAGTCGACCGTCATACCTGTCAGCGCGAAGCAATTCGTGGCGAAGTACAGTCGCCGTTTTGTTAAGCAGATAAAGTATTAGGAGAATGATGATGAAAGCCTTAACTACCAGTTTACTCAGTGTTGTGTTTGGTTCAGCTTTAATGTTTAGCGCTGCTAGCCAAGCCTCTTTTACTCCAGCCAATAGTGCTCAGGGCAGTCTGCAAATAGGTACTAGCGGTGTTGACCGTCATACCTGTCAGCGTGAAGCATTACGTGGCGAAGTACAGTCGCCGTTTTGTTAAGCAGATAAAGTATTAGGAGAATGATGATGAAAGCCTTAACCACCAGTTTACTCAGTGTTGTGTTTGGTTCAGCCTTAATGTTTAGCGCTGCTAGCCAAGCCTCTTTTACTCCAGCCAATAGTGCTCAGGGCAGTCTGCAAATAGGTACTAGCGGTGTTGACCGTCATACCTGTCAGCGCGAAGCAATTCGTGGCGAAGTACAGTCGCCGTTTTGTTAAGCAGATAAAGTATTAGGAGAATGATGATGAAAGCCTTAACCACCAGTTTACTCAGCGTTGTGTTTGGTTCAGCCTTAATGTTTAGTGCTGCTAGCCAAGCCTCTTTTACTCCAGCCAATAGTGCTCAGGGTAGTCTGCAAATAGGTACTAGCGGTGTTGACCGTCATACTTGTCAGCGTGAAGCATTACGTGGTGAAGTACAGTCGCCGTTTTGTTAGGTGAACAGATTTCAAAAAAGGCGATGTGAATTCACATCGCCTTTTTTGATCTGCTGGTTGGCTAGGCTAAGCTGTTGGTCGGCAACGATCACTAAAGCTAGGTTGCTCAAAGTAGTCGTTGAGCAAAGCTAATAACTCTGAGTCTTGAGTGTGTAATTGAGTATTGCTTAAGGCAATGGTTGGCAAACCTTTGCTAGTTGCTTGAGTCTTTGTGGGGTGAATAGTGGTTTCTTTTTGAAATGCTTCAAACATAACGAACTCCTAAATATTAGTTCGCGCCTAGAGGCGCTTTAGCGGTATTTGTTAGCCGCCCGCAAGTTGTTGATTAAATCGGCGGCAGAGGTAGAATGATATTTGGCCATCTAGATGTCTAATTGTGTTTTGCCACAAGTCATAACTATTAGTTATTTATCGAGTTCTGAAAGAGTAAGATAGCCATTCTGCTTTTGTTTGGGCTGCATTACATGCTAAAACTGTTTTATATGCTGGTCGCTTGGCTATCAGTATTATTAGGAACACTAGGTATTTTTCTACCTTTGTTACCCACTACGCCATTTATTTTGTTGGCGGTAGCCTTGTTTTCGAAAAGCTCACCGCGTTTCGAAGCCTGGTTACAACAGCACCCTACCTTTGGCCCCTTAATTAATGATTGGCACCAACATGGTGTGGTTAGCCTCAAAGCTAAATTAAGCGCTACGCTAATGGTCACCATCTCTGCTGGATTAATGCTGTGGATGAATGTGCCTTGGATTGGAAGAATTGTTGCTGGTGTCTGCCTGCTAGCAGTAATGGTGTTTTTGTGGACTCGCCCTTCCACTAAAAAGTTGCTTCGCTAAGCGTCTCTTTTTCTGTCTATAATTCTTATTAAGTAATAAATTTAATATTAAGGGTTATTGATGCGCATACTGTTTATCGTTTGTAGCTTATTGTTGGCGAATATTGTTCATGCGGGTAATGGAACAGAAGTGTCTAATGTGAATTGCAATGGCACGTGGATCCGATCAGGCACCGATAAGCTTGAATTGATAAGCGCTTGTGGCAAACCAGAATATGAAGAAGTAGTGAGCGGCGATAACTTCAATAAACTTGAAGGCGTATTGTATAAGATTAACGGCAAGAAATATGTTGTGTATTTAAAAACTGGTCAAGTGGTGAAAATAGAGTGGTTACGTTAAACCGCGCCCTTAGCGAGCGCGGTTTAATAAGCTTATTTTAGTTGAGCAAAACAGCGCTCTGCTGCCGCAATGGTGGCGTCGATATCAGCTTCGGTATGCGCATACGAAGTAAATGACGCCTCAAAAGCTGAAGGCGCTAAGTAAATACCTTCTTCTAACATCAAGTGGAAAAACTTTTTAAAGCGTTCTGCATCACAAGCACAAGCTTGGGCGAAGTTAGTCACACTTGTTTCTTCGGTGAAGAAGAAACCTAACATTGCGCCTACCTGATTTACGGTCAGTGGAATCGCTTGGCGATCAGCTGCTTCTTTCAGGCCTTTGGCTAAGCGTTCGGTCATTGCATTTAAGTGCTGGTGAACCGTTGGATCTTTAAGTGCAGTTAGCGCTGCTAAGCCAGCAGCCATCGCGATAGGGTTACCCGATAGCGTGCCTGCTTGGTAAACTGGGCCAATAGGCGCCAGTTTATCCATAATTTCTTTGCTACCACCAAATGCGCCTACCGGCATGCCGCCGCCAATGACTTTACCTAAGCAGGTTAGATCAGGTTTAACGCCGTAATGTGCTTGAGCTCCACCTAGCGATACGCGAAAACCTGTCATCACTTCATCAATAATGAATACCGCTTGGTATTTATCACAAATCGCACGCAAGCCTTCTAAAAAGCCCTTCACTGGGGGAATACAGTTCATGTTGCCGGCCACTGGCTCAACAATAATACAGGCGATGTCTTCAGGATATTCGGCAAACAGTGCTTCTACAGAGGCTAAATCGTTGTATGTCGCAGTAAGAGTGTGTTGGGCAAAGTCTGCAGGAATGCCCGGCGAACTTGGCTGGCCAAGGGTTAATGCGCCAGAGCCTGCTTTTACTAATAACGAGTCGGCATGGCCGTGGTAGCAACCTTCAAACTTTAATATTTTGTCACGGTTAGTATAACCGCGAGCCAAGCGAATCGCGCTCATGGTCGCTTCAGTACCAGAACTCACCATGCGTACTTGATCCATAGACGGCACTAATTCACATACTAGGTTTGCCATGTCTATTTCAGTGGCAGTAGGCGCACCAAAACTTAAACCTTTGGCGGCTGCGTCAATCACTGCTTGGCGAATAGCGGGGTGGTTGTGGCCTAAAATCATTGGCCCCCACGACCCAACATAATCAATGTAGCTATTGCCGTCAGCATCATAAATGCGGGCGCCGTCGGCTCGTTCAATAAACACTGGCGTACCGCCCACGCCATTAAAGGCACGCACTGGAGAGTTAACACCACCAGGTATGGTTTGCTGGGCTTGGCTAAAGAGTTGTTCTGAGCGAGACATAAAGCATCCTTTAATATCAAAAATACTGGCCGCTTGGGCGCTAAATTGGGCTCACTATAGCAAACTATCTACGGGGGCTACATCTCTGGTTTGTTGCCGGAGATAAATCTGGGTAAACTGTCGTTTTTTCAGGGTAAGTGGGTAGAAAGTGGCAAAGCCGAAGTTGTTAGTGGTGAGTTTAATTGGCGCGTTAGCTTTAACAAGTGTTTATGGTTTATCGGTGGTGGTTGAAGAAAAAGACCAAATGATTAGCCAATTGCAACTGCGTTTAAGTAATGCCCTTGATAGCCAATCGGTTTTACAACAGCGTTTATCCATGGTGCAGCTAGAGCAAGATACTGGCTTAGCCGAAGTGGCTCAGCTTAAACGCAATATTGATGAGCTAACCCAGCAAAATGTAAGCATCACCGAAGAGTTACTGGTATACCGAACCATTATGGCGCCCGAGCAACAAGCTGGCGGCATGAAGATAGAGCAGTTACATATCGAGCCAATGCTCAGCCCTGGTTATTATCGTATGCAAGTATTGCTGATGCAGGTTGCGCGCAATAAACGTTGGCTAAAAGGCGATTTAGAATTACTGGTTATCGGAAGCCAAGACCTGCAGCCTGCTCAATACTCACTAAGCGAACTGCAGCAAGAATCCGCTGCACTTAGCTTTAAGTTTCATTATTTTCAAGAAGTAAATGCCGACTTAAAGTTGCCGGATGGGTTTAAGCCGGAGCGCATAGAGCTTACGGCAAAAGTGAAAGGCAATAAGTGGAACAAGAAGGCCGAAATCGTTCATCAGCAAAACTGGCCGAACTAGGATAATACTTGAACAAATTACTCAGGTATTAGATAATCTGCGCCAGTTAACATATTTAAGGAATTGATAGTGTCAGAGCAAGCTGTAACTGAACAAGCCGCATTTCCGATTCAATTTACCGATGCCGCTGCATCACGTGTAAAAGAGTTGGTTGCTGAAGAAGAAAATCCAGCACTAATGTTGCGTGTCTATGTCACCGGCGGTGGTTGCTCTGGGTTCTCTTACGGATTTACTTTCGATGAAAAAGTGAATGAAGGCGACACCTTAGTAGAGAAGCAGGGCGTATCAATGGTTGTTGACTCAATGAGCCTACAATACTTGGTTGGCGGCATTGTTGATTTTACCTCAGGCTTAGAGGGTTCACGTTTCTTAGTGAACAACCCTAATGCGAATACAACCTGTGGCTGTGGGTCTTCTTTTAGTATTTAGATTTTAATAATAGCTAATGTTTGTATTGTTTTGTAAGCCACCGCAAGGTGGCTTTGTTGTTTCTTAGTCTTAGCACAGGCTTTGTAGCAAATTTGTCAGTAGTATTCTTGAAAGCATATAGATCAAAGGCTCTACCTAGTATACTGATTCTCTTACCATTGAATCGTCAACAGGGAGTGTTTGATTGTGTCTGCCGTAAAACAATTTTTTGCTGCTCGCCCATATATTTTTTCTATCATTATTGTTATCGCAGTTGTCTTATGGATGCTCTCTGGACAACTTAGCTCTGCAGAAAAAGCACCGCTAGATTCGACTAAAACCGAGCATCAACTTACTCGAGTACAAGTTAAAACTTTTACTGCTGAGCCCATCGAACGTAGCTTGCATTTATACGGTCAAACCGAAGCGCGTCGTCAAAGTGTTATTTCTGCTGAAGTTTCTGGCCGACTAGTGGAATTTTTGGTTGCCGAAGGGCGCCCTATCAAAAAAGGCCAAGCCTTAGCCCGTTTAGATATTCAAGACCGTCGCTCGCAGCTATTACGCGCCGAAGCATTACTTGAGCAGCGCACCATTGAATATGCTGGTGTAAAAGCTTTAAGCAAGCAAGGATTCCAAGGTAAAGCGCGTTTGGCCGAAGCCAAAGCATCCTTAGTTGAAGCTGAATCAATGGTAAAAACCCTTAATTTGGCGATTGATAACACCTTAGTGCTATCGCCTTACACAGGTATTTTTGAAGAGAACATTGTAGAAGCGGGTGCTTACCTAGGCATTGGTGACCCGATTCTTCGGTTAGCCGATACCCAACAGTTATTGGTACGCACCGACGTATCTGAGCGCGATATCTCCCAGTTAAAGTTAGATAAAAAAGCCTACGTGACCTTGGTTACTGGCCAAGAAGTAGAAGGCACTATCGATTTCATCGCCACCTTGTCTGATGCCAATACCCGCACTTTTAAAGTAGAAGTACTGCTAGAAAACCAAGACCAAAAACTGATGGCCGGCGTTAGTGCCAGTGTGCGCATTCCCTTAGAAGAAGTGGCTGCCATTAAAGTTAGCCCTGCGGTATTGGCCTTAGATGAGCAAGGTAACCTAGGCGTTAAAACGGTAGTGGACGACGTGGTGCAGTTTATCCCGGCGGATTTAGTACGCTCAGATCCAGATGGTGCTTGGTTATCAGGCTTTACTGGCGATAATGATGTAATTGTACTGGGCCAAGGCTTTGTACGTGAAGGTGACAAGGTTGAACCGGTTACCAAAGCGGAGCTACTCGCCCAAGAGAGGCTTGAATAATGCACGCCTTTATTGAAGCGGTTTTGTCGCGCACCCGCACGGTGCTGTCGCTGTTGGTGTTCTTGTTTATCGCCGGCATCATTACCTATAACAATATCCCTAAAGAATCGGATCCCGATGTAGAGATCCCGGTGATTTATGTGTCTATTCCGCACGACGGTATTTCGCCGCAAGACGCCGAACGCTTGCTGCTTCGCCCTATGGAGCAAGAGCTGCAAGGTTTAGAGGGCATTAAGGAAATGACCGCCACCGCGAGCGAGGGCCATGGCTCGGTGGTATTAGAGTTTATAGTTGGAGTAGACATCGACCAAGCCTTGTCCGATGTACGCGCTAAAGTAGACCAAGCTAAACCTAAATTACCAGCTGGCGGCGACGAACCTGAGGTGCATCAAGTGACCTTGGCCACCGAGCAACCAGCTATTACTGTATTGCTGTCTGGTGACTTGCCACAACGTGCGTTGCTAACCATTGCACGTGACCTGCAAGACCAAATGGAAACCATGAAGCAGGTATTAGAAGTAAACATTGGTGGTGACCGTGAAGACTTCTTAGAGATTATTGTTAACCCGCTGCTGATGGAATCTTATGGGCTCGACCAAGCCGACATTTACAACTTAGTTAGCCGTAATAACCGCTTAGTTACCGCAGGCACCTTAGATACTGGTAACGGCCGCTTTGCAGTAAAAGTACCAGCAGTATTTGAAAACGTTAAAGACGTTATTGAGTTACCGATTAAAGTGGACGGTGACCGCATTGTTACCTTTGGAGATGTAGCATCTGCACGCCGCACCTTTAAAGACGCTAGCACCTACGCTCGAGTAAACGGCAAACCCACTATTTCTTTAGAAGTGAGTAAACGCCCCGGCGAAAACCTGATTGAAACCATTGAGCAGGTTAAACAGCTGATAGCCGACGAACGTAAGTTTTGGCCAGACTCGGTGATTGTGGATTACGCTGGCGACAAATCAAAAGACATTCGCACCATGTTGTCGGAGCTGCAAAACAACATTTTGTCTGCGGTGTTACTGGTAGTGGTGGTGATTATCGCGGTAATGGGCGTGCGCTCATCCTTGTT
The DNA here is from genome assembly GCF_046774965.1 of Agarivorans sp. DSG3-1. Lineage (NCBI taxonomy): Bacteria > Pseudomonadati > Pseudomonadota > Gammaproteobacteria > Alteromonadales > Alteromonadaceae > Agarivorans > Agarivorans sp. DSG3-1. Next base: position 413,289 of record NZ_CP177241.1, on the reverse strand, counting down.
GGTCGGCATTGCTATTCCGGGCTCATTCTTAGCCGGTATTTTGGTGTTATCGCTGGGCGGCCTTACCATTAATATGATCGTTTTGTTCTCGCTGATTATGGCGGTGGGCATGCTGGTGGATGGTGCCATTGTGGTCACCGAGTTTGCCGATAGGCAAATGAGTGAAGGCGTACCACGGCACCAAGCTTACTCGCTGGCATCACAACGTATGGCATGGCCAATCATTGCTTCTACCGCAACTACCTTAGCGGCGTTTGCACCGTTGCTGGCGTGGCCGGGCATGGTCGGGCAGTTTATGGGGTACTTGCCGTTAACCTTGATTGCCACCTTAAGTGCTTCGCTGGTGATGGCGTTGATCTTTGTACCTTCGCTAGGCAATATTTTTGGTCGCCCGCGTAAGCTAAGTGCTAAGCAGCAACAAGCGCTGATTAAAGCTGACCAAGGACAATGGAAAGACCTACAAGGTTTAACTGGTGTCTATTTACGGGTATTGCATAAGGCAGTAAATGCACCGTTGCGCGTATTAGCTTTGGGCATTGTTATCGCCGTTGTAGTGATTATGGCCTACGGCAGTGCTGGTAAAGGGGTAGAGTTTTTCCCAGATGTAGAGCCCGTAGGTTACAACATAATTGTGCGCTCTCATGGCGATTATTCTACCGATGAAAAGCTACAAGTGATGTTAGAAGTAGAGCGTAGAATCGTTGAGCTTGATGATTACGACACCCTCTACACCAAAGTGGGTGGCGACCAATTAGGCGATATTCGAGTAAATCTTAAAGACTGGAATGAGCGTCGTCCAGCTAACGAAATCATTGAAGATATGCGTTCGCGCCTAGCGCCCATCGCTGGTTTAGAAATTGAGTTTCGCAAAGATAAAGCAGGCCCGCCAGCGGGTAAAGATGTGCAGCTAGAACTTAGCTCTCGCTTTCCTGAGCGCTTAGAACCTATGGCGAAAAAGATCCGTACAATGGTGGACGATAATCCGCACTTTGTTAACGCCGAAGACTCTACCACTAAGCCAGGCATTGAATGGCAGCTTAAAGTTGACCGCGCTAAAGCCGCCCGTTTTGGCGCCGACGTAACGCTGCTGGGTAATACCGTACAGTTTGTGACTAATGGTTTAAATATCGGTGATTATCGTCCCGATGATGTGGATGATGAGCTAGAAATCCGAGTTCGTTTTCCAGAAGAAAATCGTAGCATTAGCCGTTTAAGTGAACTACGGGTTAAAACGGGATACGGTTTAGTGCCTATCACTAACTTTGTTTCTTTAGAAGCTAAGCCTAAGCAAGACGTGATTAACAAAGTAGACGGCCGCCAAGTGATTACGGTTAGTGCCGATATGGCACCAGGGCAAAACCTAAGTTTAGAGTTGCCGCTATTACAAGAGCAGCTTAAACAACTAGAGCTAGACCCCTTGGTTGAGGTGAAACTTCGCGGCCAAAACGAAGACGAACAAGAAACCATGGACTTTTTAGGCAAGGCCTTTATGGTGGCGCTGTTTGTTATGGGGCTTATTTTGGTTACCCAGTTTAATAGCTTCTACCAAGCTTTGCTTATCTTGTCGGCGGTAGTGTTTTCTACCATAGGGGTATTACTGGGGCTGTTAGTGGCAGGGCAAGCCTTCGGCATTATTATGAGTGGCCTAGGGGTCATTACTTTGGCAGGGATTGTGGTGAACAACAATATTGTATTGATTGATACCTACAACGTATTACGCAGGCAAGGCATACCGGCGCAAGAAGCAATTATGCGCACTGGCGCCCAGCGTTTACGCCCAGTAATGCTAACTACCATCACCACTATTTTGGGTTTAATGCCCATGGTGTTGCAGCTGAATATTGATGTATTCGAACGCACGATTGAAGTGGGCGCACCCTCTTCACAATGGTGGTCTCAATTGGCTACTGCAGTAGCGGGTGGTTTAAGTTTTGCTACTTTGCTGACTTTAATCCTGACCCCATGTTTATTGATGTTAGGCGCTAAGTTTAGCCGAAAAGATAAATACGCAGAGCTTGAAGAAGCCAAAGAACAAGAGATGTTAGGGGCGTAGTTAATGGCCTAGCCTTTGTCGCTTAGTTTTAATGTCAACTCTCTTAGGTTTTACTATGCTAAGACTTAAGGGGGAACCCTTCTATTTTGTTGTGGTTTACAAGTGATTTAGCCAGGTAAAAGTAATGAAAGTTTATGGTTATTCAAAGAGCATTGAAGGTAATTCTCCTTTGATATTGTCCGAGATTACTTTATCAACTAATGCTAAAGAGTTACGAGAAATAGCTAAGTTCTTAGAGCAAGCGGCTAACAAAATGGACAGAAATGGCAGTGGCTTTGAGCATCTGCATTTATCTGATTTTTCTACTTCAATTGAAGGACCTGACTTAATTATATTTGATGAGCCGACCTTGAAGTAAAACACCTTAATACCTTTAGATTAGGTATTCATCGTTACCGACAGTAACCAAAAAGAGTAGTTCAAATGTCATATGAAATGTTAGTGGGTTTACATGTATTAGATGACGATATGTACCTGCAGTACCGTGATGCGATGAAGCCGATTCTCTCAAGTTACGGCGGCGGTTTTGGTTACGACTTTAAGGTGTCTGAAGTATTACGCCCTGAGGAGAATAGGGATATTAACCGTGTTTTTACTATTTATTTTTCCGAACGTTCAGCGAAGGAAGCCTTCTTTGCTAATCCTGAATACTTGAAAGTAAGAGAGCGCTACTTTGAAGGCTCTGTGGCTAGTACTACTATCATTTCCAGCTATGAGAAAAACAGCTAGCTAGGCTCTTATTATTGACGTGGGCTGGGGTGGAAGTTGGCCAGTTAAAACCTGTGCTCAGCCCTTATATTACTTGCCATTAGCTTTTTAGATTATTCGATATTATCCCAGCTATTCGGCTGAACTCTTTTAACTCTTCATCACTTAAATTCTGCTTCATCTTTATACTTACTTTGCTCTGTGTATCGGCGATAAGCGCGGCTAGCGCTTGGCCTTCCTCAGTTAGTGATAAAAACTGGCTTCTTTTATCTTCTGGGTTGGCGGTTTTTGTTAGCCAGTTATTGCTAATCATTTCTTTAACTAGGCGAGCAATCTGCGCTTTGTCTCTTCCCAAAAATTGAACAATGTCATTGGCCGTGCAGGCTTCTGAGTTGTGAATATAGCTTAAACATTTTACATGCATGCTGTTTAAACCTAACTCGCTAGCCTTAAGTGCCGAACGCATGGTTAAGCGGTATGAATGTGCAATGCTGAAAATGGTATTGGAAATTGAATGGTTATCCATAGATCCTACTTTGATATTTTGTTGACAATGTCAACTTAATTAAACTATAGTAGACCTTATCAACTTAATTGATGTTATTCAAGCTAATGAAGGAAACACTTTGAAGCCAAAGATGCGATTAACCCATGTTTCTAATATTGTTGAGCTTTCGCCACACCTGCGCCGAATAGTGGTAACAGGCGATAGCTTAGGTGACTTTCCTATCGGTAAAGAAGGCGCTCATGTAAAAGTAGTTTTGCAACAAAGTACCCAAAAAGATCCCATACTGCGTTCATATACTATTCGCTCGTTTAGTGCTGAAACCAAAGAGCTCGCCTTGGATTTTGTGGTTAATCGCCATAGTGGGCCAGCGACTGACTGGGCCAAAAATGCAAAGGTGGGCGACAGCCTGGGTATCGCTGGGCCAGGGCCAATGAAATTGACTCAATATCAGCATGATAGCTACTTGTTAGTGGGCGACATCACGTCGCTAAATGCGATTAACGGCTATGTGCCACGCTTTAATAAAAGTGCCGAAGTAAACGTGGTGATTAGCGTACCGACTCGTGCAGACATTATCGAAATGGATTACCGCGACTCGGTGCATACCGAATGGTTTGTTGAAGATGAAGCAACTGGCACTTTAGAGCAAGCAGTCTTTGAGCGAGCCAAAAACATGCCTCTAGATACCCAGGTATTCTTGGGGCTTGAAGCGAGAAGTATTCGCACATTACGCCCGGTTCTGCAGCAAGATATTGGCTTTAATAGATTGAATGTTTCGGCAGTAGGGTATTGGAAACAAGGCGTAAATGCCGACCGCTTTGGCGCTCAGAAGAAGGCTCAGCCACTGTAAGATTGCTAAATGACTTAAGACCACAATATTGAGATGAGGACGAACACCGTGAAAATTGCAATAACCGCCGCTAACGGCCAGCTAGGCTCTGCAATCGCTAAAGCGACTATCGCTTTATTGTCGAAAGAAAACGTAGTGGCACTGGCGCGTACCCCAGAAAAAGCCGCCGCTTTGGGCGTAGAAGTTCGCCCTGGTGATTACAATAACCAAGGCCAATTAGAGCAGTCTTTACAGGGTATTGATGCACTATTGCTGGTATCTGGTATGGACGCGCCAGACAAGCGCATTGCGCAACACCGAAATGTTATTCGTGCAGCCAAGAGCGCAGGTGTTAAAAAAATAGTGTATACCAGCGTACAAGGCGCAGAACAGGGAACGGCTTTTTCACCGGTGATTCAAAGCAATCGCCAAACCGAGCAAGATGTTCGAGAAAGTGGCCTAGACTGGGTGATTGGTAGAAATGGCATCTACATTGAACCTGATATTGAATATCTAGAAAACTACAAGAAGTTAGGGGTTATTGCTAACTGCGCCGGTGACGGAAAATGCGGCTATACCACGCGTTCCGAATTAGCCCATGCTTACGCATGTATGCTCAGTGATGATAAACACAATGGCAATACCTATAACTTACATGGCGAGGCGCTTAGCCAATACGACTTAGCGGAGTATTTTAATCGCGCTTTCAACACCACGCTGCGTTACACCCCGATGTCGGTTGAAGAGTATAAACAAGAGCGAATTGCTGAACTGGGTGAGTTTATCGGAACAGTAATTTCAGGTATTTATGACGGTATTCGCCAAGGCGAAGCGGATAATCCAAGCCATTTCTTAGCGGCAACGGGGCGGCAGCATCAAGCTTGGGATGATTATTTTTCCAGTTTAAACAAATCTTTATGATTGAGTGACTAAGGTGCGGTTAAAAGCTGGATTGACTTACTCTTAATATTTAGTTGATTAGAACAACTAAATGTGCCAGCATAGTTGTCGCAGTCAACTATGTTGGCAGCGCAGCCTGTCTCACACGCTTATTCGCTATTTTACTCAGTTCATCTCGTTTGGAGAAATCGTGCCGATTCATCGTTCTATTAATCACGCATTGCGAGATATTCGCCTGAAAACGCGAACCAAAATGATGGCTGAGGTAAAGCGCCAACAGGTGGACTTTTCTCCCCTAGAACACAAGGCAATGAGCGATATTGCAGCCTGCGAAGGCGCCTCTCAGCAAACGCTAGTTGTGTCGATGAGTAAAGACAAAGCGCAAATAGCGCGGGTAGTAGCCCGTTTACTGCGACAAGATCTCATCACTAAGCACGGCAATCCAGACGATAAGCGAGCAGTATTGCTGGCCTTAACTGAACGTGGGCAGCAGTTGCTAGCATGTTTGGACAAAGTGGAAATGGAGATCGTTAATGACATGCTGGAGGACTTTAGTGAAGAAGAGTCTCAGCTGTTTTGCTCGTTGCTGCATCGGATTAATCACAACTTAAAGTAAGCACTGCCTTAATCAATGAACTAAGTCTTCTTCGCGTTAACGCTTGTGCATTGTTTCCTCCCCTGTACTAAATGTAGTTTGGAGTAGTACCTTGAAAAAAGAACAACCCTTTTTAGGGCAAACGGGCACCTTGCTATTTTTAGTGGTGATCAGTGCGTTTCCGCCCTTAACCACCGATCTCTATTTGCCCGCTTTGCCACAAATGGTCGATATTTTTAATACCAATCAAACCATGGTGAACTTAACGCTCAGTGTTTATTTTGTTACTTATGCCGTTGGTCTTCTATTTTGGGGGCCGTTAAGCGAAAAGTTTGGCCGCAAACCTATCTTGCTTGTGGGCATGGGGATCTATATTTCCGCCAGTGTTTTATGTGCCCTTGTGCCTAATATTGAAATGCTGATTGGTGCTCGCTTAATACAGGCATTTGGTGGCAGCGCGGTTACCGTGGTGGCTACCGCCATTGTTAAAGATCTTTACGATGGCAGAGAGCGTGAAAGAATAATGGCAACCATTATGTCCTTAGTGATCATTGCCCCTATGGTAGCGCCGGTACTCGGGGCGTTTTTACTTAAGATTGGTTCTTGGCGCATGATGTTTGTGGCTTTAGCCATTTTTGGTGGTTTGTCTGCGCTACTTGCCATTGGCTACCGAGAAACTCTAGACACGCGCTATACCGGTTCTATTGTTCGTTCTTGGGGGCGCTTAGCGGTAGTAATGAAAAACCCTCGATTCACTTCATTACTGGGGATATTTTCTATTCCGGCCATGGCAATGATGGCGTTTTTAGCTGCGGGGTCGTATATCTATGTCAATGGCTTTGGTCTTACTGAGCAAGAGTTTAGTTACGCTTTTGCATTCAATGCTTTGTTAGCCTCATTTGGGCCACGCATATACATGAAGTTATCTAAGCACATCTCTGTTCAAACGATAGTGATGATGTGCTTTGGCTTATTGGCACTATGCGGCGTGCTAATGCTTACCGCGGGGCATTTATCACCTTGGCTGTTTGCTATGCTTGCTGGCCCTGCCACTGTTGGGGTAATTGGTATGCGTGTACCTGGCACCAATCTAATGCTTGAACAACAAGAGAGTGATACCGGTTCGGCGGTGGCAATTATTCAATTTTTTGCGATGATGTGCGGTTCGCTGGGTATGGTATTGGTGTCGTTACGGCCTGAGTCTTTGATTGAAAACTTAGGCACTATTCAGTGTGTAATCGGCTTTACGGGCGGGGCTTTATGGCTATTGGTAAGAAACCGATCTTACGTGACTGAAAAAGTCTCTGAGCTAAGCCAAGAAGCTTAATTAGCGGGATAAAACCCACCCAAAATAGCCGGTTTACTAGCGCCAGTTACTGAGCTGGCGTTGCCTGTTTGTCGCTGCACAAAGCAGCGGGCAAGCCAAGCAAATGCCATGGCCTCTAAGGCTTGTTCTGGTATGCCCAGCGCTGAGGTTCTACTCAGCGTGAGTTTGGGTAAAGCCTTGGCTAACAACGCCAATAAAAAGCCATTGTTATCACCTCCACCACACAAGTAAACCGTACCTTCTTCATAGCTTAACAACTGCTGAGCAATACTTTGGCTGGTTAAATGGTGCAGGGTGCATTGAATGTCTTCTGGCGAGGCCATAGAAAACTCAGGCTGCGTTAAAAAGCTATCTAACCACGCTAGGTGAAAATATTCACGACCAGTGCTTTTGGGGGCGCTTAAACTAAAATAATCATCGCTTAGCATCTGCTCTAGTAAACGAGGTATCAGCGTGCCGCTGCGGCCCCAGTCACCGTTGTCGTCGTAATCTAAACCGCTAGGGTGATAGCGCTTAAAGTGTTGGTCCAACAAGGTATTGCCGGGCCCGGTGTCATAACCCAGTAACTCTTGTTTGGGAACAAGAGCAGTAATGTTAGCAATGCCACCAATGTTTAGGATGAAACGGGGCTCACTTGGATGACTAAACATTGCTTGGTGAAAGGCTGGTACCAAGGGCGCACCTTGGCCGCCTAAGGCCATGTCTTTGTTTCTAAAATCGGCCACTACATCTATTTTGCTTTGCACCGCAATGTGGCTTGGGCTGCCTATCTGCAAACTAAAACTTAGCTCAGGGAAGTGGCGAATGGTTTGGCCGTGGCTACCTATGGCGGTGATGTTATCGGCACTTAAGCCAGCAAGCTGAATGGCTTGATTCGCAGTATCAGCAAATAAGCCAGCAACTGCCACGCTAGCCGATGCCATGTTGGCTAATTCGTTCTCTGCTGGGCTACATAAGCCGTGTAATTGGCTGAGTAATTGAGCCGGAATAGCTTGCTGGTGGTGGGCCAGTAGCTTGGGGGGGGATTGGGCAAAATCCACTACCACCGCATCTACGCCATCCATACTGGTACCAGACATTAAACCTAGATAAATATCACTCATCGCCTTGCCTAGTTCATGGCCAGTAATACCCGTTTGGTATTATCTAGCTGTTCAATACGGGCTTTAGCAATAGGCATAAAGCGTTGCTTTTGCTCTCCTTTAAGTGGGGTCGAGGTAGGAAGCTTAACCGTACGCGGGTTTTTATGTACCCCATGTACCAAGAACTCATAGTGTAAGTGCGGGCCAGTAACTCGGCCTGTTGCTCCTACAGTACCAATTTTCTTGCCCTGTTTTACTCGCTGGCCGGTTTTTACGTAACGTTTATGCAAGTGCAAGTACTTGGTGACATAAGCGCTGCTGTGCTGAATAAACACATAATTACCGTTGTATTTGCTGTACCCCGACTTGGTGACTCGGCCATCGCCAGCGGCTTGTACCGGCGTGCCCACTTTAGCGGCGTAATCGATGCCGTTATGAGCGCGCACTCGGCCGGTTACTGGGTGTAAGCGGCGAGGGTTAAAGCTAGAGCTTATGTATTTAAAGTTAACTGGAGCGCGTAAAAAGGCCTTACGCATTGGCCGGCCTTCAGGGGTGTAGTAATTGCCATCGTCGTGACGAACAGCTCGAAATACATCGCCTTGATTGATAAATTCAGCGGCAATGATATCGCCATTGCCGGCGTATTGGCCGTCTACGTATAGCTCTTCAAACAACACCATAAAGCTGTCATTTTTGCGAATGTCTAAGGCAAAATCGATGTCCCAGCCAAATACTGCGGCCAAGTCCATTATTTGGCCTTGGCTTAGCTCGGCGCTAATACCGGCATTCCAAAAACTTGAGTTAATGGTGCCACGGGCAAAGTTAGTTCTAGTTTCTAACTCTTGTGTATCAATGCGAGCGCTAAATTGGTCTTGTGAGTCACGTTCAATGATCAGAGTTTGATATTTTGATTGAGGGTAATGCAATTCGATAAGCTGATCGTTGTCATCGAGGTAAAAATCTAGGGTATCACCGGGGTGAACGGTACGTAATTTACGCGCTTCGCCGCCTAGTTGATCAATGTTGTGCAAGGTGCGGGCGCTTAACCCCACGCGGGAAAAGATTAACGCCATGCTATCGCCAGATTTAACCGTTTGGCGTTTAAGCGTATAAAAGTGCTCTTGTTCTAGTGGCGTTTGATCAGACTCAATGGCCAATTCTAAAGGGTAACGTACGCCTAAATGCAATTCGTTGCCTTGCTGAATTTGCTCAAGCACTGCAGCTGCATCATTTAAATCGACCTCACCGCCGCTTGAATCTGGCTCGATAAGGGCCTTAGCGGTTGAAGGTGTATTTTGTTCTGATGCAAGGGTATGTGTTTCAGGGGGTGCCTCAGAGGCTGGTTCGTTTTTGACAAGCTCCGTGACTGCAGCTTGGCTAGGTTGCGGAGTCTTTGCGACTGACTCCGCTTCTGGCGATTTAGCACTAGGTTGTTGCTCCGCTTCTTTAAGTTGCTCAGCTACCTTGATTTGCTCAATAGACGGCTCAGCTTTGGTTTTAATTTGCGGCGTTAAGGGTTCAACGCTTTGCGTACTGCTTGCTGCTGCAGATAAGTCTATGCTTTGGCGCTGGCTGGCACTGGGAGAACTTTGCTCGCTAGGGAAAAGAAGAGCAGCCACTACTACAAGAAAGAGAATGATTAAGATTCGGCGGTGGCGTTTGGGTAATAAGCTTTGCAATCTACTTCCAACATACAAACAAGTGATTACGGCGATTGTAGCCAGATGCTGAGGAGAATGCCAGATTCTACATCGCAAGCCGTGAGCTATAAGGGATACAGCGCAGCGGGTGGCCAATTTGGCGCAGCTTGATAAGTACTGGTGCAATATCGATTTTAGTTGCTTAACCCGCAGTTTTATTAAGGAAAAGTCACCAAAGAATAAATGTTGGTGAATGATTAAACAGTGGCTTGTTTAACAAGATAAATAACCAAATACCTCTTTAGGGGTGGTGGTGTCTATCGAATGACTATGTGAATGCTAAATTAGCTCAAAGCTGGCACAAGAATTCCATTACTTATAACGAAGATTTTTCTTCACTCGTATATGCTCTCGTCCCACTCGGTTTATCTGAGTGGGTTTTTTTTCGGGTTTTATCTAGCATGCTACACAGTGTGTTTACGCTTTCTAAGGTGCGAAGAGTGAGGCGATGCGCCTTATCGGGATCTAGTTGGTAAATATTGTTATGTTTTACCGCCTGCAATTGTGGCCATTTATCCCACGAATGAGTAAATTCCCACTGGGCAACAATAATGGCTTCAGGATCTGCACTTAATACCCACTCTTCAGATAGCAGCGGGTAAGGGGCAACGGCTTCGGCCATAATGTTTTCCCCGCCGCATAAGCGAATACCATCGTCTATCCAGCTTTTGGCTGAAATACTCCGTAATGGCTGGTACCACATTTGATAAAACACACTCACAGGGCGCTGCGATTGGTACTGTTGGGCTAGTTGTTCCAGTTGCTGCTCGGCATAGTGGCTAAGCCTTTGGCCTGTTTCTGGTTCGCCCAATATTTCGCCTAACGTGGCGAGTTGCTTGGGTAGCGTAGCCAGTTGCTTGGGCTGAGAGACAAACACGTCAATGTTCAAGGCTCTTAGCTTTTGCGCCAAACTTTCTTGGTTGCCTTGTTTCCACACCAACACTAAATCTGGTTTCAATGAAATAATGCTTTCTAAGCTGATGTATTGATAATTGCCAATGCGTGGCAGGGCTTTAGCGGCTTCCGGGTAGTCTGCGTAATCTACCGTGGCAATCAGCCTATCGCCAGCGCCAAGGGCGTAAACTTGCTCGGTTAAATGTGGCGCTAAGGCAATAATACGTTGTGGTTTGGCGTGCAAGGTGGAACTAAAAAGCAAGCATACAGCCGCCAGGAATAGGGCTAAGTTTGCGACAATAAAACGCTTATAAGTAGATAACACGAACAAGGTAAATTGGGCTTAAGATCAATAAGAACAGCAGCGCACTCATATTGAGTTTTAAGGCTAAGCGATCAAGCTCTGCTGCTTCTGGGTATTGTTTGGCGGGGCCAAAGCGCGCTTGTTCTACTTTTTGCTGCTGATAGTGGCGCGGGCCGCCTAATTCACTTTGTAAGCTGCTAGCACTCACGCTAATTAACTTACCACTGGCGCTGTAAGGCCAGCGAAAACCTTGGCTTAAGGCTGCTTTGTTACGCGAAAGCTTGCCGTAAAAACAAATAATTAGCGCCAATAACTGGAAAGGCAGCCAGCTCAGTGCCTGATAAAAGCGGCTGGCACTGTTGCCAAATTGGCGATACTGGGAGAGTTTTGGATTCCAGGCTAGGTGTAACTCACTAATTATTCTGTAGATTAAGGCTGGCACAATGCCACCCAACATAAACCAAAAAATCACGCCAAACCAATTGGCTGCCAACCTCAGTAGCAACATTTCTGCCGAGGCCTTAGCCACACCTACTGCCGATAAGCCATCACAATCGCGTAATACCCAAGGCCTTAAAATGCCACGGGCTTGCTGATGTAGTTGCTTATTCAGTAGCAAGGTAATTCGATGAAAGCTATGCATAGGGGCTTGCCACTGTAATAAACACAGTAGCAATAGTGCGTCTAACAAGGCACTCAGAGGGTTAAGTTGATTGAATAAGGCAATGCCTAAGGCAAGAGGAGTTAACACTGTGAGCAAGGCAATAGCACCTGCTAAGCGTTGTTGTTTGGGGCCGTTGGTACTGCGATTGACTTTATTTGCTAGTTGTTCGCCAAACCAGCGAATCAATAACATTACCTGGCCAAATCCTCGACCAGGTAATAAACGTTCTAGGGCAATACCCAACAACGGTAAACTTAGGCTTAACCACAGCCAGGAGTGTTCATCCATTATTTAGTGAGTTTCTCTAACATGGCTAATACCAATGCGGTTGAGTGTTTAGCGGCAGTTTCTAAAAACTCATCGAATGATGATGGTGATTCTTTACCTGCAATATCAGACAGCGAACGAATCACCACAAAGGGAACATCGGCCAAATGACAAACTTGGGCAATTGCAGCGCCTTCCATTTCAACTGCTGCCATTTTTGGGAAGTCTGCACGAGCTTTGGCTACACGCTCTGGGTCGGCCATAAAGATATCGCCAGTACAAATTTGTCCGCGAACAATTTGGTGACCAGAAAGCTGAGTGGCGGCTTGTTCTGCTACCTCAATTAATTTCGCGTCGGCTTTATAGGCTGCTGGGTTAGCAGGGAGTTGACCCATTTCATAGCTAAATGCAGTTAAGTCTACATCGTGGTAACGCAGTTCATCTGAAATAACCACGTCACCTACTTTTAATGAGGGGTCAAAGCCGCCAGCAGAACCAGTGTTAATCACTTGGGTTGGCTGGTAGCGTTGCAGTAATACAGTGGTGGCAATGGCGGCAGCTACTTTGCCAATACCTGAACGAGTTACAACCACTGGGTGCTGGTTTATTTCACCGCTGTAGAACTCACAACCAGCAAAACTATAGGTATCACAATTGTCGATCAATTCACGAAGTGCAACCACTTCTTGTTCCATAGCACCAATAATTGCTGTAGTCATAACCGTCTCTTTATCAAAAGGAAAAATCAGCGGAATATTACCACAAGCAGGGGTAAGGAACAGCTAGAGATCGCGCACAAATACCCGTTGTGATTTGCGCTGTTTAAAGCCAATGTGCTGATAAAATTGATTAGCTTGCTCGCGAGTGGTGTCACAGCGTACTCGAATATCTCCAACGCCATGACTGGCAGCCCAATGGCGACACTGTTTAACCAGTCTGCGGCCAATGCCTTGCTGCTGAGAGTCTTGATCAACCACCATACCGCCAATTTCGGCAAAGGGTAAAGAGCCTAAACGTAGAGCAATAAATACATGTATCCAGCCAACAATTTGCTCTTCTTCGTTTAAGTAAACAAAAGCTTGATGAGTGGAGTTTTCCAAAATACCGTGAATATTGGGTAATACAGTTTGCGCGGATGGATTGTAGCCTAGCTGTTTTGCTAGTCTCGCAATATCTGCCGCGTCCTCGATATGTACCGGACGAATCTGCATAGCATTCCTTAAAATGTGTTAAAACCAACCAATGGTTTTATACAACCATAGTTACCGACATAGGCAGTGAACTGCAAGCAGCTTAGGTAAGATTTATGACTTTTTTAAGACAAAAGGCAGGATTATATTGAGTGTTTAGTCAAAATTGGCCTTGCTTCATCATTGGAACAGGCACTTAAATCTCTACGTTAATAAACTAACGCATTCGAATATTATAAAATTAGGGCGAATGGGTGCTAAAGCAGTTTGAGGAAAATGACCCAGTATGAGGGCTAATGCTTGGCTCTGCATCGGGCAAGTAACTCTAGATAGGCTAGATACAACATAACCAAGCCAAGAAAAAATCCAATATAGAGCATTATTGATCCTCTTTATTTGGGGGGCGTTATTGGTGGCCCGTTATGGCCTTTAGCTAAAGTGTTCCCTATTTCGTGGTAACAGAGCAGCTCTAAGTTATAATTCACCCCGAGCTGCTCTAATGCCTTCCTAAGGAAAGCTATTTTTATTTAGAGAAGTCTACGTAGAAGGTCTTCTTCTCTAGATATTGCTCGAAGCCATATTTGCCGTCTTCGCCACCAGAACCACTTAGTTTGTAACCATTGTGGAAGCCTTGATGTTGTTCTCCGTGGCCACGGTTTACGTAAATCTCACCACATTCCAAATCGTTGACTAAGTCCATCACCAGTTTGATTTTGTTGGTGAAGATCATTGCCGAAAGGCCATATTCAGAATCATTGGCGTAAGCAACAACTTGATCAAAATCGTCAAATTTGACCACCGGAAGAATAGGGCCGAAGATTTCCTCGTGTACCAAGCTCATATCTTGCGTTACGTTGGTAAATACGGTGGGTTCAAACCAGTAGCCTTTTTCAAACCCTGGGCCAGTTATGCGCTTACCACCGCAGGCTAAAGTTGCACCTTCTTCTAAAGCTTTAGCAGTCATGGCTTCCATATTGGCCAACTCTTTAGCGCTGACTTTAGGACCCATGTCGCTATCTTCATGCATCGGGTCGCCAACTTTTATGGCTTTCACTTTGGCAACAAATTTTTCCATGAACTGATCGTAAATGGCTTGGTGTACATATAAACGCTCATTACAGGTACACACTTGGCCACAGTTATCAAATTTTGAGCCTAGTGCTGCATCTACTGCGGCATCAATATTGGCATCTTCCAATACAATAAATGGTGCTTTACCGCCCAGCTCTAACTGTACGTGAGCGAGGTTGTCAGACGCTGCACGCACAATGGCTTGGCCAGCAGGGGTGCTACCAGTCATTGAAATCATGCTGGTATTAGGGTGGCGAACTAAGGCATCCCCTAAGGTACGGCCGGGGCCTGTAACCACGTTTAATAAACCCTTTGGTAATCCGGCTTTGTCTGCCAGCTTAGCCAGCTCAAGTGTGGCCAGTGGCGTCTCTGTGGTTGGTTTTACAATAATCGCGTTACCGGCTACCAAGGCAGGGCCAATTTTCCGCCCGGCCAAGGCTAGCGGGAAATTCCAAGCGGTAATGGCTACCACCACTCCACGCGGAACCTTGTGGATCCAAATATGCTCGTCGGGATTATCTGATTCAACAATGTCGCCTTCAATGTGGCGCGCCCATTCGCAGGCATATTCGATGAACGAGCAGGTTACATCTACTTCCATACGGGCGACTTTAAGTAGCTTGCCTTGCTCGGTTACTAGTAACTTGGCTAGCTCGTCGCGATGGGCTTTTATTTCAGCCACTAGATCTAACAGCTTTTCAGCACGTTTACGTGCCGGCAGTTTTCGCCATTGCTTTTGCGCTGCCACCGCTGCATTCATAGCGAGTTCTGCATCGGATTCATCGCCATTGGCGACGGTTGCAATCACTTCTTCAGTTGAAGGATTGATCACCTCAACACGCGCGCCAGAATTGGCATCAAGCCAAGTCCCGTTAATGTACATCTGATAATTCTTCATGAACGACCTATCTATAAAAGGGATCTTTGGTTGAGCAGGTTTATCTGCCCAACCGCTAAGTTACTGAATAAATTTAAAGCTTTGATGTTCTGAACCGTCGCAGCTGCCTAATGACAGTTGCTTACCGTTTTTCTTCGATGCTTTTGCCATCTCTAAACATTCACCGGTGGCGAGGTTTTTAATGCTGAACCATTGTTGCCCTTGGTTAGTGACTATCCAAGACTGAGCTGTAGACTGCGAATCACACGTTTGCTGACGCAGGTCTTGTTTTCCTTCGCGGGCTGCAACACAGTAGTTATTGGCTGCATTTTTGATGCTTATTTGCTGGCCTTCTGCTGCTTGCTCAACAAAGTTGAATTTTTGTTGTTGGCTGCGATGATCGCAATAATTCTGACGATAGCGTCCCCCTTTTTCTGAACGCGGATTTCTAATCTCAAAACATTTGGTGCTATGTCGAAGACTTAAACCGGCCGCTTCGCTAGGTAAGGTGACTGGCGTTAATGCTTGATCGCCTTGTTTTGCCTTTACGGGACTGTACACACGAACCCAATCCACTAACATTTTGTTTTTGGTCTCATCGGCTAAATCTGCGTCGCTAGCAATGTGGCCAACACTAGAGCGCCAATCATGATCTTCCATATCAATGATCATAAACATTTCGCGGTCTAGACCGAGGCTTTCGGGATCTTTTAACGAGCTTTTGGTAAGGCGGCGCACTAAGCGACCATCGATATAAAACTCAACATTCCAAGGATCTATCCAATAGGCGCCAAAACGATGAAAGTTGTCGCGGTAAGGCGCTTCTGTAGGCAGAAAGTGATGCTGCTGAGAGCCTACGTCTTTAATGATCAAGTTGCTTTCTTCATCGCGAATAAAGACATGATAGTTGGTATTTGCATGCCGAGAATGCTTGTGATGATTGGCACGATCGCTACCGTATATCTCCAGAATATCCAGCTCCCGTTTGTCATCAGGGCTAAGTAACCAAAAGTTAGAAGATAATACTTGGTTGGCTACTTTTACTTTTGCTTCCATATAAACAGGATAGATAATAGGCGTTTTTGAGGTTACTACGCCCAAGTGTACTTTATCGGAATTGGGTTTTCTGGCGGCTTTGATAACCAGTTTTCCATCTACAATATCAGAATGGGCTGAGCTCCATTCGGTTAAACCAGGGCCGGTCCAGGCATTGTGATAGTGGTCATTCCATTTATCGCTAAATTGTTGGCTTTTACCCTGGTAGTTAAAATCATCAGAGAAGGCTTCAACTAGCTCCCAAGTATTACCAAAGCCGGGATCGGCTGGCACTGGGTAGTCAGCCCAGTCTTTGGCTTGAACAGTAAACAATAAGCTGGTGGCGACAATTAAGGCGGTGTTTCTAAAAAGCATGTTGGCTCATACAGTTAAAATGTGTAAACCAATTCTGCCAGTTATTTGGCAATTAATCTGCAAACTGGTTAACATTTATTTCAATTGGTTGATCTATTTTGTAGTGAAACAGAAGAAGGTTTGTGAAAAGATTGAAAGGTTATGCTTTTTGATAAACGCGAGATGTAAAAAAGGCCAGCTATTGCACTTAGCTGGCCTTTTAGTTAGCAGTTAGCGATTAACGGCTTAGTTAGCCCAAATCACCAAACCGAATAGTTTCTTACCGCGCTTAACTACTGAGTATTTACCGTAAAGAGCATCGCTGGCTTGCAAAGTAAGTTGCGGGTCGGTGAGTTTTTCACCATTAACCGATACCGCGCCGTTGCCAATAAACTCACGCGCCATTTTGTTTGATTTAGCTAAGTCAGCCATTGTAAGTAGCTCTACTAAACCAGCTTCGCTTTGTTCAAGCTTAGTACTTGGCAGGCCATCTTGAGCCAGTTGCTCTAGATCTGATTCGCTAAGAGAGGCTAAGTCACCAGAGAACAGAGCTTGAGTAATGCGCTCTGCAGAGGCTAAACCTTCTTCGCCGTGAACAATGCGGGTCACTTCTTTCGCCAATATGCCTTGTGCTTCTGGACGACCTTGAGCGGCTTTATCTCGCGCTTCAATTTCAGCAATCTCAGCAACATCAATAAAGGTGAAGTAGCGTAAGAATGAATACACGTCGGCATCAGCAGAGTTAATCCAGAATTGGTAAAACGCGTAAGGCGAGGTGCGTGCTGGGTCTAACCAAATAGTACCAGTTTCGGTTTTACCAAATTTAGTGCCGTCAGCTTTAGTGACTAGCGGCATGGTTAAACCATATACCTTGTTGCCGTACATGCGGCGCGCTAGGTCGATACCGCCGGTAATGTTGCCCCATTGGTCAGAACCGCCAATTTGTAAGGTAGTGGCTTCTTTATCGCTCAGCTCGGCAAAGTCGTAAGACTGAAGCAACATGTAGCTAAATTCGGTGAACGAGATACCCGATTCATCACGGTCGATACGCTGTTTCACCGATTCTTTTTTGATCATGGTATTTACACTGAAGTGCTTGCCCACGTTACGCATGAAGTCGATAACGTTAACTTTACCAATCCAATCTAGATTGTTGATCACTTTCGCTGAGTTAGCTTGCTCGCTAAATTCAATAAACTGGCTAACTTGCTTTTGTAACTTGCTTACCCAGTTAGTCACAATGTCGTCACTATTAAGCTTACGTTCGGCTGCTTTAAAACTTGGGTCGCCAATCAGACCGGTAGCGCCGCCTACTAAGGCAAGCGGTTTGTGACCAGCAAGTTGGAAGCGCTTAAGCATAAGCAAAGGGACTAGGCTACCAATGTGCAGGCTGTCGGCTGTAGGGTCAAAACCACAATACAGGGTGCGGGCTCCACTAGAAAGGTGTTCGGCCAGTTCTTCATCGGCTGTGCATTGAGCAACTAAACCGCGCGCCTTAAGATCTTCTATTAATGGATTAACCGTTGTTGTCATAATTTAACCTGTTTGTATTTCTGTACCCTAATGGGCGTAAACAATTTTGAGGCGAAGATTCTACACCTAAGTACTAGCTAAAAAAACTGCTTAGTAGACTTAAGCGCTTTTAAATGCTCGGCTTATTGGATTTTTCCACTGCTAAGCTCATCGGCTAAATCTAGCGGCGCAACAATGGTGCCTTCGCCAGCAAAGCTAGGCGCTATTGCTAAATCAAAACCGTCGTTGGCCATACCTGGTAGCCATTTTTCAGTTAAGTCACTCAAAGATATCGCTAAGGCGTTAAAGCTTGAATGATCTTTGCTGGCCCAGTGCTCGGCTAGTGCTTGTTCGCTCCATAGCAACAATACTTTCTCGTCACCGGTTTCAATGATTAGGCAACCTTGTTCGTCGCTTAAGGTCCAAACTTGCTGGGTTTTACGGGCCTGCTCAATAAACTGCTGGTAACGCTGTTTAGTGGTGAGGCGGCTGTTTTCTTCAACTGATGATGGGGGGCTCATGGGCAATCCTAAGTGCTAAATTGGCGGCGCGTAGTATAACAGCTTAGCGGCAGCAAAATAGTGCTTAAATCTTACCCTCTCTTGATCTAAAGCGGCGCAGCTTAGCGGCCCACACAGTAGACTGGCGGCGGTTTTTTAAGGCTGGTTTCAGCGATTTAGAGTAAGTGGTTGTTGTGCAATTAGATTTATATGTAAACACTTTAGGGCGTCATCTTAAGCAACGCTTTGGTGGCAAGGTGCGTAAGTTAAGTGTGGATGGTGATTTTACCTGCCCTAATCGTGACGGCAGCATTGGCAAGGGCGGCTGTACGTTTTGCAACGTAGATGCTTTTGTTAAACCCGAACAGCAAATGATGCCAATTGGCGAACAACTGGATGCGCGCAAAGCTGAGCTAAAGCATAAAGACATTCGTTATCTGGCTTATTTTCAAGCTTATACCAGCACTTATGCAGAAGTGGAATATTTGCGAAGCATGTATCAACAGGCTTTGGCTGACGACTCAGTGGTGGGCTTGTGCATTGGTACTCGACCCGACTGTGTGCCAGAAGCTGTGCTGGAAATGTTGGCTGAATACCAAGCCCAAGGTAAAGAAGTGTGGCTAGAGCTGGGTGTGCAAACCGCACATGATGAGACCTTAAAGCGAATTAATCGAGGCCACGATTATGCCGCGTTTCAACAAGCCGTAGCGCGCGCTCATCATCATGGTTTAAAAGTGTGTGCACACCTTATTTTAGGTTTGCCGGGCGAAGTGCCTGAGCACTATATGCAGACCTTGAATGCAGTGTTGGGTGAGCAAATTGCTGGTATTAAGTTACACCCGCTACATGTTGTAGAAGGCAGCACTATGGCGAAAGCGTGGCGTGCTGGGCGTTTAACGACCTTGGATCACCAAGAGTACATTGAGCAAGCCGTTCGTTTGATTCGCCATACACCTACCGATGTGGTTTACCATCGGGTCAGTGCGCATGCTCGTCCACCCATGTTACTCGCGCCAAGTTGGTGTGAAAACAAATGGTTAGCACTAACCGACATTGCTAAAAAACTGGCGGCAGAAGGTTCGCAAGGCAGTTCTCTTTAAGTAAATTTTTGTTCGTGAATGTGAGCTAATTACCTGTTTAGTAAATGATTATTTTCTTAAGTAATATAATCGGGTAAAGTAGCTGCGGTTGCAAAATATACGGACAATCAATGCAAGGAAGTTTTTATCCAGAAATCTGGATGCAAGCCACTATCGCCTTACTTAGCGTATTGTTGGTGGTGGTTATTGCTATGTGGGCACTGTCTCGCAGGAAGGTGTCTGCCCAGCGCGCTGCCATGGAAAAGTCACCCGCGGCTCAGTTAATTCTCGATCTTCATGCCAAACAAGTGAAGTTTGCCAATCCGCGTTTTTGCGAGTTGTTGTTACTCTCAAATAACGGCAACAACTGGCAGTTTTCCGATCCGGAACATCTAGAGCAGCTACTTGGTGTGATGCGGCCCTTTAAGGCTAAAGGCGACGTTGAAGGGGTAAACTGGTTAGTTACCTTAAACGACCAGCCTAAAGTATTGCTGCTTTATGCTGTGCTGCAACAGCATCAAGGTCGCGAAGTATGGTTTATTAATGCATACGAAAATGCTCAAGGATATTCCTACTTAAACCGAATTGAGCAAGAGCAAAAGCTGTTTGCTAACGTGCTTAACTCTATCCCCGAGTTCATTTATTTTAAAGACGCAAACGAGCGCTTACTCGGTTGTAACCAAGCTTGGGCGGGCTTTCATGGCTTAAAACCCGGAGAGCTGGCTGGAAAGCGCTTGAGTGATTTTTTAACCCGTAACGAGTTAGAGCGTACTCAGCATTACGATCGACAAGTACTCGCTGGAGAACAATGCCAACACACCGAGTGGTTTAGTGCCCCCGATAGCCGACAAATTTTATTACAAAACCATGTTTATCCGCTGCGTAATCAACAAGACGAAGTGACCGGTGTGCTGAACGTTTCTTACGACGTGACTAAGTGGCATGAGTTAAACCGTAAGTTAGAACAAGAAAACCAAAACCGGGTGAGTTCAGAGCGGGAATTAGGGCGACAAAACAACCTGATTCGCACGGTATTTAATTCCACTCCCGATCCACTCGGCTTTATTGATGACAAAGGCCACTTTATTGGTGGTAATGAACCGTTCGCTAAAATGTTTAACTACACCAGTGACGATTTACTGGGTAAACACATTACCGAAGTGCTGAGCGAAGAACAGCTAGAGCAACATCAACACCAAAATAGCCAGATTTTGACTGATGGCAAACCAATCCGTTACGAAGAGTTGGTGTATCTAGATGATGGCCATCAAATTTGGTACGAGGTGATTAAAGGCCCTTACTTTGATGATGTGAGCGGCGAACGCGGGATTATCTTCATCACGCGTGATGTTACCGAGCGTAAAGCCACAGAGCAGCAACTGGCTGATGCGATTATGCAGTTGCAAGAATTAAGCTTTATCGACAGCCTAACTCAGGTGGCTAACCGCCGAAGTTTTGATGAAAAACTCAGCCAACTTTGGCTGACTCATCGACGCGAGAACCTTGAGTTAAGTTTGCTATTACTTGATATCGATTGCTTTAAACAATACAACGATAACTATGGTCACCAGCAAGGTGATGAAGCGCTGCGCCAAGTAGCTAAACTGATTAGTCGCTCGGTAAAACGTGGCTCCGACTTAGTGGCGCGCTACGGCGGCGAAGAGTTTGCTATTTTATTGCCACACACCGGTGCCGAGGGAGCGAGAAACATCGCCGAAAATGTGCTTAAGTATATGGCCGAAGCAAAAATTCCACATGAGTATTCGGAAGCAAAAGAGATTGTTACCGTGAGCATAGGGGTGGCCACGGCAATACCTGAACAAGGTATGGATTATGGCGAGCTAGTAAGAGTGGCAGACTTGCAATTGTATCGGGCTAAACACCAAGGTAAGGCAAGGTATTGTAGCGTTGGAGACAGTTGTAGTGAGAGCTTACCGAACACTTAATCGTTCACTTAGTCGGTGAAGTAACAAAGGCATTTCAAATAGAAATGCCTTTGTTGTTTTAGTAAGCCAGATAACCTTGGGAAATGCCTTTAGTGACTACACTCACTGCGTCATGTGCATGTAAGCTTTCTAAGTGATTCACTCGTACCCAAAAATCGGCGATGTCTTGAGTTTGATTTAGCGTGTGTTGTAAGCGGCGAGCCGCATCTTCACAAAACATTAAGTTTTGCCCATTTAGGCGAGCAAACTCTTGTTCGTCTTCACGTTTAACAGCCGCTTGTACCGGCGTTTTTAGGCTGTTTTCTACCGCATCAATTAAGCTAATGAGCGGCAAGTCACCGGCTTGTTCACTTAGCTTCACTTTGATTTGAGCAATACTGCGCTGGCTGTGAGGCGTGGCTACTATGCCTTCGTTACTGCCTAGCCATTGATGTACTGCTTCGCCAGATACCTGTTGCTTACCAAATTTGTCGGCAAAGGCTTCTTGAATGAGTTGTCTAGACAAGGCTGCCGAACACGGGCAGGTGGATGAATAAGGAACTTCTACTGATAATTCAATATCAGTAAGGCCTTGGCGGCGAGTGGCTTTTATTTGGGTAGGGTAGGCTTTCCAACCCGTTTTGCCCGACAGTAAAGATTGTCGACGCAGGTGGTAGTCAAATTTGAAGCTAACTTGCGCCTGG
This sequence comes from Agarivorans sp. DSG3-1, assembly GCF_046774965.1. Lineage (NCBI taxonomy): Bacteria > Pseudomonadati > Pseudomonadota > Gammaproteobacteria > Alteromonadales > Alteromonadaceae > Agarivorans > Agarivorans sp. DSG3-1. The sequence goes on along the minus strand of NZ_CP177241.1, from coordinate 391,211 downwards.
TCACTTAATTCTTGATGACTCTCAATAAACTGATCCAAAACGTGGCCCAATCCCGCATAATCCAATACGTCTTGGTTAGACAGTTGGTCCAGTATCAAATAAAGGCGCGACATATGAATACCTTTCGCCTGTGGGTCATCCAAGCTAACAAAGGCTTCAATGTGAGCACTAACGCGACTAGGCGCTTGGTCTTCAAATGCCAACATAATCGGCATTTCAATTTGACTCATGCCTACCCAATCCAATTTACCTTCGGTTTGGGCGCGGCTTGAATTCGCTATGTCAGGCATTACAGTAGACATGCACTTAGTACTCCACAGGCTTAATGCGCAAGGCAACTCAGTTAGCGCATTGGGTTTACTCGAAAAAAAGATGGGCTGTTATACCATAAAACCTAGTTTAATATTAACCATCTTTATCCTATGGATTTGATGTCAGTAGCCTTGGTTACTGCCTGTAAGAAAAGGAATCGGCTGGAATGACGCCTCTTAAGAACTTAGCCACTTATTATGTTCATCTATTATCTCGACTCGGCATTGTTAAATTTAGTATCAGCTTAGCCAGCGCGGTTATTTTGGTCGCCTTAGCGATACAAATGAGTGTGACCTTTGCGCTTACCGGACAAGTTTCGGCGGTTGATCTTATTCGCTCGGTGTTTTTTGGTTTGATTATTACTCCTTGGGCGGTGTTTTTTATGTCGGTGGTGGTGGAGCAAATTGAGGACTCACGGCAGCGCTTAAGTAAGATGATCCGCAAATTGGAGAAAATGCGGGCGCGTGATTTACAGCTAACCAATAAGCTTAAAGCCAACATTAGCCAGCTTAACAATGAAATTGATGAGCGAGAAAAAGCCGAAGCAGCACGTGGCCAAGCCATTCGCAACCTTGAGCAAGAGGTTAAGCAACGCCAACAAGCTCAGCAAGAGCTAGAAGAGCATTCCGCTTTGCTGCGCAGCTTCATTGATAGCTCGCCAGACTTAGTCTATTACCGAAATGAACAAGGTCAGTTTTCTGGCTGTAACCTAGCGCTAGAGCAGCTAGTAGGGCGCTCGGAGAAAAAGCTCATCGGCTTAACCCCTTATGACGTTTATCCAGAAGATATCGCGGACAAGATTGTCGAAACCGACCATCAAGTGTTTGATAACGATGAGCAGCTTACTTACGAACAATGGCTGGAATATCCCGATGGCCGAAAAGCCTTTTTTGAGCTGCGTAAAGTACCGTTTTATGGGCGCAACGGTAATCGCTTAGGCTTACTGGGTTTTGGTCGCGATATTACCGAGCGAATGGCCCATCAGGCTAATATTGAAAAAGCCAACCGCGACAAAACCCAGTTTATCTCAACACTGAGTCATGAACTGCGCACACCATTAAATGGTGTTGTGGGTTTAAGCCAAATGTTGCTCGACACCCCGCTCGATGATGCGCAGCGCAAACATGTAAATACTATTTTGCTTAGTGCCACTACCTTAGGGAATATTTTCAACGATATTATTGATTTAGATAAGCTTGACCGTCGCCGTTTTGCCGTTTCGCTAGAGCCTATGGACTTTAAAGCTCTGGTCACTGACATCGAAACCTTGACCGAGATGCAGTTGCAAAGCAAAGGCCTAGATTTTGTGTTTGAACAAATCGGCCCTATCCCCTCAAGCATAGTGGGGGACCCAACCCGCTTGCGCCAAGTATTGTGGAACCTTACGCATAATGCTGTGAAGTTTACTGAAAAAGGTGAGGTTGAGCTTACCGTGAAAGCTCAGGCAGTGGATGAGCAACAGGTACAGCTAGATATTAGTATTCGAGATACAGGACCGGGTATTCCTGAAGATCAATTAGAACAAATTTTTGCCATGTACTATCAGGTTGAAGGCAGCAAATCGGCCACTGGTACAGGGATTGGTTTGTCGGTGTCGCGCCAACTGGTTCGGGCTATGGGCGGAGATATTTCTGTGACGAGCGATGAGGGTGAAGGCTCTTGTTTTACCGTGAGTTTAGTTGTGAAGCTTGACGCGATTCCCGATGAAGCGGAACAAATTGATCATCCACCATTAGAAATTTTGCTGGTGGAAGACGTAGAGCTAAACGTCACTATTGCTAAAGCGCTGCTAGAGAAACTTGGCCACTATGTCGTGGTTGCCATGACCGGTAAAGAAGCGCTAGCGGCCTTTGAACCAGACATGTTTGACTTGGTTTTACTCGATATTCAATTGCCTGATATGACCGGTTTTGATATTGCTAAGCAATGGCAGCAGCAATATCAGGCAGCAGATTTGCCGCCATTAGTGGCGCTAACGGCTAACGTGGTAAACAGCAAAAATGAGTTTGCTAAAGCCGGCATGGTAGATGTGATTCACAAGCCCATTAACCAAAATGCAGTGGTGCATTGTTTTAATCAGGTATTTGCGATTGGTGAAGAAGCAGTCGTCGAAGAAATAATTAGCCCCAAGCAAGCCTTGAGCCGCAGCTCATTACCGATTCTTGATTTAGATCTGGTGGAGCAGTTTTGCGATACCATTGGGGTGAAAGTGCTGAACGATAGTATTAACCTGTTTAAGCAGGTGATGCCTGATTACATGAAAATCTTAGAAAGTAATTTATTTGCCAAAGACCAAGATGGTATTGCCTCGGAAGCGCACAAAATTAAAGGTGCGGCAGGGTCTATTGGCTTAGCGAGGATCCAACGTTTAGCCAATAAGATTCAATCGCCAGAGTTACCGGCTTGGTGGGATAACGTAGAAGATTGGATACTTCAATTAAGCCATGATTACCCAGAAGACCTAAAGCTACTAGATAAAGCCATTGGTGACTATTCCACATCTGTCGATTAACTCACTATGCCCTAGTTAACAGCGCTAACAGGCATTAAGCGCTAGGCTAGGTTCACTAGCAGTAAAATCATTACTGGGCAGAGTAGGCTTAAGATAAAACCGCTAGCGATGGCGGCAGGCACCAATTGGTTGCCTCCCGCACGTTGTAGCATAGGCAATGAAAAGTCCATAGCGGTTGCACCGGCGTAACCGATAGTCGCCGCTGACGAGCGCTGCATTAAACTGGGAATAAGCAGCAAGGTTATTAACTCTCTACTCAAATCAGCAAAGAAAGCGGTGCTGCCAATCAGTGGTGTTGTGGCTTTGCTCAGCAATGCACCCGATAAAGAGTACCAGCCAAATCCGCTACTCATGGCTAAACCTATATTGATCGGCAGTTCGAATAGGTAAGCGGTTATTGCTCCCGCGGGTAATGAACTCGCCACTACCACTAGCGCAATGATTAAACCACGCCGATTGAGTACTAATTGACGCAAGTTAATGCCAGCACTGCGCAGCTCAATACCGATGCAAAAGATTAAGATGATTAACGCGTATTCTGCCAATACTGATTGGGCGGGTAGGGTTTGTTGGTAGCTTATGCCTGCTAATAAACCAACCACTAATAATGCAATCAGCACTAGTGGTTCTTTAAACATGGCCAACTTGCTATTGCTTTTTCGATGCTGAGGCTCAGCCTTAGGCATGGCTAAGTAGCGACCCACAAAATACAAAGCAGAAAGGTTGAACACCAATAGCAAGCCGACTAAGGTGGCTGCTTGGCTAAATAACTGAACAATGTTTTGCCCAAGATTCTCGATAAAGGCTAAGCCGTAGCCCATTAAAAATAAGATCAGGTACAACATCCAGCTACTTAGTCGGCGAACAGAGGCCAAAATGGCGGGATGTTTTACAGGAATGACATACCCTACAATTAATGCACCTAAAATCATTAATAAGCTGCTATACATCTCTGTGTCCTTACTCAAGCGGAGCTGAAATATAGCAGCAAAATGAAACTCTCACCAGTGAACAACTAGCGCATAGTGTCGACAGTATTTTGTAGAGGGTTATTTTTTATTAGCAGAACGAAAAGGCAGGCTAAGTAAACCGCTAAGTTGTTGGTTATCCTCAGCCTTTGGCCAATGGCTTAAACCAAAACGAAGACCAGAATGGCCTTGCTGAGGCTGTGCCACATAGCTATTAAACAGGCGGTCCCAAATGGAAAGGTTAAAGCCGTAGTTTGCATTGTGTTCATGGCGAAACCGCGAATGGTGTACTCGGTGCATATCAGGAGTGACCAGTAGTTTTCTGACAACGGCATCTAACTTAAGCGGCAGTTTTAAGTTGCTGTGATTAAACATCGCCATGCCGTTAAGGATGACCTCAAACAAAAATACCGCCATTACTGGTACACCCAGCAACACAATAAAGCCAAGTTTAATCAGCATTGATAGCACTATTTCAATGGGATGAAAGCGCAGGCCTAAGCTGACATCGTAATCGGGGTCGACATGGTGCATGCGATGTACCCGCCAAAGTAGCGGTATAGCGTGAAATAAACGGTGTTGCCAATAAATGGCGCAATCTAGCAATACAATGGCTATGGGAATGCTTAAGTAAGGAGATAAGGGGAGTTGATTGAGTAAACCAAACTGGTGTTGAGCGGCCCAATGGGCGAGGGCTAGCGTTCCGATGGGAAAAATAAGTTTCATCACTAAGCCATTAATCATTATTAAGCTTAAATTGGCTGGCCAACGTTGTTTGCGAGAAATAACTCGAGTATGCCTAGGCCAGAAGACTTCTAGCAGCATAAAAAGAACTAATAAACCGGCGAATATCATGAGTCGCCACAGATCGAGAGATTGCATAAGCCGAAGTATACTAAGCGTCATTGAAACAACAAGTAAAGCTACGCTAAAATGACAATAATCAAAATAAGGGAATTGACTCTTATTTGAGGAGAGCAACATGGATTTACAAAATTGGTTAAAAACCGCAGCTCAATCCTTCGATATGCAACTTGGCATTATTAGCCGTATTCAAGACAACCGTTATGAAGTGTTAGCCGCATACTCCAGCCTAGATTTAGTTAAAGCGGGTGACGAGTTTCCAGTGGATATGACCTATTGTGCTGATGTAGTTAGCAAAGCCCAAATAATGGCCTATCATCAAGTAGGGGCAATGACCGAGATGTGTTTGCACCCTTGTTACCAAGCTATGCACTTAGAAAGCTATATAGGCACGCCACTTTTGGTTGATGATTGTATCGTCGGTACCCTTAACTTTTCATCCCTAGAGCCCAGAAAACAAGGATTCTCAGAGCAAGATAGGGAAAAAATTCAACAACTAGCGGCTGAATATCTAAATTTTTCTAATTCTCAAGTTGATTAAACTTGTTAAAGAATTTACATTTTGTTCCCCTTTTTTGATAGCGATAACAATCTACACTTTTAGAGCAGGCTATTTTCTTTGTTTGCTTTAGTATTATTAAGTAATCGTAAATCCTGCTTCAGGGAAGAACATAGTATTTATATGAGTGATGACTGAGCCGTATGACGAGCCCAAAAACCGATATTCGAACTATCGAGATTGATGCCTTAAAAAAAGGCATGTATGTGGTCTCTATTACCAGTCAATCTGGAAAAACCAGCGTAGCCCAATCAGGCCGAATTACCCAAGCCGAACAAGTAAAGTTACTTAAACGCAAAGGGGTAAAAGTGGTGTCGGTAGATTGGTCTCGTAGCGTTTTTGAAGACGATAGTTCCCAAGCAAAAACCACCGAAATTAACTCCGCGAGTAGTAAGGTTAAAAAACTTAGCGGCGAAAGCGAAAAGCTTGCCGCCAAAAAGTTGTTTAACGAAGCCAAAAGTTTACAAACTAAATTTTTTAGGCAGCTACAACAAGGCGAACCCATCGACATTGAGCCGATGGAGCGTGCCGCAGAAGGCTTAATTGACTCTTTAGAAAACCAAAGTGGTGCGATGTTGTGTTTGGCTAAAATTAGGGCCAAAGACAAATACCTGATGGAGCACTCCTTAAATGTAGGCATGTTACTGGCGTATTTTGGTCGCTCCTTAGGGATGAGTAAGTCGGTACAAAAGCAATTGCTTATGGGTGGAATGCTGCACGATATAGGTAAAATTAATACGCCTGACGAAATCCTGCATAAACCTGGCAAACTTACCGACGACGAATTTGTCATCATGCGTGAGCATGTTGTACACAGCCATAATATTCTTAAGGTGCAGGAAGGCATTAGCAAAATCATGCTGGAGATCGCCAGCAACCACCACGAGCGTTTAGACGGCTTAGGTTACCCTAACAAGCTGAAAGGTGAGCAGTTGTCTAGCTACACCCGTATGGCTAATATTGTGGATTGTTACGACGCTCTCACCGCTGACCGTGTTTATAAAAGTGGTATGCCACCTACAGCGGCGTTCCGTATCTTACTGAGTGGAGTAGGCACCCAGTTTGATAAAGTGTTAATTGAGAAATTTATTCGCTGTATGGGGGTTTACCCAGTAGGCACTTTAGTGAAACTCAAATCCAAGAAATTGGGTGTGGTGGTTGAGCGTAATGAGCTGAAACCCTTACAGCCTATTATTAAACTGGTTTTTAATGCCGCGACCAATACTCATACTGAGGTTAAACTTATAGATTTAAGTAAGTACAGCCATGAAGAAATTGAGGGCGCAGTATCGCCCAGGGATTATGGTATTTCTTTAGATCGGTTTCTTGCAGAATAGAAAAAGGGTTAGCTGCTAGGCTAACCCTTTTAGTATTAGTGGTGATGCTTCATCTTATGCATCACTTTGTTTATTGGTACTTGCAGTTGTTGTTGGCTACCATCAGAAAAATCGAGAGTTAGCTGCAACTCTTCACCTTCTTTAAACGGTATCTGCAAATCAAACAACATTAGGTGTAAGCCGCCGGGCTTAAGCTCCACCATTGTGTTGGCTGCTACTTTTATTTCCTTTACTTGGCGCATTTTCATCACATCGCCGTCCATTAACATTGTATGCAGTTCAACCCGCCCTGCGGCAGGCGTCGCTGCAGCTACCAAGCTAATGACTTGGTCTCCGTGGTTATGCATGCTCAGAAAAATAGCGCTTGTGGGAGCATTTGGCGGGGTGGCGCGGGCATAAACCTCTTTAACTACTATTGAGCTTTCAGCAGCAACACTATAAGCACTGAATAAGAGGCTGAAAATTAGCAAGAATGGTCGCATAAATAGTCCTTGTTATTGAGGGAGTAACTGCTGAATTTTGGCGACAACAGGAGCTGGGTCTAAGGTATGAGGAACTTTGGCTAACAGTTCTCCATCCGCATTGATAAAATAAAAGAAAGAGCTGTGGTCTACGCTGTATTCAAGTTGTGAATCAGGGGTTTCTACGTATTTGTAATAAACCCCTAAGGCTTGAGTTAACCCTAAAAGTTGCCCTTCTTGTGGGCTTAAACCAACAATGTCTGGGTGAAAGTAACCTGCGTAAGTGCTTACCGTAGCAGGGTCATCTCGTTTAGGGTCAACACTAACAAACAAGCTTTGTAGTTGCTGGCGTTGCTCTTCAGACACTTCTTGTAAAGCTGCACTCAATATTGCCAGTGAAGTAGGGCATACGTCAGGGCAATGGGTAAAACCAAAATAAGCGATATAGAGCTTTTTGTCGGCACTAAGCTGGCTAAAACGGCCATCACTGCTTTCAATCTTAAATAGACTGGTTGGTACGGTTGCAATCACTCTGGCTGAAGCAGTTTGTGTAGAGGGTTCAGGCGGGGCTGAGAACCATTGAAAGCTCATTACACCAGCTAAACCACTGACTATTATCACTGCTATCCATGCTAGGTATTTCATTGACTATCCACCTCAAAACTTAGGGCCACAGGACGTTTAGGATCAAGTGACACAATTTCAGCGCGCCAGCGCATTTTTCCAGTATTACAAATGGGCAGCAGCAAGTCGGCTTGGTACAGTCCATTGTCATTGGGCTCTAAACTGACACTGACTTCACCCATGTACATCTCAACGCCTTGCAAACTAAGCGTTAATGGTGGCGGGTTTGACTGACTAGTACTGAGCTGTATTTGTTGCACTAACATTGCTGGCAAGCTATTCGTTGGTAGTTGTAGTTGCCATTGTTGATCGGCGACTTGCCATTCACAGCTTGCGTTTTGCAATTGTTCACAGTGACTAAACTCAACACTTGCTAATTGCTGTTGTTGCCAGTAACTAATACCTAATCCAAGGCCAAATGCGCCAGTAATTACTGCTAATACCAGTAACAATTTTTGAATTAAACCAGTCATTTATGCTTCCATTGCGCCGCTAAGTTTACGCCACTACTACAGGTAGAGCTAATCTACTCTGCTTGAATTAATCTCTCAAGCCTTAATAATTAAATAGCCTTAGAGTGAGAACTATTTATGATTTACTGGGTCTGCTAATAAAAGGGAGTGTTTATGCAAAACAAGTTTTTCCGTTGGTCTAGCGTGCTGTTACTGAGCTTTCTGCTAGCGGGTTGCGGTATGCGTTTTGTGTACAACAACCTTAGTTGGTTAGCCTATTGGTATATCGACGATTATGTGGATATGAATAGCGAGCAACGCGCAGTATTCAAACCCATGCTTAGCCAGTGGTTAGATTGGCACCGTGGAGAACAACTACCGATTTACTTAGCCCAATTGAAGCTGTTTAGGGCGCAAGTAAACAACGGCATTAGTCAGCCGCAATTGCTTGAGCAAGTTGATGCGTGGCGTGAACACTATCGCGTTTTGGCCTCTTACGTATATCTTGATGTTGCTCAACTGGCGCAAACGGCTTCTCAGCGGCAACTTAACGATTTTATGAGCAAACTGGCTGAGCAGCGAGATGATGCGGATCGTCAACAAAGCCATTACGACTACCGCGTTGAGCACTTATCTAAAAGCGTTGATCGTTGGTTAGGTAGTGTAAGCCCCCAGCAAGAACAAGTTATTCAGCACGTGGCTATGCAGTTGATTGATACCCGACCAGACTGGCATACGGTGCAAAGTAAATGGCAGCAGTACCTAGCCTTTTCTTTGGGGCAACAGCGTACAAGTGATAATTTTGAACAGCAGTTTTATGTATTAATGGTTAACTCTGAGCAGCTGTGGCCACCAGGATTAACGGAAAGACTCAAGCAAAATCAAGTATTGTGGGCGGGTAGTATGAGCGAGGTTCTTGCGTTGGCTAATAAAAAACAAAAGCGTCATATCTTGGCTAAGATAGACGCTTATATTGACGACGTGCAATCACTGCTTGAAGACAAGTCGGAGCCAGTTAAACCTGCCGTGGTAGCAGGTTTAATTGAACAGTTTGCTGTTAAGCAGCCACTTTTAGTGGCGAGCTGTTGTCTTGGCGAAACTGCACTGGGCGACCAACAGGTAAAATAGTACGGCCGTATTCTGCGTTAAGCACTTGAGCCATTGCAAAGTAGATAGCTGATAAACCACAGAAGATACCTTCGAAGCCAGCAATAGTGCCAATCAGTTCACTGCCAGTAAAATCACGTAGTGCAAGCAATGCAAACAAAATGGTTAAGCTACCAAATACAACTTGTTTAGCGGTTGGGTAACGCAATGAACCAACAAACATAAACGCAGTGAATAAGCCCCATAGTGCTAAATACCAACCCATAAATGCATGTGGGCTGGGCTCTGCTAGGCCCATCTTAGGCATGATTAACAAGCCAACTAGGGTTAGCCAAAATAAACCGTAAGAAGTAAATGCGGTAGTACCAAAAGTATCACCACGTTTGAAACACATAATGCCAACAATTACTTGTGACAAACCACCATAGAAAATGCCCATGGCCAAAATCATTGCATCAATCGGGAAAAAGCCAGCATTGTGAATGTTCAGTAAAACGGTGGTCATACCGAAACCCATTAATCCAAGTGGTGCTGGGTTAGCGGTAGTAGTATTGCTCATAGTATGTGATTCCAATAAAAAGGTGAAAAAGCGCTCGGCTTAAACGGGTGTGCATTATCTGAGCGAGCTTAATCTATCGATGTGATCTAGATCAATCTTTTCTTGGGTTTTTTGTTAAATTGTATGACTAATTAATTCCACCTTTTGTAAACCCTAAAATACAGACAAGGACTTAGCCTAAAATATGCCACATTGCATCGTTGAGTATTCCAAAGATCTTCCCACTACATTCGATATAGAGCAGGTACTTTTGAGCTTGTTCGAGGTATTAAAAGACAGTGCCGAGTTTGAAGAAGCATCAATAAAACTGCGTGCTATCGCTTACCCAGATTTACTCAGCGGTTTAGATGAACATAGTTTTGTACATGTTCGCCTGCATATTTTATCGGGGCGAAGTACTGCACAAAAGCGGGCGTTAACCGAGGCAATGGTTGAACATTTGTCACCTCAGCTAAACATGGTGAAAAGCTTAAGCGCTGAAGTGGTGGATATTCAGCGCGAAAGCTACAGCAAGCGAGTTATTTAGTTGGTGTTGTCTAATGTAAATTTGTCGAGCAAGGTGAGGCGAGTTAAGGCCAGTTGGGTAGGGCCTTGCTGTTGCTTGATAAAACGCAAACAGCCAATTTCACAAAACGCCAGGTCACTAGCCACTGGATAGAGGTTAAAGCTAAGTTCGTTGTCTTGTAAATCTTTGCATAACAAACGGAGGCCTTGTGCTTCGCAGTTTGCGATGGTGACGTAGTCTTGCTGATTGCCATAGTCTCCAGCGAGTGCGCTAAGGTCTAGTTGTTGGTTGGTGGGTAAGTGGTAATCGCTATTGTGCTGCTCAAACATCCAAGTCCAAAAACTAGGGCTGTTATAGAGGTCTTGCCAAATGTTATGTGGGTGCTGCGGATACCAAGTGGTTTGCAGCATGGCTTGGCGTGGCATGTGGGCGAGTTTTTCGGCTAATTCCAATGAAAACTCAGCCGGAATCACTTCATCTTTTAGCCCATGCGCTAACCAAATAGGTAAGTAGTTAAGGCGTTGGTAGAGCTCTTCGCATACTGGTCGCGGTGGCGTTTTTAGCGACCAAGGTGCCAAACGGTTTGGATCTCCTGCGGCCAACACACTTAGCGCGGCAAAGCGCCTTGGTTGAGCGAGGGCTAGATTCATTGCGCCAAATCCCCCCATACTTAAACCACTTAAATAGATGCGGCTTTTGTCGATGTTAAATTGTTGTTCAATTTCATCGAGCAAGCTAATGAGCTCGGCAATCGCCCAGCCTTCTCGACCCTCGGGTACATGTGGGGTGATGCAAATGGCGTTTAGGTGGTGCTGCTGTAGATAGGCATTTGGCCCAAATTCTAATAAGTGCTGTATGTCTTGGCCTATTTCACCGCGACCATGCAAAAACAACACTAAAGGATAAGCGGTATTAGAGTCTAACTGGCTAGGTTGGCTTACAAGGTATTGGTAGGAAGGACGCTGCTGATGAGTATGTTGCTGAACCGAGAGAGTATGAGAATGCGCTGAGTTCACGTTAAGCTCCTTTTTGCTTAATACCTAACGTGAACCATCATAGCGAGATAAAGGGATTAAAAATAGAGACGAACCACTGATTCCACAACACAAGCAGGGCGACGACAACCTTCAATTTCAACGGTAATCTCTTTTACCAACTCTAAACCACGTTTTATTGGCGATACACGGGTTAAACGGGTGCGGGCACGAATGCGGTTGTTCACCTTTACTGGGTAAGGGAAACGCACTTGGTTAATCCCGTAATTCACCATCATTTTAGCTGAAGGGTAAAGCGGCTTGTCTGGATCCACGCTCTCGGTTAAGGCCGGCAATAAAGACAGAGTGAGAAAGCCGTGGGCAATGGTTGATTTAAAGGGGGATTCTTCAGCTGCGCGTTGAGGATCGGTATGTAACCACTGATGATCTTTTGTCACATCGGCAAATTGATTGATTCGGTCTTGAGTGACACTTAGCCACTCACCAATATGAATCTCTTCGCCTAACTGCATCGATAACTCTTCAAGCAGTGCTTCAGCTTTTGGGTGTAACTCAATCGTTTCTTTAAAGCTAGCTTGTTGCTCGCCATTGGAGCTTAGCTGGTGCTCTTTTACCCAGTTAACTAATTGATGGTGATGGGCTTTATTAAGAAACTCTATCCAATAATCACGAATGGCTGGAGACAACCAATCTTTAAGTTCAAATGGGTTTTGAGCCAACATTTCACGTTTTTTCTTAATAAAATCAACTACTTTCATCTTTAATTCCTAATACATCTAGGCTCAACTGTGGGCATATTCTAAGATAATCGACTAATCAGTCAAATAAATCTGTCGGCTATCTGTCAGTAACTGTATTCAAATATAGGCACAGTCGATCTAGTCGGCAAGGCTGTAACTAAGCAAATTAGTCACAGTAGACAATAGTTTAGCTGATTATCTCAGCCAAACTTGCAGGTCGCGAACAATTCTATTACCACTAAAAATGGGATGTGGATCTTCGATTGGGTCTAGCGCAAAGTAATCGCGTTGTTCTTCTGGCAAGGCGTGATAACTGCCCCACACTTGATAGAGCCAGGCTTCGGCATCCCAAGATAATTGCTGCTGCTGATAATACTCTAATGCAGTTTGCCCTGCAGCGCTTTCTATAACGCCGAGTAAGTAATCCTCAACGTCTTGCTTAATCCTTTGCTCTTGCAAAGAGAATTCATCAACACTGGCGAGAGAGACGGCATGCTCAGGCTCACCATCAGGTTTATGGGGTTGTCGCTGTAAGTGAATTTGGCTTACTGCATACAGTAAGTCTTGCTCGTGTTCAGGGTTGTGAATATCAACGCTGGCGCTGTTAAGTAAGGCTGGTGCTTGGTTGAATAAGCTCGCAACGTCTACCTGATTGGTGGGGTCTTGCGGGCTAAAATCTGGATGCTGCGCATGAAACAGCTGCAAGCCTTTTAGTAAACGAGATTTACCGCGTAGCTCACGAAAACGTCCTAATAAGGTCAGCAGTCGCGTCTGTACCACCGCCAGTTCTTGCGTACAGTCAAATACTGCTTGGCTTAAGTTAATTGCTAATACTCGGCGCAGTTCCCGAATATCACCAGCAATTTGGCTCAAGGTATCAAAGTTTAGTAGCGATAAACTGTCGAGCAATTCACCTACTTGTTGTTGAGCCAGTTCGTTCTCGCGAATTTTTGCGCTTAAGCTTGGTACATAACCAAACTCATTGTTAATACGGCTCCAAAGCACCCTTGAGCTGTGTCGCAAGCTTTCGGTAAGGCTATAGCTATGTTCGTTCAAATCACTGAGATAAACGTCTGCAGCGGCTAAGTCACCAATGTGCAGGGCTTCTTTATAATGCGCGGCGAGAGTTTTAATTGTTTCTAGGCGCGAACCAACGTTGGCGTCAATTTGGCGATTACGAGTATCGCTTAGTGCTTCTTCGAGCAATGAGCGCAGGTTAGAGCTTAAAATCAAACCTTCGTCGGCAGAAGGACGCCAAATAACTCCGGTTTTAAGCAGTGACTCAACTTGTTTGCTATCAAGTTTGGCTTCATCCAACTTGCCGTTCACATAAGCATGCATCAAGCTCTCGCCATGGCGAGCCAGTAACTTAAATAGTTTTAACCCGGCTTGTTGCAGGTGTTGGTTCACAGTAGTGGCTCCTGCTGACCAATCGCATCCATGGCTTGCTGTTCTAAGCCTAAACCTTCGGCTTCATCAATAAAGCTGATCACTTCAAAAATGTAATCCACTTTTGCTGTTGCAATATAAATTTGCTTTTCTTGGTTAGGGCGCACCAAATAGCCTTGCTCACACAGCCGTTTAAAAATCTGTTTTAATTGGCCGTCAACTTGCGTGCTAGTAGAGCCAAACAACCTATATTGGGAAATTTTAGCTAACTGCTCTCGCAGCGCTGGCGTATCTTCCACTACAGTTTGCAGCTCACTTAAACGTAAAGCGACACCTGTGCTAATGGGGGCGTCTTGGCCCTGTGCTTCTTGGCTCAGTATTAGCCACTCGGTGAGCGGCAATAAGCTACCGGCAATATCACTAAATTGTTGGCTAATCACTTTGTGTTCGCTATCGCCTAACTCGCGATAGGCGCAAAAATACAATTCGCCTTCGCAAGCGCTAGCTAAACGGCGGTTAAGTACATGCAAGTGGCTGTCGATACGTTCGCGGTTGGCTTCTTGTGCCAAAAAGGCATAACCATCTTCATCGCTAATTTGGCAAATAAACTGCCCGCTTAACAAGGCTTCTAATACTCGGCCAGTTTCGCTCATGCCGGTGGCGCTTAGTTTGCTCATAGTTCGGCCTCGCTAGCAGCTTGTTGGGTGGCTTTAGCGGCTTGCGCAGCTTTAATTTTTTCTTTTAGTAAGTTGACCCGTGGCTGCACCACCTGAAGCTGACGCTTCTCGCGGTTAATAATGTAGCGGTGGGTAAATAAATCTAATACTTCAGATTCTGGGTTAGGGAAGGCACCTAGAATGCGAATTTGGTTATGATCACAAGCATCGAAGATCTTCTTCACATTGCTTTGGTGCAAGGTGCCTAGTTCATCTATCGGCCAGTGAATATAGGTATCAGCGTTGCCACGTAATAAGCGAGTAAAGGCCAATAAAAACTTACACAAAATAAGGTAGGCCATACCATGACTACTGGATTCGTTGAGTTGGCGGTCGGTTCTAATCACCAAATCGCTGTTGCCTTCACGCAAGGTGAGTTCAATCAGCAATAAGCGAGAAACGCCCTCTTTAAGCGCGCTACGGCCAATAATGTCTAAGGCAACACGCATGCTGTTGGCGTAGTCTTCGTTTGGCAATTGGTTAAAGCCTTGTTGCTGCCAGCGCTGGAAGTTATCTACAAAAGCTTTTAGCTCGTCCCAAAACTCTAGTTCGCTAATTTTAGAGCGAATAATTACTGCAGAATCAGACACCCCATCAAGGCTTAAGTCTTCACCAATTTCGCGTGTAATACGGCGGCTTTGGCTAAGAATGCGTTGGTCGATGTCGCTCAAGTTCTGGTAGAAACTGCTAATGCTCATGCCTAGGTTGCGGCCATGGTCGATCAGCCCTTGTACTTTTTGTGGTACTAAACCATTCAGCAGTTCTGATAAATGCGGCACCAACTCACGATAAGCGAGAGTTGGTTCACCGTCTTCGCTGTGCCTGCGGCAAGCGGCACGCGAGCGCTCCCAGGTTTCACTAAGATCAGAGCCCGCTTGCTGGGCTAATAGGCTATCGAAGTGACGTACCGACTCATTTACTTGTTCTAGTTGTTGGTTACGTTGCTGAATTTGCTGCTCAGCTTGGCGAGTTCGTTCTGCGGCAGACCCACCGTTGCCGTCGCCCTCAGCTTTATGCTGCGGATGAGCAACTAAGGCCAACTGCTTTATTTTGCGTAATAGGTTCTGAGTGTGTGCATGTTGCTGCTGCACTTGCTCAAGCTGTTGTTTGAGCTGGCTTAGGCTAGCTTGCTGAGTATCTCGCTGTTGCTTGTAGGTGGCGAGTTGCTCATTAAGGGCTTGTTTAGCGGTGCTTTGTTCTTGGCGAGCTTTTGCCAGTGCATCATTAAGCTGAGGCTTTTGATTTAGCCAGACTTGCTGGTGCCAAATCTTGTACTCGCTCACTTCATCACGATACTGCTCAGCATCTTGAATTTGCTGACTAAGTTGGCGTTTTTGTTTGGCTAAATCAACGATTAATTGGTCGTCTAAACCTTGCGCTTGTAGTTCGCCACGATACCACTGTTCAGATTGCTTTAAGGCTTGTTTAGCCTGAGCTTGGCGCTGGCTTACGGCATCTTGTGCTTGGCTTAGTTGCTCGGCTAGGGCGTCTACTTTTTCTTCCCACCAAGCCATTTTCTCTAACTTGGCTTCTTGATGTTGTTCGCGGATCTCTTCGAGATACTCTTGATGCTGAGACTGCGCGTTTTGCAGGTAGCTTTTAAGTTTAGCCTGTTGCTCGCGCGCTTCACTTTGGCGCTGTTTAAGGGCGCTTGAAAAGCTCTCTTTGAGTAGCTGCTTTTCTTCTTGTAAGCGTTTTAGTTTATCTTCGCTGTTGTGATGAGTGGCAGTGGCTTCGGCAACGCTTAAATCTTGCTGTTGCACCGCTTTGTTGGCTTCACTCAGTTCGGCTTCAGCTTGCTTCAGGTTTTTTTGTGCCTCTTGAAAAGCGTGTTGAACTTGCTCAAGTTGTTGCTTGATTTGTTCTTCGGTGGCGGCGCATTCTGGCGCTTCAATGGCTTTTAAATCGACCGCTAAGCCAAATACGCTATTGCTGTTGTCATCGCTGTGAGGTTTTAAATCACGGCGGTTTAGCAGCTCTGGATTGATCAACTTACCAATGCTTTGTTCCCACTGAGGGTGTTCGCTGCGTAAATGAGCCAATAAGCTGCCATCGGCCGGCTGTAAGCTATCTTTTAAGACGCTAAGTTTACCCTCTAGTTGGCGACTATTTTGGCTAGCGCTAGTAAGTTGCTGGTCGGCTAGTTGGCGTTGCTGCTTAAGGGTTTGCAGCTGCTCTGAGTGCTGGCGTAATTGGCTAGATAATAGTTGCTGTTGCTGGCTGGCTTCATCAAGGCGATTATCCATGATGTTAAGCTGGCGGCTTTCATCTTCGGTATAACCCATTTGCAAGGTGCCAGCTTCTAGCTGGGCCAGTTCCAACTGGTGTTGATGCTGTTGTTGCTGAAATTTGGTTTCTAGCTGGCTTAACTGTGCTTGCTGCTGTTGTTGCTCGCTACTCAATTCTGCTTGCTGTTGTTGTTTCTCTTGGTTTAACTGCTGCTGTAACTGGTCTTTGTTTTTGTGCAGCTTGTTTAACGCGGTGTTTAACTGCTCGTTAATCTCACTTTTACGCTGATTAAAGTGGGCTTCAATATCGCTATGTTGCTCGGTGAGTAGCTGGTGGCGCTCGCTTACTTCGCGAACCTGTTCACGCCATTGAGGCAGTTGCTCAACGGCTTTAAGTGCCTCTTCAATCTGTTTGTCTTGCCAAGCTTGGTAGTCATCTTCGATGTGATTAAGTTGCTTGTCGAAACTGCTCACATCGGCATTGGCGCTAGAGACGGCTTGGTTTAAATGCTCACGCTGGTTTTGCCATTGTTGCTCTAATTCACTGAGTTCATGTTTCAGCTGATTGAGCTGACGTTGCGCTTGCTCATTTTGGGCAAATAGCTCGCTTTCGTCATTTTGTAGGCTGGTATCTAGTTGTAGGAGTTGGGCCTCGCTAGCGAGTAACTGCTGGTGAATTTGCTCAAGCTTTACAAATTTAGGGCGAATAACTTCGAATTGCTGAATCAGACGGGTTTCTTGGATCCAGGCTTGGGCTTTGTTGGCGTCAACCCAAGTGGGTTTTAGTGTCACGCCTTCTTCCTCTAAGATGGCGGCAATCATCGATTTGATGGTTTCCATCTTGCCTTCTTTAGAGTGCACCGCTTTGGCTAATTTTTCGATATGACGTAAGCCGTGTTTAGGGTCACACATGGCAAACTGGCGGGCGTAGGCTTTTAGGTCACTATCGCCAGCATTTTGTAGGCTGCGGTCATTTTGAATAATGGCGCGATATTCACGAGTATTTAAAAAGCGAGTAGTGGCGAGTTGAGCACCATTAAATTCAAGCTTTTTAAGATGTTGGCCAAGCTTCGCGGGGGCTAAAAACCAGGTGCCTTGCTCGTCTTGTTTCTCAACAAAGTCTTCGAGAACAAAAGGTTTGCGAATAAAGCGGTACTTTACCCCTTGGTCTTCACGACCGGAGGATAATACCACTTGGGCTTGTTGGCCGTTATATTGCTCATACTCGTAAATGATGTAGCTGGCTTCTCGTGGCAAGTACCATCGCTCAAAACTATCACGGGTGCTAGGTACAACTCGGCTAGGGTATTCACCATAGAACACGGGAATAAGACGCTGCAGGGTGGTTTTACCCGAGGCATTGGTTCCACAAATGTTACTGTGTTGGTCGAGTTTTAGTTCTACTACACCGTTAAGGTGAGTATCGATCAAGATGATCCGCAATAAGCCAGACAAAATGCATCCTTTTAATAAGCTAGATAAGCCTACTGTTTAATAAGTGAGTAGGCGCTGCCGCTAGGCAGGGCAATAGCGCAGTTTAACTAAGAAAGGGCATGGAGCGAAGTCTTGTTAAGAGTGTTTGCTCAAAAACTGTTAGTTATCACCAAAAAAACAATGTTGTGCTGTTTTCTTGACTAGTTGTTTAACTATTGCAGATTGTTAGCGCTTGTGGAATACTCCTGCGCCCTTGGGTTCTCTTACCCCAATCATCAAAAAGATAGGTCGTAACAATATGTGGTTTTTACAATTAACTGAGGCCGAGCGCCGCAGTGTTCTTATTTTGGCTTTGTTTCACATTGTGGCCATTGCTGCCAGCAATTACTTAGTGCAATTACCCTTCACCATATTTGGTTTTCATACCACTTGGGGAGCGTTTACTTTCCCGTTTATTTTCCTAGCAACAGATCTTACGGTGCGTTTGTTTGGCGCGAGCCGAGCACGTAAAATTATCTTCACAGCCATGTTCCCCGCCTTGTTGGTGAGCTATTTGGTCTCGGTATTGTTTTATCAGGGCGAATATCAAGGTTTAGCGGGATTATTAGCTTGGAATGGGTTTGTGGCACGTATCGCTTTAGCAAGCTTTCTGGCTTATTCGGTGGGTCAGCTACTCGATGTGAAGGTGTTTGATCGCTTACGCCAATTAAAATACTGGTGGGCAGCCCCTGCTGGCTCGAGTGTATTTGGTAACTTGGTCGATACCATTTTGTTCTTTGCTGTGGCCTTTTATGCCAGCAGCGATGCCTTTATGGCGGAACATTGGTTAGAAATTGCTTGGGTAGATTACGGCTTTAAACTTGCGGTGAATATCGCCTTGTTTGTACCTTTATACGGCATGCTACTGCACTTCTTACAAAACCGCCTACAAAGAACAAAAGTGGCGGCGTAAAAAAAAGAATAAAGCAACCAACAAGCGCGGTTGGTTGCTTGCCAATTAGTTCGCAGCTTCTTGTTGCTGTTTCACTTGAGCGGCGGCTTGTTGCAACATCTCTTCTAGTTTTTTGTGATGACCTTTAGCGACCATTGCGCTGGCTAAGGCGGTTTCACGAATCAAGGTTGCATTAAGCGCTTGGCTCTTTTGCCCCACAGGGGTTTTGTAAAAAGCCACCAATTGCTCCAACTCTTCATCAGTAAAGTGCTTTAAGTATACCTCTGCAATTTTTGGTTTCATTTCATCCCAAGTGAGGTAAGTCTCGGCCCATTGATTAAGTACCGGTTCAAATTTACTCAGCGGTGGGTTTTGACGAATCAATGCTTTATTGAGATTGGTGCGAATAATCTGCATTTGCTGTTCGCTGTTATTGAGCTCTAGCAAATCATTGATAGGGGCAGCTTGTAGTGAACAACTGGCAAGTACTAAGCTGGCAGCAAATAGCTTTTTCATAGGTTCTTCCTTGAAGGCACGTGTTGATAATGGCTTATCAATAGTTCAAATCTTAGGTGTTTAGCCTACACCTTCTGTCATGGTGGGGAAAGGATTGTAATAGCAGTACACGCTGCGCTTGCGTTAAAATAGTGGGCTTGTTAAGGGATAAACCGAGTTATTGTTATATGGCGAAAGCAAAGCACCAAGTAAAGCTGCACAGCTTTGGAATTTATAATAAGTGGGACAGCGATACCAAAGCGCTGCCTCAGATTACTGAGTTTACTACTCAGGTTGAAGCGCAAATAGATGTAGAATTTGGCCTTATTGTGAACATTAAAAAAGCCAAAGGTCAAAAGGTGCGTTACTGCATTTACCACCCTGATATTCCTGATTCCGATGGTCAAATCATGGCTCCCTTTGATGGGGAAGAATATGTGCGCAGCAATGATTGGGACTTTTACCTAGGTGACACTATTTGGCCACCGATTAGTAATAAGTTAGGTACCTGGCGAATGACTTTGGAGTTAGCTGGCGAGCTGATTGCGGATAAGTCTTTCGAGCTATTTCAAGATAGCCCTGGAGACCCAGCGCAGTTTTACCGTAAACGCGGTATGTAAAGTACTTAGGCTAATGGGCAGTTAAGCATCCAGTTAATAGCAAATTGGTCGCACACTCGGCCAAATCGCGCTTGCCAGAAAGTATCTTGTAGCCCCATGATGATGTCGCCATTTTCCGAGAGCTTGTTAAACACCGCTTGCTGGTGGGCTAAATCGCTAAAATTTAGGTTTAGCTCTATATTTCCGGCACTTTTTAGTTGCTCACCGGGCATGCCATCAGAACCCATAAACTCCAGCTCTCCGGCTTTAAAATGACAATGCATTATGTTGTTAAGTAACTCGCTGGGAATAGGCATATCGGTTTGTGTATCGCCAAAGCGCATTAAGGCTATTACCTCACCATCGAAACACTGCTGGTAAAAATCCAAAGCTTGCTCGGCTTTGCCGGCAAAATTAAGGTAGGGAATGATGGTTTGCATAGGCATTTCTCCAATGCGCAGTAAAAAGAAAGGGAGTAAATACTCCCTTTGGTATTAGTTGAGACTAGTTATAGTCTTCATCAATGTATCGTTCTAACTGCTTTCGTTCGTTGTATTCATCAATGCGACGACGGGCACGGGCCTTGTCGCGTTGGTTTTTGTGACTTTTTGCGTTATGGATCAGGTCTTCTTCTTCCCATTCGTCCATATCGTCATAGCGTGATCGTTTCATAAGCTTGCTCCAAGCCTTATTTCATCGGGACTGATCAGCCCAACTTCTTGATTTTCTCGCGGTTGCGAGACACGCAAAATGTGCAGTAAAAAGTATAGTAGGTAAAATGAATATTTTGTTACTGCAGTGTTACCGCTAAAGTGACCCACAATCTCTCTTAAGCGCTTGTCAGTTAGCTCTTGATTAGAAGACAAAAATCCCACTGGCTGCTAGCTTTAGAAATCGATAAAACTGAAAACAAGTAGAGCTTATCTTCACTTATTGTTGGTTTTTTGCTGTAAAAGTAAATTTTAAAGCGATTTTCTTTCTAATTGTTCGAAAGCTTTTTCACATAAAATTCAATTTTTTTCGACACTTTTTTAAGCGATGCTATAAAAAGAAGAGATTGTTGAACAATGTACAAGGAGAGCTGGTGAGTATTCGCAATACTGAACAAGGCTATGGTTGGGTAGCTATTGGCTTACATTGGCTGGTAGCGTTGAGTGTATTTGGGCTTTTTGGCCTAGGCTTGTTTATAGTTGACCTTAATTACTATTCTAGCTGGTATCAAACTGCGCCAATGATCCATAAAAGCGTGGGTATATTGTTATTTATGGTGATGTTGTTTCGTTTGCTGTGGCGTGGGCTTAATCCGCACCCAGTAAGCCCAGAGAATCATCAGCAGTGGGAAAAAACCGGCGCTAAAGTAGGCCATTTCCTACTTTATTTAATACTGTTTTGTTTAATGATTTCGGGCTACTTGATTTCAACAGCCGATGGGCGCGCCATTTCAGTATTTGAATGGTTTGAGATCCCTGCAACCGTGACTGGAATCAATCAACAAGAAGAACTGGCTGGAGATGTTCATGAAATTCTAGCGTGGACATTAATCGCCTTAGTTGCTGGCCATGGGTTAGCAGCACTTAAACACCATTTTATAGACAAAGACAGCACCTTAGTTCGGATGTTAAAACCCACTAAGTAAATCGACTAAAAGGGACAAAAAATGAAAACACAGTTAAAAGCCGCTTTGCTACTTGCTAGCACAATGGGATTGGCTTTACCGGCCAGCGCTGCCGATTACACCATTGATACTCGTGGCGCGCATGCTTCAATCAATTTTAAAGTGAATCACTTAGGCTACAGTTTTGTCGTGGGGCGTTTTGATACCTTTAGCGGTGATTTTAGCTATGACCAAACAGCGCCAGAAGCGACTAAGGTTAATGTGAAAATTGATGCCACTTCAGTCAACTCAAATCACGCAGAGCGTGATAAGCACATTCGTAGCGACGACTTTTTAGCGGTAGATCAATTCCCTGAAGCTAGCTTTAGTAGCACTAAGTACCAAGCCAACGGTGACGATGGCGGCAAGCTATACGGCCAACTTACCCTTCGTGGTGTGACTAAAGAGATAGTGATTGACGTCACTAAAGTTGGAGAAGGTAAAGACCCATGGGGTGGCTACCGCGCTGGATTTGTAGGTTCTACAGAGTTGGTAATGAAGGACTTTGGCATTCCTACAAACTTAGGTCCAAGTTCAACCACGGTTGCGATGGACTTGGTGATTGAAGGTATCAAAAAATAAGCAATGTGTGAGGCTGTCCATCTGGGCAGCTTTTTATGCTTTACAGTTATCTCCCTCCTAACGCTTTCTGCAGCCCGTAAATATGATTATATTAGCTTTTGTTTAGTTTTCTCTGAAACTGTTTTCAGGGCTAGATGTTTCATAATTATGTTGATCAAGTTATCAGATTGAATATAAATGGTTGATTGATATCTTGAATTTGAGCTTAGCCCTAGTTATTTGATACTACAAAGTTTACCCTTGTTGAGTTTATTCATTTCAATATCTGTTGAGGTATTGAGTAATGGTGCCTACTAACTGAACACAGGGAGTGTTTTTTTGACTATCAGCATAATCATCGGCTTGGTTGCATTAGCAGTATTGGTTTTTCGTCTAAGACATATTCAGTATACCTTTGTATGTGAATTACGCTCGGGCAAGGTCAATGTAATTAAAGGGCACGTTCCAAGTTCATTTATTCATGATTGTCGTCAAATGATGCGCGGCCGCAAGGTGGTTGGTTTAGTGAAAGGTCTTAATTCTGATGGCAAGATGCACTTACGCTTCTCTCGCTCTATTGCCCAATCAGACCAAGTACATTTAGAGAAACAGTTTCCACATAAGCTATATAGCAGCAAACATTCAGATATAAACGGTAGTGTCTCGTTAGACTAGATAACAGCTAAAATAAAAAAGCCCGGTTCAACCGGGCTTTTTTATTTGGCTTTCGAAAACATACTGAGCGGAGCTGGTGAGGCTTTTTCCTCTACACCTTTAATGGGGTCCCACACCGGTTTAATAAATGAACGCAACTTAGTGGCAATACGTACCGCCATATTCGCGCCATTGACCGGAATGTATATCCAACGCGAAAATAAAAATACCTTGCGACGAAAAACCCACAAGTACATAGCTTGCTCTGAGTAAAAGCGGTAACCCCAACGTTGTTCAAATAAGCGCGAAGAGGCTTCTGTATATTTAGGGTGCCAACGGAAAAAGAAAAACTTCATGTCGTACCACGCCATGCGAGTTCCTAAGTTGTCAAAAATAACCACGGAGTCTGGTTGAGTGACAATTTTGTAGCCTTTTTGTCTAAGCTGAATACCAATATCGATATGTTCACGGATTACCATATCAGGCAGTTCTATATCCAATAATGCTTTAGTACTGAATAGTACGCCATGTAACTCAAACATCTCGCTGTCTTGAATACCTTGTGGCAACTCCTCTGGCAGGGAGCGGCGGAAGGACTTATGTTCAATTAAGTAATCTTCACCTTGATAGTCAATGGTATGCACTGCGTTAGTGAATAAGTGGTTGCGCAACTCCGCACCCTTATCTACCCCTTCTTTTTCCAAGGTAACCGGATTGATAACCGCAATACTTGAGTCTGAGTTGGCGATCTCTAATAGTGGTGGCAGCCAATTAGGGGTAACGTTAGAGTCGTTATCAAGAAACATCACGTAAGGCGTATCGATAAGCGGACGTACTTTTTGCATGGCTTGAATTGGCGAGATTAATCCATAACTTAATAGCTCAGCGTTGTCGCGCTGGTCCAATTCTTTCACTATTTGTTTTCTTAGCGAGGCTGGATAGTCCAGATCAATCACTTTCAATACAAAAGGATGCTCAGTACAAAGGTATAAGTTACGAATGCAACTGATGATGCCCGAATATCTATCTCGCGGGGTAATGACAACGGTAATCGCGGAATTATCCATATCGCTCTCGCTTATTCTTCCATGATGAGTTGATGAAAAGTATTTAGGTATTTGTCGATCATATGTTGCTTATTAAACTTCGACTCAATGCGTTGTTTGGCCGCCGCGCCAAACTGGTCACGTAGCTGGCTTGACTCAATGAGCTTAACTAAAGCTTGTTCTAGAGCCTCAGGGTTAGCGGCTGGCACTAAATAACCCGTTTCCCCGTTCACTATAATGTCAGGGATTCCGCCAACGTTGGTTGCTACTACCGGAGTATGATGCAAACCCGCCTCGATGAATACTAGACCAAAGGCTTCTTCAAGAGACGGCTGTACAAATATATCAGCAGCTTCCATCCACAAAGAAGAGTTACTAATTTGTCCTAGAAAATGCACCTGCTCTTGCAGACCCATTTTATCTCTATAGCGCTGAATTACCTGGGTGTCTTTGGCTGAGCCGCTACCGGCAATATAAAGCTGGCAGTTGTATTTATCACTGATCTGTTTAAAGGCTTTGAGGGTATCTTGGTGGCCTTTAATTCGTCCGAGGTGGCCAGCACTAAATAGCACTATTTGGTCGCTAGGCAGATCGAGTTGCTGGCGAGCACGAGCAAAGCCAACATGTTCAATCTGGGTATCAATACCCCCATGGTTAGCCAAGCAACGTTGCTCACTTAAGCCTAAATTACTGATGAGTAACTGGCGGCGCTGCTCAGACACGGCAATAAAGCGGCTGGTTAAACGCATGAGCAAACGGTTTACTTTGTTGCGTTGGTAATAACGCAATATAGAGCGATGAAAGGTAAGAACCGTAGGCACGCCACATATTTTAGCGGCAAAGCCAGCCCAAATCATACTGCGGTCGCAATGGCAGTGAATCAGATTAATGCGGTGTTTGCGAATGAGTTTTATCAAATTGTACATAATACAGGGGCCATCGAATGCTTTGGTGTGAAGCACCACTAAACCCTCTGGTTGGCAAGACTCCAGCTTTGCAGCTTTAAAACTGACAGGCAGCACAAAAACCCCGTTTTCTTGCAAGCCTTCAACGGTTGTCATGAATCTTACTGTACGACCACCTCGTTCGAGGCTTTGTACAACCTCCAACACTCGCAGCGATTCATTCATTTATTCAATCCTTCGACAAAAAATTAACAATTTCTTTGAGTTAGTGAGTGTTCCTTCACTCGTAACTGACTTATCATACAGGCACTAAGGATAGTCAAGTAAGTAATAGTATTGTGAATAAATCGTTAAGTAAAAAGATATCTCATGTGGTGAGCAGTTTACAGGTGGGTGGCGCAGAGCGATTTGTTATCGATTTATGTATCGAACAGCGTGAACAAGGTTTAGAGCCAGACATTATTTCTTTAGGCCATCACGACGACCCTTTGATTGCAGTGGCGGAAGGTTTAGGTATCAAAGTCACCGTAGTTAGGGGAATGAAGGGCCTTGTGCAATGGCGCTTATGGAAGGCCTACCGCAACCAGCCGATTATTCATATTCACTCTCCTGCTGTATTAATGGTATCGCTACCTATTTTGCCTTTGTGTCTAGAGCGCAAAATTGTGTATACCCGACATGGTGCCGCTAAGCTCTCGACTAAACGCTGGCGTAGGGTGCATCAATTTGCCCGCCGTTATATCGACAGTATTTGCTTTGTGTCTGAAGAAGGACAGCAGATTTTTCACGATGTGAATGGCTGGGAGCATGTTGATTCTTCGGTGATTGATAACGGAATAGCAATGCCGCGAGAGCAAGAAGTCGTTCCCCATCCACAAGATGGTCGTTTGCGCATTGGATCAGTAGGGCGAATGGTGAGTTTAAAGCATCAAATTAGCCTGTTGCAGGCAGTTGCTCTATTACCTGAAGATATTCAGCAGAAGGTGGAAGTGCACTTTTTTGGCACTGGCGACCAAATGCCTAAGCTGCAAACCTTTAGTCAACAGCATTTAGCACAGTCTACCGTGGTATTTCATGGTTTAGAGAGTGATAGAAGCAAGATCTATAACCGCTTTGAGCTACTGGCTGTTACCTCAGAAACTGAAGGCATGTCGTTAGCGATTATGGAAGCGATGGCCTACAAACGCGCAGTAGTGGCCAGTAAAGTGGGTGGCAATGGTGTATTAGTGAAAGAGCAGTTAAACGGTTGGTTATTTGATTTTGATGATAGCGACAGCTTGGCTCAAATTATTCAACAAGCCTTAGCGCATGCTGAGACCTTAATCGACTATGGCAAAGCAGGGCGAGAACGGGTGCTTGAAGAATTTTCATTACAGCGCACCCAAAACCAATATCAAAAAGTCTATCAAGACGTAGGCACTAGTATTTAGCGTTACACGGCTCTAAGAGACGGCTTAGTGATTTTAGCTGCAGACGATTTATTGCTAAAGGTATTTGGCAAGGGCGTGTTTAAGGCTCGTTTAATCTTTCGAAGGGACCACAAACAAAATGCCGCGGTGGTAAAAATCGATAAGGCCACTGCGATATGTTCGAGTTCACTTAGTGCATTGCTGGTATTTGCAGCTTGTACTTGGCTAACAAGGGCCAAGTTTGCCGCTGCAATAAGCATCATTGATAAACGCATAATAAGCCTTAAGTTAAATGATAATTGTTATCATTTAACTTAAGGTGTTTGGTAATATAAAGCAAGTCTTTTATGTCACGTCTGCGCTTACATATGTAGTTGTTGTACTTTAAACATTCGTTTTGCTTCCGTTATCACCAAGTCACGCAATGGGTTCTCCGAGGTATCGTTACGCCATACAAACGATAGCGCCCTTTCAATATTCAGCTCTGGTACGTTTAAGCGCACCAACTCTCCTAACTCTAGGGCTTTAATCACATCTAAATAAGGTAAGCAGCTAAGGTAGTTGTTGTTTGCTACTAGCGAGCGTAATACCGGAACGTGTTCATATTCGCGGTGTACTTTTAAAGACTCAATGGTGCCTTGAATGGCGCTATCAAATACTCGGCGTGTGCCTGCGCCTTGTTCTCGCAATACCCAACTGGCTTGTTCTAGCTGAGAAACACTTACCCGTTCTAGTTTGGCGTAAGGGTGGTGAGCAGCTGCCACAATCACCAAGTGGTCGTTACACCATACCTGATGGGCTATTCTATCGTCGTCACAGCGGCCTTCAATTACACCTAACTGATAGTCATAGTTTAATAAACCATTAATTACTTCAGCGGTGTTTTCTACGGAGAAGCTAATTCTAAGTTGCGGGAAGTTACTATCAACTATGCTGATAAGATCTGGAATTAAGTGCTCAGCAGCTGTTTGGCTGGCACATAATTGCAGTTCACCACTCACTAAATGCTGATCGGCAAACCCTTCCTCAATCTGCAAGGCATCTAACAATAATTGTTTCGCTTTTGGTCGTAACCATAAACCCCACTGGCTAAGCACCATGCGCTTTCCGCGGCGATCGAATAACGGTTTACCTAATAGCTTTTCTAGCTGAGCTAAAGACATGCTTGCCGCCGATTGGGTAAGGGCTAGGTGGTCTGCGGCTGCACTTACACTCCCATGGGTGGCCACTGCTTCAAAAACGGTGAGCTGTTTTAAAGAATAACGCATTAGTCGCTCCAAAGAGAAAAGTTAAGGGCTTAGTTTGCCTGCTGACCATAGTAAGCATAGGCGCTATCAAAAGTATTGATAGTGGTCATAAAAATTATCCGCTTACCAGCGAAAGTTATTCTCGCTAAGGTAATAACACGTTTAGCCACTAGCGACTTTAGTTGCTTGTTATTACAGGTTTTAGTGTAAATGAATCATCTTCAAGTTGAGCGCTTACCCGCTCCTAAAATGGTCACTGGCGGTGGCGCCGCTAGCTCACCATTAGCGGCTTTAAGTCCCGACCAAATGACTCAGTATGCTGAGCAGTATGCATATAAGAAAGCCACCAATAGCAGTGCTAAAACACTGAGCTTGGCCTTAAGTGCCGGCGTATTCATTGGCTTAGCTTTCGTATTCTATATCACGGTAACTACCGGCTCATCGGGTGTTGGCTGGGGAATTAGCCGCTTGTTAGGCGGCTTGGCGTTCAGCATGGGCTTAGTGATGTTAGTGGTATGTGGAGGAGAGCTATTCACAAGTAGTGTGCTGTCTATTATTCCTAGAGCCAGTGGCAAGCTAGATACCCGCGCCATGGTTGCCAACTGGGGCAAAGTGTACCTCGGTAATTTTGTTGGCGCGCTATTGTTAGTGCTAGTGGTAAGCGGTGCCAAGTTGTACCAGCTAGACCACGGCCAATGGGGCTTAAACGCTTTATCTATCGCTAATCACAAGTTGGAGCATGGCTTCATGCAAGCCTTATTACTAGGCATGCTGTGTAACTTGTTGGTGTGTTTAGCAGTTTGGATGACCTTTAGCGCTACAACCAGTGCAGCTAAAGCCGCATTGGTGATTTTACCTGTCGCCATGTTTGTGAGCACCGGTTTCGAGCACGTAGTGGCTAACATGTTTATGGTGCCTTTAGGTATTGCCATTAAGAGCTGGGCAGAACCTGAATTTTGGGCGCAAATCGGTACGCAAGCTAGCGCTTATGAACACTTAAACTGGGCAACCTTTGCCTGGAAAAACTTACTGCCGGTCACTATCGGCAACATCATTGGCGGCGCAATTATTGTTGGTCTTGGTTACTGGTCTGTTTATAGCCGTAGTAACCCAAACAAACCAACGTCAACTGCCGCAACATTTACTATTTTACCAAATCAAACTTCTGGTCCTGTTGGAGAACCTACTATGCAAAATCTTAAAACTATGACTGTCGCTGACATTATGTCGCCTGCCGATAATGCTCTTAGCCCTGACATGACCATTGCAAGTGCCTGTGATGCTTTATTAGCGCAAGAAGCGCCTGGTGCAGTGGTTGTTAACGAGAGTAACGAACTACAAGGTTTTATTTCTGAGTTAGAAATCTTACGCAAACTATGGCTAGAAGATTACCGCAAACCAAGCACAACAACTGTAGCAAGCATTATGCAAAAGGATATTATGACCGTGGCACCTAATCACAACTTATTGAAACTAGCTGAGTACATGAGTGTTGATGTAGCCCAGGTATACCCAGTGTCTGATTCTGGCGTTTTGTTAAGCTCTACTCACCAACCGCTTGAAGAGCGCTTACGTAACAGCAGTGTTTACCGCCCTAAAGTATTCCCTGTGGTAGAAAATGGTAAGTTAGTCGGTGTGGTTACGCGTCACCAAGTGCTTAAAGCATTACGCCCTGCGCTGGGTGCTCCAGTAAAGCTAAATGCTACTGAAGAACACATTGCTGAGTCAGTAGCTTAATGTAGTTGGCGCTGCTCAATGTAGCGTAAAGCATGTTGGCTCGAAGAGGCGGTATCTGAAAAGGTAGCCGCCTTTTTTAGTACTTGCTTGGCAACCTCTAACTGATTTAACTCAATATACAACAAACCTTGGGCCAAATAGTTTTGTGCTTGGTTGGCATCAGGGTATTGGTTAGCGTGTTGATAACTGCTGATACTCGCCGCCAATTGCCCAAGCTGGGCTTGGCTAAAAGCCAGTAGTTGGTAGTTTGTGCCAGACGCTTGCCGCTGGTTAAGCTGGTTTAAACAGGGTTCGGCTAAGGAGTATTCCTTTGCTTGTAACCAAAGTGTGCACAACCGGGACTGCTGTTGAAGGGTATTTGCTAGCTGTTTTTGTTGCAGAGCAGTGTTTAACAAGCGCGCTGCTTGGTAGGGGGCGCCTTGCTGAGTGAGCAATTGAATTAACATGGTAAACTGCGAAGGCTGAACAAATAGTCCTTTATTGTAGGCTTGCTGTAAATAGGCGAGAGCAGAATTAGCTTGCTGATTATGCAGGTACAAAGACGCGAGTTGGGTCCAGGCATCTATATTTTGTTGATCTAGCTTCAATACTTGTAACTGGCCTTCAATGGCCTTTGGCCAATGTTGTTGCTGGCTATGCAATGCTACGCTAAGTTCCCACCAACTTAAGAGCGGGCTTGATTGCCGTTGTAGTGCTTGCTCAATACTGTGGCTTGCTTCTGGCCAAAGGCTTAAATTAGCTTGGGCGCTCGCCAGCCAATAGTACGACTCTGCAGTAACTTCGCTAGCGGCTTGCTGGTTTTGCCAAGAACTTATTGAATCAATGGCCTTTGCCCATTGCTGTAGCTGCAATTGCAGTTGCGCAATGCTGTACAAGCCCTGTTGTTGCTGAGGTTCAGGCAGTTTCTTGAGTTGATAGGATTCAAGTAAATAGTTAAGCGAGGCCGAATATTGCTGTTGCTCTATGGCTGCTTGCGCTTGGTATTGCAAAGAAACCGCCAAGGCATACTGGCGCTGCTGTTGCTGGTATTGCTGACTAAGTTGCTGCAGGTGAGACGCTGCTTGTGGTAACTCTCCCTGTTGGATTAAAGCTTGCCCTGCTTTAAGCTGCCTTGCCTCACTTTCACTTAAACCTTGGGCTGCAAGGTTAAATGCTATCAATAAAGCTAATAGTGCCCATAAGGTATTAATCATTGCTTAAGCTTAAACTCGATTACCTGCCGACTAACAAAGCCTGGGTTATTGCCTTGTGCTCTCACTGGAAAGCGCCACTGGGCAATGGTGCGTATTGCGGCCTGTTCAAAAAAGCCTTGAGGCTCTGCATGAATCACTTTAATGCTGTTAGCGACAACGTTGCCGTGGTGATTAACGGTGAATTCTAGCTCAACCTCTCCTTCTATCCCGCGCCGTTGAGCCGACATTGGATATTCAGGACGATGTCGATAACTGGCTTGAATAGACAGATCTAGCTGAGGACCTTGGCCTAAACCTGCTGAACTAACGCTAGTTTGGCTGCTAGAGGTATCAGTAATTATATGCGGTAAGCTTAAACTGAGTGGAGTTAGCGACGGCTGTAAAAGCTTAGATATTGAAGGTGTTGAGCTTGTATCAATAATATTGTTATCGCTTTGGCTTGCTCCAGCATCAAGCGGGGTTTGCAAGTCTTGGGGCGCTAATAAAGGCGGTGGTTCTGGCAATAAACGCTGTCTATGTTGTGGTTCGCTAGTCTCTCGCAGGCTAAACAGTTGTAAATTACTAATATTGGGGGCTGAGGGAGGAGAGGCTTGGTTAAACCCTGATACTTCCGCCAGTAGAATAAACAAGCTAGCAGCTAATACTGTGCCAGTAGGAAGCGCGAGCAGAATTCGCCACATTAAGGCTGGCTCGCTTGAGCGGCTAGGCTATAAGGCACTTTAGCTAAGCGGAGTTGATCGAGAACGGCCACCAGCTGGCCAGTACTTGACTGCTGATCGGCTTGAACCAACACCGCTAGTTGTGGTTGTTGTTGCTTAAGTTGTATTAGCTTGGCTTTAATTAAGCGTACATCGCTAGCTTGACCGTTTAACAGCACACTGCCATCGGCGGAAAGGCTAAGTAGAACCGCGTTATTACTCGTTTGCTCGGCACTTTGCGCCACCGGTGTTGTTACGTCAATACTGCTGGGGCTAACAAAGCTGCTGGTAACAATAAAGAAAATCAGCATGATAAAAACGATATCTAACATCGGCGTTAGATTTATCTCCGCCTCTTCTTCTGGGCGATTAAGCAAATCACGTCGCTTCATATTAGCTGTTTCCTTTCGCTAAATGTTGCGGACGCTGTTGCAGAAAAAGCTTGCTGCGGCTACTCCAGCGTTTCAAATAAGTAAAATTGATAACAGCAATTAAGGCAATGCTCATCCCCGCCATCGTAGGAAGTGTTGCTCGAGCAATGCCCGCCGACATTAATTTAGGGTCACTGCTACCGGCTAAGGCCATGGTATCAAACACGTGAATCATCCCGGTTACAGTGCCTAGCAAACCAATCAGTGGACATAGGCCAACTAAGCTTTTAATTAAGCTAAGGTGTTGGTCTAACTTCAATTCCATATCGCAACGTAGGCTTAGCCAGTAGGCTGCTTGGAGATGTTTAGCTGACTGCTTTTGCATAAGTCGGCGCTGGTAGTTAATCAATAACTGGGGATAGGAAACAAAACGAAACCAATAGCGCTCTAGTAGTAAGCTGCTTAACAAAGCGGTAATCACCAGCAGCAGCACTAATACCCAGCCACCTGAATACAGCAGCTGGCCCAAAGTGAGCCAAGCCTGCTGCCAGCTTTGGCTTAGGGCATTCACGCTTTGGCCTCTGGTTTACTGGTGGATTGGTATTGTTGATCGGCCAGCATTGCTAAGCTTTTTTGTTGCAGCAGTTGCAGTAAAACTCTACTGCGAGAGCTCATTAAGCTTGAGCAAAATAGCAGCGGTATTGCGGCCACTAGGCCAAGTACGGTGGTGACTAAGGCTTGAGAAATACCCGAAGCCAGCAATTTAGGGTCGCCATTGCCAAATAAGCTGATGCTTTGAAAAGTCGCTATCATACCGATAACTGTGCCAAGCAACCCTAGCAGAGGCGCAATACCAGCAAACAACTTCACTAAGCTTTGGCCGCGCTCCAACTGGGGGAGTTCATTCAAAATAGCTTCATCAACCCGCAGTTCTAGTTCTTCTAGTGATTGATGAGCATGTTGAGCAGATAACAATACTCGCCCTAACGGATTGGAGTTAGACGGTGTTGAAGCTTTAAGTTGCTGGCGCACCGCGCGCTCTATATGCAGCAAACGAGCGATGCGATATAAGGCCACCACTAAACCAAGCACTGCCACAATGATGATAACAATAGCGACAGCCCCACCTTGCTGAACACGTTGTTTCAGTGAGGGCTCAAGATCAAGTAGGCTTAAAAGCTGGCCGCGAGAAGGGTCTATGAGTAAACGAGTTTGTTGGCCCTTAAAAAAAGCCTCTGCAGCACTGGTTTCACTAGGTTGAGTCGCATATAACTGGAGTAGTTGGTTAGCCGGTAACCATTCTACATACTCGCCTTGTTCGCTAATAATATTGAAGCTACCTATTCGCATTAACGGCAAGGTTTGGCGGTCACCTTGTTTATCTATTACTTTCGCATCAAAAAAACTGATAGTTGAAGATTGCTGTAAATTATTGAGCAAAGCGGCGGCTAAGTCTTGAATGTTAGTGGCGCTAGGCTGAGCCGCTTGTTCGGCAAAGGCTAATTGAGTCCCCGATTCTGGGTACTGAGCGCTGAGAATAGAGCTAGCAATGGTTTGCTGGCTTTCTTGTGCTTTCAGTTTCACTACCTCTAGCACTTGCCCTAACTGCCCACTGCGCTGTTGTAGTTGCTGGTATTGCTTAACTAGCGCTTGTTCGTAGTCGCTAAACTGTTGCTTGAGCTCTTGTTGCTGATTTTGCGCATTAGTCAGAGCCTGTTGTTGTTGCTTCAAAGCGACCTGCTGCTGTTGCAGTGCATCAATAAAGCCTTGCTCGCGCTGCTGATTGCTTAGCTGTGTTTGCTCAATTGTGTTTAATTCACTTGCCCAGCTCAGGCTGCTAACCAGGCAAGCGCAAAGGCTAAAACACAAATACTTAAGGATTTGCATCGGTCGCTCCTTGTTCAAGCAGATTTAACGGCAAGCTCAATAAGCGCGGGGCTTGCTGTTGCCAAGCTATCGCCAAGGCGTCTGCTAATGCTAAATTGTCGGCTTGGTTTAGGGTTTGCCATTGTTGCTGCTTAGGGTTCCAAAGTGCAGAGGTGTGGCCGTTCAAGGTTTGGTAATACCAAGCGGTGCGGCCTAAGCGAAAGTAATTAACTTGTTGTTCGGCTAAAGGCCCTTGGTAAGCGGCAATGCTTTCACCGTATTCCATTTCAATTTGATAGGCTTCGAGCACTTGGCGATACTTCTCTGCCAAACTGACATCGGCGCGATCTAACAGTAATTCAAGGCGGGCAATGCTTTGCAGGCGTTGCTGGTGTAAAAAAGGTAAGTCTTGAGTAATGAAAAGCTTAAGTTCTTGCAACATGGAGTGAACCAGCGGCAGTGCTTGTTGCTCGGTGTCATCTAAAGAGGCTATATCTTGCTGTAGCTGGCTGAGCTCTTGCTGCTGTTGCGCCACCATGGCACCAAGATGTTGATTGTATTGCTCCACTAAGGCGAGTTGCTGCTTAACTCCTCGGGTTTGTTGGCTGGCTTGTTGGCGCTTAGCATCGAGATCATCAATACGCTGCTGAGATTGCTGGTTAAGCGCTTGACGTTGAAGTTGTTGTTCGATGCTTTGATTGGCATTGGTGCTAAGGCTGATTAGCGCCAATATTGTCAGAAGTAAGTAACGCCGCATTGTGTAGAAGCTTCCTGATGCTGATGAAACACTAAGCTAAGCGGCATACTTATTATATTGAGAGTAGCCGTTTATCACTGGTTGTTCTGCCTAGTTTATTTTAACTAAGGCTTATTATAAGGCAAAAGCAAAATAGCAAAGTGAATTCGTTGCATGATTAAGTACTTAAGTTTTAAGTGTGTTTAAGCCTATAAAGATTGTTAGGTGATTTATTACTGTTTTTACAAAATTAAGCTCATAAGCCAGTGAATATGATGTAAAATCGCCGCTTGTTTTTTTAAAGTTCTGGCTCAAGGATGAATAGGCGGATCTCTTTACGTTACATATTGTTTGTTATTTGCATGTCTGCTGCACTGCTGCCTGCTCTAATGGTTAGCTCGTGGCTGAAGCATCAAGTACAACAAAACGAAACCGCCTTGGTGCAAGATAAACACCTTTTGATTGCCCGTAACTTAAGCACCGCGTTATCGCGTTATGCGGCTGATACCTCGGCCATTTTTAACAACGTAAACCAACAAATCTCGCATCATGGCTTCCACTCCGAACTTAGACCTTTATTAAAAAGCATCAATATTTATGCCCTATTTGAATGGCAGGTAGGCCGTGGTCAGCGATTTTATTTCTCTGAGCAAGATATCACGCCTTTTGAAACTATTCCTGCGCAAATCCAGGTGGCCATGGAGTTGGCTAGAGTATACAAAGACCAAGCATTTTACAGCGGTGTTGTTATAGAAGGGGTAACCAAGCCCACTCTATTTCTAACCACTTATCAGGGTCAAGACCGCTATTTGTTGGCGGCGCTAACAACCGATTACCTGCTAGAAAGCCAGTCTGAAGTGCGCTTTGGTGACCAAGGACATGTTGCTTTATTTGATCAGTTTGGCCGAGTGCTGGCTCATCCTAATCAACAATGGGCAACCCGGGCTAAAGATTTATCTGGGCTGGACCCTATTGTGCAAATGCGTGACCAACCTTTTGGGGTCAGTCAGTTTTATTCACCGGCTTTGCAGGCCGATATGATCGCCGGTTACTCAAGAGTAGAGGGACCAGGTTGGGGCGTGATTGTTCCACAGCCCATTGCTGAGTTGCAATCTCAATCAATGCGCTTACAAGAGTACGCCTTTTTGGTGAGCATATTGTGTGTGATGGTAGTAGGGGTGATTACTTGGTATTTGTCTTGCGTTATCGTGCGACCAATAAGCCAAGTAGTAGAGGCTGCTCAAGGGATCTCTCATGGTGAAATGGGCAAGTTTATCACACCGAAACGGCGCTTTGTTTCTATTGAAATGGACAGCTTGGTTGGGCAGTTCAATGCCATGGCTGGCGAGGTTTATACCAGTAGAACCCTACTCGAACAGCGCGTTAAGCAGCGCACCGCTGCGCTAAGCAAGGAAGTAGCTGTGCGTAAAAAAGCGGAAGAACAAGTATGGCAACAAGCCAACTTTGACCCACTCACCGGTTTACCTAATCGGAGAATGTTAAACCGCTTGCTCAGCGATGCCTTGGCGACTCGCCTTGCTGAAGAGCGCGTGTGTTTAATGCTATTGGATTTAGACCAATTTAAAGGCATTAACGACACGCTTGGCCATGACATGGGTGATATGTTGTTACAAATTGCCGCCCAGCGTATTCAGCATTGTATTTTGCAAGGCGAACATGTTGCCCGTTTGGGAGGCGATGAGTTTATTATCTTGCTGAGTGAAAACCAAGAAGGCTCGCGGGTCGCCGAGTTAGGCGACGCAGTGCTTAAAACCTTAAGTACACCATTTCAACTGGGCATAGAGCGGGTTTACATTTCTACTAGTATTGGGGTGGCGTTTGCCCCGCAAGACGGCGATAAAATAGATGATCTACTAAAACATGCAGACCAAGCTATGTATGTTGCCAAGCAGCAGGGGAGAAATCGACTCAGTTACTTTACTGCGTCCTTGCAAGAACAAGCTCAGGTGCGTCGTTTGTTGGCGAACGATTTACGTCAAGCCGTCGCCAAAAAACAGCTATGTGTGCATTACCAACCGATTGTGGATTTAGCCTCTGGCGAAATGATTAAAGCAGAAGTTCTGGTGCGTTGGAATCACCCTACTCAAGGCTGGATTAGCCCGCATGACTTTATTCATGTTGCCGAAGAAACAGGTGTGATTGTAGAAATTGGTAACTGGGTATTCAGCAGCGCTGTAGCGCAACTTAAACACTGGAAAGAACAAGGCCTACGACCTATCCAGCTCAGTATTAATACCTCTCCAAAACAATATTATGAAGCCGAGTGTGATGTGAATCATTGGTTGAGCCAGTTGGCTGAGGCGGGCTTATCAAGCGCAGATGTGGTGATGGAGATCACCGAAGGACTGCTGATGGAAAACAGCCCTGTGGTAAACGCAAAACTTTTAGCGTTTAGTGAAGCCGGGGTAGAAGTGGCGCTTGATGATTTTGGTACTGGTTATTCATCGCTAGCTTATTTGCAGAAATTTGACATTGAATACCTAAAAATTGACCGTATGTTTATTCACAATCTGGCTGAAGATGGTGATGATTTGATTGTGTGTAAGGCGATTATTGTGATGGCTCATAAGTTGGGTATTCAGGTAATTGCTGAAGGCATTGAGTCTGAACATCAAGCCCGTTTGCTGCGCGAAGCAGGCTGTGATTTTGCTCAGGGCTATTGGTTTGCCAAGCCTTTAGCTAAAGATGACTTTGAAGCATTGCTGAACGGCGAGGCGATGTTGTTACCTCATAATGCCTGAGCCAGTTAATAAGCTGGCTTGAGTTTGTTACACTAAATCTTCATTCATTTTGGTAATCTGCAGTTATGCTCGAAATCTCTAATAGTGTTAGCCTTGCCGACTGGGAAATCGAACTCACTGCTATTCGTGCTCAGGGCGCGGGTGGCCAAAAAAGAGATGAAACTTTTTTTTGTAAAGGCTAATCATCCCAATAAAGCGCCACACCCTTTATTTTTCCTACCTTTAAGCTCAAAAAAAATTGACAGAGGATCTCTACCTGCATAGTTTATATGTAGGTAATCTAATTTGTAAAGGAAAATGGATTGAAAGTTGTTCGGTACCTTAATAATGGTAGCACAAGGATTTCTTTAGTTGATAAAGGCTGGATTCCAATTTCCTATCACTCCACGATATTTTTAAACATATCCAAGTCTGGTAGTTCGACTAACACCAAGCAAAAAATTGCTTATGAGCTGAAGTTTTTTCTCAGCTGGCTAAAACTAAAGAAGATTGATCTTGTTGAGCGAGTAGAACAAGGCGAGTATCTATCACTAGCTGAATGTAACGCCTTCAATCAGGCTGCAAAAATAAGAGCGGATACTGTTCTTTCTGAGAAAGTAAGCATGATGAATCCTTTGTCAGACAAGCACTTAAGTAATGCAATATTTGCTGAATCAATCGAAAGAGCGAGAGTAGCGCCATCCGTTACAAACAGTAGAATCATCACAACTGTTGAGTATATAGATTTTATTAGTAGGGAAGTACACGGTCTAGGCAGGACTCCAGATTTTGTAGAGTCAAATCTGAATAGCACAATTGATAAGCTCATGGAGGGTAAAAGAAAGCACTCTTCAGCTGCGAGAGCAAGTAAGCAAGCTAAAAGAGCAGAATCCCCAATTCCGAATGAAATATTTTATAAATTCTTAGACATTATAAATCCTGAGTCACCGGAGAACCCATTCAAGCACTCGAAGCTTCGAAATTCATTGATCATTAAGATACTTGTTGTAACTGGTATAAGAAGAGGAGCTGTCGC
Organism: Agarivorans sp. DSG3-1; assembly: GCF_046774965.1. Classification (NCBI taxonomy): domain Bacteria; kingdom Pseudomonadati; phylum Pseudomonadota; class Gammaproteobacteria; order Alteromonadales; family Alteromonadaceae; genus Agarivorans; species Agarivorans sp. DSG3-1. The sequence continues at coordinate 353,570 of NZ_CP177241.1, read as the reverse complement.
AAAGCTCAAAATTAGTGACTGCGTATTTACTGGGGACTCTAATCGTATACGGATTACTAGAACTCCCGATGATAAAGAGGATTTCAGGACTGTAAAACCGTCACAAAAAACTGTTCAGCACACTTCGTATGTTGATCCAGAACTAATGGGGAAGATTGATTATTACATAAGTAGCAAGAGATCTAGATACCCTGAATCAGCGAAGCATGAATTTGTATTCATTTCTGAAATGGACTCGCGAGGAACAGACGGTGATCCATTATCTCTTAGCTCAATTAATTACCTCTTTAAAGTTTTATCTAGAGCCATAAATTTCAATGTACACCCACACTTGTTAAGGCACAAATGGAACGAGATGTTTTCAGAAGACACTAGCGACCTGTCAAGCGAAGAAGCATCTTCGCTTAGAAAATACGCAATGGGGTGGGGTCGTAATAGTGACATGGCTGAGTTATACAACCGATTCAAAATGGCTCAAAAAGTGAGTGAGGTTCAACAGAAGCGACAAGCTGAAATAATGAGCAGGACGACGTAAATGGTTACGCACAGCAGAAGAGTTCATAGAGAAAGAGGGGCTAGCAACAATCCCTCTCGCGAATCATCATTCACGGCAAAGTCAGGGTTTACTTTTAATATCGATACGCCTAACTGGGATGTCGACAGAAAAAGAACCCTAACGATTTCAAGACTAGACCACCTGAAACTAACTGAAAGAGAGTTGACTGATCTTAGGTACGCTTTTGCCGTCATTGCTACAACTAGGCCTTATGGCTCAGTAAATAAGTTTCTATCCGGCGTAATAAATAGCAACATTCAGTCTTTAACATCAGGAGGTGTAACTAACATAAAGTCAGAAATTGGAGTCTCACAAGTAGATAGCCTTAAAGCTATAGCGAGAGAGCTGAAAAAGATTGATAAAGATTATTACGCTAACTTTCATGATGAAATTTTCTCATTGAGAATTAGCGAAGGATACGACGTATCTTCAATCTATGATGTTGAAACAGGTGCGTTAAGTGAATATGAATTTGGAGATCTAACAGAAAAATTAAACATTTATAGCAGCAATGTGGATACATGGCATGATGAAGCCGATAGCCTCAGAACTAGTAGGCACCACACAAGTTTTTCAACGCGTGAAAGATTATTGGTGGCTAGGTTTACGGTGATATTTTCTCGCCGCCCTAGTCAAATTGCTGCTATTAAGTGGTGCGATTTATCAATCACACAAACTGAGCTTGGGGATGAGCTTGAGCTATCAGTCCCTATGATAAAGCAGGGTGATGATTTCAGAGAGGCATTTGAAGTAACCCCCCTCAAACTTCTTCACGATCTGGCCATAGAGGTGTTTAATTATCGAAAATTTTACCTCGAAGAATTAAAGACAATGCTTGAGAGAAACAATATTAAAGAGGTAGATTTAGATAAGATCATGTCTCTCCTTCCTTTATTTCCAGAAAAAAAACTATTCGATCTTGAAGTTAAAAGTAAAGAGAAATTTCTAACCTCTTTCGGTGAAAAATCCCCATCATTTCATTTAACTAGCGACAACATTAAGACTAGATTTAACAGAATGATGGATATTATTAGACCCGAAAGCGACAGGCTATCGCCTGAAAACTACCGAATTGGCAATAATCGACTTCGGCATACAGCGGGGACAACTCTTGCGATGCAAGGTTACGACGCATTATCAATCGCGCAGTCACTTGGTAATACTCCTTATTCAGCTAGGTTTTATGTGGATATGTCTGACGAAGTTAGAGTAAGTATAGATGAAGCCTTTAAGGCTAATACACTCCTGTCAAAATCCTTCTCTGGCTCGCTGACTTCCGAAATAACTGCTGGAGAGGTGGCTATTGAAGACATGTCTCTTAGGGAGCTAGGTAAATCAACAAGGGCAGATACCTGTGAGAAATGCACTAAAGCTAGGCCTATCGGTTGTTATGGATGCAATTCGTTTAGGCCGCTAATTACAGCTGACCATAAATCCAAATTGTTAGAAGTGGAAAACCTTTACGAAAAGAGAAAGAAATCAGGCAATTCTATTATCGCGCTATCTGGGCTTAGAAGAACAATCATCAAAATAAAGGCAACCATTCAAGCCTGTTCGCAAGCGAGAACGTCTCTAATGGGGAGAGGTAAGTGACTATTAATTACCTAGAAAGAAAACTATCAAAATTAATAGAGGAAAATAAAAAACTCTTTACTGAATCGTATTCTAAGGGTGTGATCTACCAGATTAATGAAAATTATGATTCTTACAAATGGAAAGTTAATCTAAAAATTGGACACATGTCTTTTTACTTCTCCAATCTTTTGGCGCCTAAACAACCACCTCGTAATAGACCCTTAGAAAATAAATATCTCTTAGGCGAATACTATTGCGATATCTATAAAGCTTACATCATAAACACTTTGCTTGACCCACATACAACGAAAGGAAAAATAAGAGCAGTAGTAAATATTAGACCGTTTATTGGCTTTATTGAGCAAAAAAATATATTGCTGTCAGCTGTTTGTAGTGATTCATTGTTCTCTTATTATGATTATGTTAAGCATAACTATAACGGTAAATCCATAATCCACCATGCTCAAGAGGCATGTAAGTTCTTAGAATGGTGTAATGACAATAAGTACCTTCAATCAAAATTTAAAATATATCACCCATTTAGCAAAGAAAGAAAAGCCAGTGAATCAACCGCTAACGCTTTAGCAAATAGGAAAAAGAAACTCCCTGAAGATGATATTGTAAAAGCCTGCGGCTCGATATTTAACGTGGTAATGCCCGCTATTGGAGACGATACTGATCTGACGACGAAAGTTCGAGATAGATTTACTGCGGGGCTACTCTCAATTGCATTTGCAAGCCCAAATAGAATGCAGGCTGAAGCATTTTTGATTGTTATTGAAAAGCTAAAAAAGAAGACAGTAAATATCGGGGATAATGCTAAAAATATATACTGGATTAATTGGCAGGGATCTAAGGGTTATAAGGACAATAGGAATCACATACTTTCTCAAATGGCTCCTTATGTAGATAGATCCATGAGGTGGTTTTCTGATGTATGCGAACCTGCAAGGGCCTTATGTAGATTTTATGAGAACCCAAACGCACCTTTGTCATCGATTTTGGGAAAGCTGAAATATTTAGATACGCACAATCTATCTCTAGATAACCCCGTGAATATATACCAGCTTGGAGGAATATTAGAACTTTATAATGGTGACAATATATGCCACAAGAAAATAGATGGATTCCCTTTTAATCCAGATATGAGCTATATACCCACATCGAATGTTTTAAAAAGCTCTCTTTTTGGGCTTCTTCATCGCGATAGTATTCGTCTACCTGAATCATTCAGAAAAGAAAATTTAACATTAAGGGATTATGAAAAATATTGGATTGAATATCTTCTTAAAAACTTAAAAGAGTTTCCGTATAGATATACAACAGAAACGAATAAAGTTAGGTTGTCTACTGCTTTGATCGTTTTCAGAGGAGATCAGTTAGGGTCCGCTGGTTCTAGATTTTCTTTTGGAGGTTCGCCATTTTCAGTAGAGTCATGTGATTTAGGAGAGGTATTCCAAAAAGATTTAGCTCGTTCAAATAATGGCACATCGATATTTTCAAGACATGGATTTTCAGATATATTTAGATTAACACCTCACCAGCCAAGGCACTACCTAAACACTTCCGCTCAAGAGTTAAGATTATCTGACACCGTTATAGCACATTGGTCTGGACGAGAATCAGTTAACGAAAATGCCGTTTATGATCATACAACTGAAGATCAAAAACACGCACGTCTTTCAGAGATCTATCAAGGCGATTACACTACTAGCATTAACCCTATAACAGCTGAAGAGTACGAGAAGCAAACAGGCAGGTGCGCTACACAAATGGCAACTGGAATTTGTGTTCAGCCACTTCATCAGTCACCTTGCACTCACTTATCAGACTGTGAAGAACACTGCATTGGCTGTCACCAGTCATGCCATATAAAAGGGGATAACAACGCTCTATCATTAATGAAGGCCGATTTAAAATCACAACAACTCAGGCTTAAACAAGCTCCACTACTTATTCATACAGATACTAATGTTATATCTAAACGATGGTTCGACCTTCATAGTAAAAAAGTTGAGATGTATATTAATTTAATTGATCTCATGGAAGATGAAAAAATTCCAAACGGAAGCATAATTAGATATGAAGGATCATCTAACAGGCTCCTAATATCAGATATGAGATCAAATTCAATAGAGTACGTACCAATAAAATCGTTGCCTTCAAACATTGATACTACAAAAACAATTAAACCACCTGAAGTAGATGCTGATGTTTTAGACATGATTAATTTACTAGAAAAATATTAACGGCGACTACCAATGAAAAACACTGGAAAAAAAAGCTTAAATAATCGAGATATAAGAAATATCTGTAAGCTGATTGTAGGCTGGAAAAATAAGCTTACATGGAAAAGACTCGTCGACGCAATTAATGATGACCTGGGGATTAGGACCACGCGCCAGACCCTATCGGAATACTTTGCCATTAAACAGGAATACGATCTTAAGAAGTCCGAGCTGCGAGGAGCTACTGTCGTATCAAGAACAGCAGATCCAGCACCTGTTACACACCTACAGAATGAGATTTATAAGCTTAAGAAAGAAGTGGAAATGCTTGAAAGAACAAAAATAAAGCAGTTAGCTATGATTGAACGAATAATGGAAAATGCAAGAGAAATTCCGAACCTAGATATATCAGAACTACTGAAAGTTAGAGATTCTTGATATGGCCGACGAAAGAAAAAAAATGGAAACATTCGGTGAAAAAATTTCCGATTATATGAAGTTTATATGTCCACTCATCACCGATGATGACATCTGTAGTGACGCACTGAATTTGGCCACCTAATTAGAGGTGATATCATCACCATTATTAGGTAGGGAAATTTATGACAAAACGAATAAGACCAACATATTCACTTGAGTTCCGATTGGAAGTGGCTCAACAGGTCGTGGATGAAGGGCGTACCATTCGAGATGTTGCCGAGAGTCTAGGGCTAGGTAAATCCACTATCGATAAATGGGCTCGCCAGTTACGTGATGAGCGTAGCGGTAAACTCTCATCTGCAACCCCTCTTACACCCCAGCTCTCTTGATGCAGGACTCCATCAAAGGTATTCGCTAGTTAGCAACCTTCAAGAGAGCTGGGGTGTAGCGCGGTTATGTCATCTGTTTAGCGTTCATCGCAGTAGCTACAAATATTGGCACAAGCACCCACCAACGCTACAACCTCAGCGTGTGAAGCTGATTGCTGAATTAAAGCGATGGTTTGGTATTAGTCATGATTCAGCTGGTGAACGAACCTTAGTGTCGTTATTGGCGGTATCAGGTTTCAAGGTGAGCCGATGGTTGGTCAACAAGCTGATGAAACAAGAAGGACTTGTGAGTCGACAATTACCTACTCACAAATACGCTAAAGCAGAGAAAGCGCACTTGAGTATCCCTAACGTGTTGGGGCGTCAATTTACTCCAGACGCACCCAACCAAGTATGGTGCGGTGATGTTACGTATGTATGGACGGGTTCAAAGTGGCTTTATCTTGCGGTAGTACTGGATTTATATGCTCGCAAGGTGGTTGGTTGGGCAACCTCTTCAAGTCCTAACAGTGAGTTAACGAAAAAGGCATTGAGGATGGCATTCGAAAGCCGACAACGCCCAAGTAAGCTGATATTTCATAGTGACCAGGGTTGTCACTACACTAGTCAATCATTCAGGCAGCAGCTTTGGCGTTATGGCATACGCCAGAGCTTAAGTCGACGAGGTAATTGCTGGGATAATAGCCCCATGGAGAGGTTCTTTCGCAGCTTCAAAACAGAATGGATGCCAAGAGTTGGATATAAGAAATTTACTGAGGCAGCAAGTTCAATAACGCAGTACATTGTTGGCTATTACAATCAGCATAGGCCGCATCAGCGTAATAGTGGAGCGTCCCCCTTAAAAGCTGAGCAACAATACTTTGGAACTTATAACGGAGTGGCCAAATTTAGTTGACCACTACACTATGCCTAACCACAAGTGAGGTATTAAAATCCGTTAGGGCTATTTGCATTAGATGTTCTCGTCTTATTAAGGCCTATAGCCGACGTATTCACATTCTAACTCTTCAGTAGATGTAGATTTCTATTACAGTCTTTTAGGTCAATAATAGCCTGTGCAGTTTCGGCTCGAAACATCTTAATATCGAAATCGAAATACAGATTTGGGGCAATCTTGTGGATAGATTTTTTTGTGTGTGTAAATTCAATAACGCCATAGGGTGTCGAAAAAGTTCCACTTCGCCCTTTTGTCATCACCGTTAGTCTGTCCATGAGTACCTGAGATATCTCCCCCGTATAGCTCAGCTGACTTTCTAAGCTAATGTAACTAAGAACATCTCCGCGGAGCTTACCAATTATGTCATAGATTGCTGTGGCCTGCTCAGGCGGTGTGAGTACACTTTCAAATATCCCAGCTGCATCTCTACGTAGCAGGCCTTTATTTACGCAATCGGCGAGAAATTTAGTGAATGCGGGAGTGTGTTGTTCCTTGAGCATAAAGGCCAACTCTGGTGCGGTGTGAATACCGGCCCCAGCTTTAACCGCACTAGCAAATACCAATAATAATCGCTCTTTCTTATTCACGTAAGGTCTACAATTTATTACCCATTAAGTAATAAATTGTAGACCTTACGTATTTTCAAATCAATGTCGTGCTATAAAGTGACGATAGACATAGCTATTTTAAACTCCTTATTAGATACAATAATCCGTTAGGAAAAATGATTTAAAGTCCGTGAATCAGTATATTGGAACAATAGTTAGTGTATCGCTCCCAACAGGAGCTCAACTCAGTTAATTGAATGGCGTGCTGGTATTGTGTTCTTGGTGCGGTAATGAGGGAAGCATGCAGATTAAATCACAGACTTCAGTTAGTCCATTGCATCAGGATATCTACTTCGATGAGCAATTCGAATTGTACTTTGTCTCTGACATTCATGGTGAATATGCACTTCTAATGAAGGCATTAATTGAATTAGGCTTTCGTTTTCCTTTAGGTGGGGTAATTCGAGATATTTTGGTTATCGGTGGGGATTTAATTGACCGCGGTGACCAATCGTTGGAGATGCTAGGAGCCGCTCGTTTCAACCCTGCCTTTATTAGTATTGCCGGTAACCATGAAATTATGGCAAGTGCAGCATGTCGAGGAAATAAAGAACAAGCCATTTTGTGGCAATACAATGGTGGTGAATGGTCAGATAAAGTTGACAAGTATCACCTAAAAGACATGGTTGATTTTGCTGCTAATAGACCGTTAGCACTGACTATCCATACTTCTATGCACAAAATTGGTGTATGCCATGCAGAGGTACCGTCACCCTACAACTGGCAAGAATTAATCAGCTCTCTCGAGAGTAAAACGTTAAGTTCAGATGAGCAGAAAGCCTTATTAGCTGGGAGGAAAGATTTCAAACAGAGAAAAAATCACTATGTCGAAGGTGTTGATGCGGTTGTTTTAGGGCACAACATGATTGAAGGGATGCAACCTTTGGTATTAGGTAATCGATACTATATAGATGCGGGAATGTCATATGGAGACCGCACCCTACTATTAAAGTATCATATAGGCGGAGAGCACATGGGGCTATTTCAGTCATTTGGATTTTCAAAAGAGCCTATAACAGGGACGTTAAACCTTCTTGAGTAAACTAATTTAACCAATGCTTCGTATATTGGCTGTTCGAGGCACAGAATACTGTGGCAAAGTCGAGCATCATCTTCCAATCTACTTCAAGCTTAATTGATTCTAAAGTTTGAACCAAACGTGGCTTACTAAAAGCCTACTGCTTAGCTCCCTTCAGCAATGAAATGGCTTCATCAAATCTTAGAGTTTTTTCATCTTTATCAACAGAGTTTAAAGCAAATGACTGTCTTTCATAGGCTAACTGCTTTTGTAGACTGTTTTGACAAATGTAGCATGATAGATGCTAAAGCTGTGTTCATCAGGCAAGCAGGGGGGTAACACTAAGTTTGAGCCTACCATCTTTTTAACGAGTTTAGCTATTCGCTTAAGCAAAGGTATTTTGGACTAGTGTACGTACGGAAAAACCGGAAAATCGCTATGGATGTTTGTAATTCATTAATAAGCATATTTGTAGCAACTACCGTGAACCAGCGTATTTGTTAATGGAAAGGAATGAGATATACCACGGATGCCCAACAGTCAAATTAAAGCAAAAATGATCAATCTTTATTAGAAAAGTAACAAACTTTATTGTCTGCTGGCATCACCAGTGAGCTAAAGTGCTGTGTCCCAAATGGGACAGCAAGAAATCATGCGAGGAAACAACCCTGGTCATTACTAAATGCAGTCAGCTGCGTTAATAGTAAACTAAGTGTTTTGTGCTCTATTTTTCGTTATTCACCATTCCAATACTATTCGTACGGAGTTATCCAGCAGGCTAACTCCGTCTTATTTTGTGAGTTAACCCCGGAGTCATTACTAAATGCAGTCAGCTGCGTTAATAGTAAACTAAGTGTTTTGTGCTCTATTTTTCGTTATTCACCATTCCAATACTATTCGTACGGAGTTATCCAGCAGGCTAACTCCGTCTTATTTTGGGAGTTAACCCCGGAGTCATTACTAATTGTAGTTAGCTCGTTTACCGGTCGGAGGGCAATATAGTTTGAGTGGTACAACAATTTTCCATGCTGTATCAACCTACATGGACGTTAAAGTTTGACCGTTTTCAGTTACATTACGCTAGTCAAAGTTAAGAATATGACAATAAATATTGGTCCATTTTAAACACGTTGCTGGACAAAAGTGAGTCGCCAATTTAACCAGTTTGTACTTTACAGATTAGTTTTACGAGGCTAGAAAAGGTTATGTTTGATTCATTGTTTCATTAAGTAACTGAACGTGTTGAATGAAAATATCCCCTGCCAATGATAACTTATCGTCACTTGGGTAGATAACTTCTGCACTCCAAACAACGGGTACGGAACCTTCAATGTGGAATTGCACAATGGTTTCCTCCTCGGTTAATTGTCGAACGGCAAATCCCGGAACAATTGCCCAACCTATTTGTGCAATAACCATCTCAATCGTGGTATGGAGGTTGTTCGAAATGATCACGTTATCGCTTTCTACATGTCCTTTATCTAAACCGTATTGAAAGACAAACTTAGGAACAACTTGTGTGTGCTCTGCAAGCTCCTGAGTTGAAACCACTGCTCCTTGAGCAAAGAGATTGCTATGGGCAGCACATATGGTTTGAAAGTTAAAGGCGCTAATGGAAACTAACTCTTCTTCTAGCGTGAAGGGAGAAGCCCTGAGCCCCATGTCAGCAAGGCCACTCTGCACCCAAACTTTTATTTGCTCAGTGTTTCCTGTAAGCACTTCTAGTTCAATGGTCGGTATTTCCTCTAGCACTGCTTTAAAGCAGTGAATAACCTCTTGGCTAACTAATAAGCTGTCAATTGCAATGGTAAAACTTGTTGGCAGTTCTTTCTCAAAACTGTTAAGCATTGTGGTGAATTTGTCGGAATCTAGCAAAACGCGTTTGGCTAATTTATAGAGCTTTTTGGCTTCCTTGGTGGCCTCCAGCCTACGCACATGACGCTCAAATAAAATAACATCACAACTTTCTTCAAGGTTAGCTACCAGTTTAGCTATGGCTTGACTGCGCTTGTTTACTTTGATAGCAGCGCTCTTAAAACTGCCAGTTTCATACGTTAATACAAAGGCTTGTAGCTGCGATAATGAGAAATCCATGCCTTATCCTTGATAGTTTCTCTACATTATAAACAACTTTAGGTTGTTTATTGGAATTTCTTTTAACAAAAAAAGGAGTTCATGATGGCTCCATCAACACGAACTAGGCAAAAGGTCCTAATTCAACAAATCACTTGGAGCTTATTATGAAAAAATCAATCATCGCATTAACACTTGCAGCAACGACAACGTTCGGTATTTCAGCAACTGCTCAAGCTTGTTCTTACTCTTACGTTACTGATGCACAAGGCAATCATTTCGTAAGTCGTACCAATGAGCTACCAATGGAAACCGAAGAGAGCCTTATCGTTGTTCCTCGTGGCCACGAGTTCCGTGATTCAACGGCGAAATACGGTTTTGTAGGCATGCGCCATGGCGATACTCAAATGATTTCATCAGGTCTGAATGAGCACGGTGTGAACATTGAAGCACTTGGTTTCTGGGCGGCTGAATACTCAGACGCAAAACAAGGTGATGCAACATCGCTATCTATCATGTCAACCATGCTAGGTAATGCAAAATCGACTGATGAAGCAGTAGAAATTGCCAAGAAAATGGTCGTTGTTTATGAAGACATGAAACAATTCAACGGTGTAACCGTAGCGTTCCACTATGCAATTAACGACGGAAAACGTGCCGTTGTGATTGAGCACGAAGGTGGTGAAGCGGTTGTTTATGAAAACACTCTTGGTGTAATGACCAACGACCCGGGCTACGCAGCACAAGAAAAGATGGCGAAAGAAGCCATTGAAAAATCAAACGCACGTAAAGGCGATGACATGCAAGTATTCGCAGGTTTTGACACTAGCTCAGAAGAGCGCTTCTCTCGCATCGCAGCGCTCAATGCAGCTTACGAAAATAACGCACCTGCTAATGATGCCCGTGATGAAGGCTTGAACCGTGCGTTCTCAATGCTGAACAACATGGAGCTTGTACCTGGTTCAATGTACTGGGAATTCATGTCACCACTACCACAGATGATTGCTTACGGTAACGTTGTTGATATCGAGGACAAAGCTTACTACTTTCGCACCTACGACAACCCATCGCTGCGTAAAATTGACCTAGACGACATTGACTTTGATAGCGTGCCTTACTCTGCTAGCCCAATCTATGGTCAGCAACCGACATTCAATGTGTTAACTGCGAAATAAATCTAACCAGCCATTGATTTAAGCTGAGGTGCATAATCTGCACCTCTTTTTGAGGGACTCTCCTATGAAATCTAAATCTATTGTTACCTTACTGCTTACCATCGGACTAGTCAGTTCACCCTTGGTGGTTGCCAGCAACGCCAAACAGCAAGTGTTTGATACTGCTCACAACATGTGGGAACACGCTCGCAATGCTCAACTTGAACGTATGTGGGAAAATGCTCCAACCGATCATACTTACTTTGTGGCAGGCCTGCCTCTTTGGTCAAAACAAGAGACCTTAGATACCTTCACTGCAATGTTTGAAGGCGTGGTCAGCCAAGATATTGAAGTGGTTCGTGAAGAAGTGACGATGCTATCAGAGACAGCAGCACTCTACACCGCTGACATGACATACACTCAGTATGACGCCGACAACAATCTGTTAGTGCCAACTTCACCGTACTCGATGACAATTGTGTTTGTATTGCGTGATGGGAAATGGATGAACCTGCATTCTCATCAGTCGTTTCCATAAACCGCTGATTATAAGTTGGTTCTTTAGTGTATAGGCGTGTTGGCAGAAGCTCAGCTGCACGCCTTGATGATATTTTCTCGAAACTAGTAGCAAAGTTTGCTCTCTCACACAAAGTCAGACATTCAGGTCATTCAATGACTTCCTTCAACCGCATCACTCTCTCGATAAACACATCCGCCGCTAAACTTAGCTGATCTTCATTTGGGTAATAGAGCATGGCATGCCAACTTACTGGCGTTGAGCCTTCAGCATAAAATTCATTCAGCACTCCTGCATCTAAAAAGCTTCTAACTTTAAAACTTGGAACCCTAGCCCATCCGGCACCCGCTTGCAGCATAGCTAACACTTCATCAAATCCTGTACATATGATCGTTCTATCACTGAGTACGTAGCGTTTTTCATGCCCAAAATCGTAGATAAACTTAGGGACTATTTGTGTCATATCACTCTGTTCTTCCTGCGTTAATACCGCACCAGAAGTAACAACTTTAGAAGAAGCCACTTCCGCCGTTGAAAAATTGAATGCGACCATTTCTTGAACATCCTCGAATTGTATTAAGGCAGAAAAAACTAAAGCGACCTCCACTTCACCGGACTTCATCCATTCAATAACTTGCGTCGTATCACCACTTTTAACGACGAGATCGATATTCGGAAACTCTTTCAATACTTCTAAATAACACTGAGTGACAGCTTCAGACGACAAGTAACTGTCAATAGCAACCGTAAAAGTGTTGGGTAATAGCCTGTCAAAACTAGCAAGCTGCGCGTTTAATTTTTCACTCTCTAGCATCATGCGTTTGGCGTGACGATAAAGCTTTTTACCCTCTTCGGTGAGATGTAGCTGCCTAACTCGACGCTCAAAAAGTAACACATTGCAACTGTCCTCCATCATGGAGATAAACCTTGCCACTACTTGGCTACTCTTGTTGAGTTTAATGGCAGCCGCCTTAAAGCTGCCTTCTTCAACAGTCGCCACAAAAGCTTGCAACTGGTTTAATGAATAATCCATCTGGACTACCTCTCTACATCTATAGACATCATTATGATGTTTAATATCGTTAACGTAAAATCTTTTTGTTGGTGATAATAGTTTCAACAGCAAAACACATCAGTACTACACACTGTTTGAACTATTTAAATGAGGGTACAACCATGAAAAAGACTTTACTAACTCTAGCAACGGCAGCGGCACTCACTGCGGGTTTGGCAGCGACAGCAAACGCTTGTTCTTACTCCACCTTCGAAGTCGATGGTAATGCCTTCGTATCACGTACAATGGAAGCACCAGATTTTATGGGCGAGCACTTCGTGACAGTTCCTCGTGGCTACGAAATCAACGGCAAGTCGGGTGAGTATGGTTTCGTTGGTATGCGCCATGCTGATACGGAGTGGATTTCATCGGGTCTGAACGAACATGGCGTAAACATTGAATCTCTTGCACTAATTGAATCTTCATACCTTGAAGAAGGCAAAGGCGACATTAACTACCTAGAAGTCGTTGGCCATGTGCTAGCAAACGCCAAAACAGTAGACGAAGCCGTTGAACTACTCAACAAAACTAAAGTAGAAACCACAAAAATCAAAGTGGCTCACGACATGGAAATTGGTATGCACTTCGCCATTCGTGATAAAGAGCGTGCGATTGTCGTTGAATATGTGGATGGCTCTGGCTACCCAACTATCTACGAAAATGAAGTGGGCGTAATGACCAATGACCCTGAATACCCAGAGCAATTAAAGAGTGCTCAAAAGCACATTGATGCTGCAACCGCGCGTACTGATGAGACAGTAGACATCTGGAATAAAATAGATTCTGGCTCAGATGGCCGCTTCGCTCACCTAGCTACAATCAATGCTGAATACAAAAACCGTGGTGCAGATTCCGACGAGCGGAACAATGGTTTAGGGCGCGCTTTCTCTATCCTAAATGCTATGGAAATTGTACCAAGCACAATGTACTGGTTATGGGTTTCTCCTAGCTCGCAAATGATTGGTTACGGCAATGTAGTAGACATTGAAAACAATGATTACTACTACCGTACAGTGAACAACCCAGACATCCGTAAAGTTGACTTAGATAAGATTGATTTTGGTACTATTGAATACTCAGCGCAAGACATCTACAAGCAAGAGCCAACATTCACTGAAATTACATTTACGAAGTAATAGCGGAACAGTTTCTAGAAACCGATCTACCCGTATTTCACAGAGCTGATTCAACTGAATAAGCTCTGTGATTTTAAATGAGTTATCCTAACCTGACTTGTTCTTTATCATTTTTGCTAAAGCCGTTGATTTAAGTGATTTCGGGGCAAAACGATTTAGAACGGCCGCTTTAAATCGTTTTGTAACAGAAATGAGTTACAATCTTTAGAGCACTCTTACTTTACAGGTTACTTCTTGTATTGCTAAACATTCAGTAATTACTTTTTATTAAAAACGACATATACACCCTCAAAAGTAGCAACCAACTCATCAGCACAAAATAGATTGCAGGCTATTTGAACACGTCCTTTGCCTTTACGTTGAAACGCACGATGAAACCGAGACCACAGTGTATGGTTGTCATACTTACATATTGCACGAACATCACCATTGGCGGGTTTCAGGTATCGAATGTTATTTTCTTGAATAACAATTTGATGCTTTTCACCCTCCAACTGGGCATAAACTAAAGACCAACCAGCTAGAATACCGACAACAGATAAGCTGCCACCAAACACCGTATTCATGTGGTTGATGTTTATTTTCAATGGTGCGGTAAGCTCGATATTTTTGACGCTACAAGTATTCACCCCGATACCCAGAGATTTTGATACTGGTATATGATGATGAAGGTAGGCTTCAAACTCTCTATTTTTCATATAGACCGTTACCTTTTCAGAGCGCCAAAATAGTGTAAAAGTTCGATTGAGTGGGAGGCAGAAATTACGCCTTAGCTAATTCAGTTAATACTTGCTTATACGTATCCACTGATTGGGCTCCAGATATAGCACTCTCACGATTGAATACAATCGTTGGAACTCCTGATATACCCGTTTGTTTCCATTGTTGTTCCTGCGATCGGACATGATTTCGTATATTATCGTCATCCAGACTTTTCATTGCATCTTCTACATTGAGACCCACACTTTGCAGTTCTTGCCTGAGAATGCTTTTGTTAGAAATATCTTTTTGCTCGCTATAAAACGAAGCAAATAATCGATTTTTAAGCTCGGTTTGCTTACCTACTTTTTTTGCGTATTCGAGAAGAATATGAGCATCAAGCGTATTTACCGCTTTTAGTCCGTCAAAGTAATCGAACTTAAATCCAACGTCTTCTCCAAGCTCTGTCATCTCTTTTCTGAAACGAATACTGTCTTCTAATGTGGTGCCGTACTTTCTTTTGAAGTGGGCACGTAAGTCTTCACCTTCAGGCGGCATATCTGGATTTAGCTGAAACGGTTGCCACTCAATCTCAATGTTATCTTCTATACCAAGCTCTTTTATGGCGGCATCTAAACGCTTATAACCGATAATGCACCAAGGGCAAACCACATCTGACACTATATCTAATTTGATTTTCTTACTCATATTTTTCCTAATACTCCCATGATGTTAGCCTTTGATTTATTTTCTAAAATAACATTAAGCAGAACACAAACTTATTGACCATTTGTATTCTGCTCATTTTCACAGTAGAAAACTGGCGGTTTTATAATTTTTGCTCGCTAAGCTGCATTATAGGAATAGCATTGGTGAAATTCGGCACATCGGCTTTAATTTTTGCTGCATGTGGGCCAAAAGCTGTTTGAAATGACTCTATAGAATCAAATGAAATGGTACTGATTGCCACATAGGGTGCGGCTTCTCCGGGAACAACACTGGCAATGCCTGCATCGACAGTAGCCCCTGTTACTGCCTCTCCCAAAAGCTCTCCGATCATAGGAACATGTTTATTGCAGTAGTAATCAAAGTCAAAAGTGACATCATCTTTATTTGGGTACAGTACGTATACTTTAATCATTGTTTTTACCTTTTTTAATCTGAGTTTTAAGTTATTGGTTTTACATTTTGTTCTTGGGCATTGCTTTGCCAATCATTGACTCACCCATTGTGGCCTGCTTTTGGTGGGAGATTATTCCAGAAAGAATAGCCGCCATTCGATTGCGTTTACCGGGAACCACAACCGCTTTTTTACCTAAACCGTTGATAGCAATTTCGGCTACTTCCGCAGGGTCTTTTGCAACCATTGGCAATTTAGACCAGTCAATGCCATTATCAGCAGTCATCGGTGTGCTAGTTAGCCCCGGAGAAAGAACGGTTACATCAATACCCTTGGGTTTAAGCTCGCCATGAAGAGAAGCACCTAGTTGTAGAACATAGGCTTTGGTACCTGCATAATTTGAAAAATATGGAGAAACCATATGACCAGAAAGGCTTGATACCATTAGAATGCCACCGCGTTTTCTTTCCACCATCGCTGGTGTAAAGTGGTGGGTAAGTTGTAATACAGAGGTAACATTAAGCTGCACCATCTGTAATTCTTTAGCTAACGATGTCTTAGCAAATGAACCATTTATTTCAACACCTGCTGCGAGTACCAACAAACCTATTTCTTGCTTCACCTGCTTAACTTTTTCAACCCCTTCAGTCGTACCTAAATCTGCTGAAACAATCATTGTTTTAATTCCATAGCGATCCGCAAGCAATGCTGCGTGCTCTTCAAGTTCTTTTTCTCGACGAGCAACCAAAACAATATTCAATCCTTTTGCTGCAATTTGACTCGCCATTTCAGCACCGATGCCAGACGTTGCACCTGTGATAAGAGCCCAATCACCATATTTTTCTTTAAAGCTGATACCCATTATTCGTTACCTTTATCTGTGTTTAGCTGATGGGGTAACTATATGGAAATTGGAGAAGGTAGGCTCTTCAGAAAAGTTCAAATATTGCTCAGATTAGCTCAAACGAGCCAATCGGTACGGAAGGAATAGGTGTATGGTGTCAGGCTAAACGAAATTCAGAAGGAGATAGACCGGTTTGTCCTTTGAAGGTACGGTTAAAGGTGGAAATCGATTCGAAACCCGTTTCAAAAACGATGTCAGAGATACGTAAGTTATTATCTTTCAGTAACACCTTAGCTTTGTTGATTTTTAATTTGGTAATGTATTTCATTGGTGGTTCTGAATACACCTCTTTAAACTTACGTTTAAAGGTAGAAACACTCATATGACACAATGCCGCCAACTCATTCACACTCAGATCCGCATACAGATTACTTTGGATAATATCTTCAAATTTGGCAAAATTAGGTTTAAACATGGAAGCAAGAAAATCGAGTTCAGACGGGGCATTGGTTCTTTTCGCCATAAGAATGACAAATTCACGTAGCTTACTCTCGATAAGTAAATCATCCGCCAACTCTGGAGAGTCTAGCAATATGCTAATGCTGTCGCGATAGTGCTCAAGCAATCTATCCACTTCAACCTGCATAATATTATAATCAACCCTGTAGTTTGACTGGCTAATATCAAAGTTAAACAGTGACTGAAATATTTCAGGGTAAAGCAAGATGCCAATCGCTTCACCTACACCTTCATCATTATGGTAGCTGGTATTTTCATAAAAGTAGTTGGTGCATTTTGCTAGTACTCCGCAGTTTTTGTTCAATGAAACAGATTCTGTCTGCTCCCTGACGTTAAAATCGCCATTAGTAACAAACGCAAAGCACGCTTCGCTGTCTACAAATACACGTGGCATACGTTTGAAACGGGGTATATCTTGTTTTTGAAAAACAACACGTCCGTTATATTTGATTGTTTTCATTTTAAAGGCACCATTCAATAACACTACGATAAGGATAAATCCGATTAAAGTTGTCTACTCGCTGGCTAACTGACTACACAATGCGTCTTCTAATTCAACAGCAAGGTAGCGGAGCGTGTTACCTACCTTTGTATGTTCGGGTGAAAGCTGTACCACTCGAATGTCTTTAGTTTTTATATAGACAAGTGTTGCTTTGGTTCACCTCATAGAATGATTGCCATAAAGGTTAGCGGCTAACCCAAGATTTGACGCCCATTTTCTAAGTAGGGAGCGATAGTACGAATAGCTAATCGCTTTGTGCTCACCTCTTTGGCTTGGTAGTATGGGAAGCCTCGTTTCTGTAACCAAATTTTCTATTCCGTAACAAAGCTAGATTCGATAATAGTCTGCACATAACCTATTTTTCAAATGAACTAAATACAAGCATGAATGCACGTATAGATTGAGCAAGAGATTCATGTGGTCTGCGCCCTCTTGATTGAACTTTAAGACCTTGGCGAAACGTAAGGAAAAAGTCGGTTAGATGCTCTGCATCTATGCCATCAACAAGTCGTTCTGTTTTCTCATATTGAGTAAAAAATGCCAGTACTGCGATACGACCTTGTTCAAACTTGCCTACAACATAGTCATAAAGATAAGGTTCGTTTGAATTTAGCTCAACAATACTGTTTGTCATTAAGCAGCCATAGGTGAGTAACTCATTCTCTGGATTTAATAACTCACTATCAAATAAATATTGAAGATTTTCTGATATTGATTTATCCGTGTCGAGTCTCTTTAGTATCACAGACATGTGATGTTCAACATAGAAATCTACAATACATTTAAACACGGCTTCTTTGTTACCAAAAGCGTTGTAAATGCTGGTTTTTGTTAGTCCTGTAACAATCGACAATTGATCCACTTTAGTTGACGCATAACCATGCTGCCAAAAATATTTGGCCATAATCCCAAGTACTTCTACCTCGTCAAACTGTCTTTTTTTTGCCATTTTCCTCAACAACCACATGAAAATTCTTATTGACACATATTGTACCAGTTAGTACATTAAATGCAATTGTACTAACTGGTACATTTCACTATTAAATGAGGAACAAGCAATGTTTTCAGCTATAACACTATCACTACTTGGATTTGCCACAACGGTAATCGGAAGTCTGCATTACTTCCTAAAAGTAAAAAAGAACAACCCTCCCAAAAACCCTATCGTCCTTATGCTGGCACTTGGCGCAGGTGTTTTTCTGGGTTTAAGTGCACTGATATGTGGGGGTGATAGATATGGATTGGAGCTTTGTTTTCGTTGCAATTATGGCCAGTTTTTCCATATTGCTTGGTGGTAAATTCATTTGGGTATTTAGTCAAAAAGACACCCCATTAGGTGATATTAGAGTTGCAATCGGAGAAACATTTCCACATTTTGAATCAATCACATATAAAAACGAAAAATTTTCAACTGCGGATCTAAAGAATCAGCGTGTGCTTCTTAAATTTTACCGAGGTGCTTGTTGCCCTTATTGTAGCGCCGAGTTGAAAATGTTTGATGAAATGAAGCCGATCCTTGACCAATATGGCATTAAGGTTGTTGCGTTGTCGGGAGATACAGCAGAGCAAGCTAAAGCGCACATTAAACGAGATAACTTAGACCTTCTTCTTTTGTCAGATCCAGAGCTGAAAGTCGTTAGACAATATGGCGTTGAACATCATAAGGCTTTAGGGGCTGACTCATCCAAAACCAAAACAGTATTAGGGTTACCATTTCCTACCTCATTTGAATACAAATCTATGTCTATCCCCACATCGATTTTAATTGATGAACATGGCGTCATCCAATGGATAGATCAGTCTGAAGATTATCGACTAAGAGCAAGTGAAGAACGATTAACTCAAGCCTTACGAAATGCTTTCACCATTAATAAATAATAAGAGAATTATTATGTTTAACTACCACGATATTGAAACCGCACCAGAAGCCTCAAAGGCAATAATGGAGCAATCTAAAAAAGCACTTGGTCTAATTCCTAATTTACATAGAGTGTTAGCAGATGCCCCTGCAACTTATCAAGCTTATTTGAAGACTTATGAGTTATTCACGCAAAGTACGCTATTCAGTCCACTCGAAGCTCAAGTGGTTCTGATGACCTCAAACTTTGAAAACAATTGCCATTATTGCGTACCTGGCCATACGTGGATCATGAAATCTGCCAATATGCCAGAAAGCATTATTGAAGCACTACGAGAAGGAAATGAGTTACCTGATGCCAAACTGCAAGCACTGCATGTCTTTACTAAAGAGCTACTAGATAATCGTGGCCATATAGGTGATGAAAAATTGCAGAATTTTCTAGATGCAGGATATACAGAGCGTCATGCGCTTGAAGTATTGACAGGCTTAGCTTGCAAACTCATTTCAAATTTCACCAATGCATTATCTCGCACACCCGTTGATGAACCTTTAAAGGTTTTTGATTGGACCCACCCTTCAGAAAGGTAAGAGCAAACCCAAGAGAGTATCTACTGGTACTCTCTTTTAATAGCCGTGTATTTTCATAAGTATATGTATGGAGAAATACAGTTAACAAGCACAGAGTTTTAAAGCTCTTAACTCGCAATGGGGCAATTTCGAGTTACGGTGAACCATTTCTTAGAACCGGGAAAGTGTCTACGATTCTCAGGCCTTACCATACTGTTTAATTGGCCAGTGAGCACCATCTGTAATCGAAATTGAAACTAGAAGCACAAGAGCATTGCTCCCTTACTCTTGTAACAAGCTGACTTTCCTATGCTTTAAGTGTGCCTATATACATAGTCTTATTTAGGTCATTTTCAAACGAGTTTGGGTTGGTAGCTCCCCAAATACTAATTTGTAATCTTGCGTTAGCTTTGACAAATGCCAAAAACCAAATAAAGAGGCAATTTGATAAATTTTAAGCTGAGGATTCTCAATTAAACAACGTCTAAAAGCTTGTAGTCGTAAGTAGGTAATGACTTCTTTAGGTGATAAGCCAAATTTACTCTGAAAACAGCGAGTCAACGTTCTAGCACTGGTATACACCTGACTACAAAGCTCACCAACCAAAATAGGCGTTGCGATATTATCTTGGATGTAAATCATTGCTTTTTGAATTAATCTATCTCGCGGTAATTTAATCATCGGAAAACGGTGTACCTTTGGTGAGTCCAAAGCAGATATCAACAAGTAACTCAGGTCTGATTTGAGCTCTTCAGCAAAGTGGGGGGCGTTTTCAAATGGTTGTAGATATAGTATTTGCTCGCTCAACATTTTGAGTTTATTCAGCGTTAGTGGATTTGCACTTTCGACACGGTGAGCGAGTGAAATCAAATCTATATCTAGCGGAAATCCGCACTGCTCCTTAAGCTGCATCAGCTCATCATAATTAACTGAAAACGTCAGCGCTGAAAATCCGGCTGGAGAAACGATATCAAACTTATCTTCTCTGCCAAATAGTTCTAGTGTCGTAGGAGTAATGGCTTGATTATTCCAAACTATCTCTGCTTCATCAGAAGTCAGTATTCCGAAGGTAATCGTATTACTAGGGGGGGAACCTCGTTGCCAAATTTTCTTACTAAACGAAATATGTTGTAAGCTAATTCCAGGCATTTCGGCTTTTGTTAAACCTGTTTCCAATATGCCACGATCTAATTGCACAAAATCTAATCCCCAGTCTCGAAGTTTCGTATTTAAACTCTCTATACCAGCAATTTTGATTTCACTACTTATCATCATAGGCCTTAGTCTGATTGGGAGTATATTTAATTTTGGCCGATATATTATAAAAAAAGTGAATTATTAACGCCATAATTACATTTTTACTACATCAATTAACCTTTTAGTGTTGAATTTTTTTTCGGCTCGGAGTGATTTTCTTGTTGGAATATCAAGGAGTTTTAGATGAAAGAGTTATCGTTTCTAACCATTTTAGCTTGTGCATTTGTACTACCTGCACAAGCTGAAGACATAGTTCATGACGCAGAATATAAGATACTAGAGCGGCAACATTCACAAAAGTGGCAAGAGCAAGACAAAGCAATCGATAAAAAACTTGCTGACATTCGCATGAATAATGGCGATGAGCGACCAAACATCATTTACTTATTGGTCGATGATTTGAGCTATGGTCAGATGGGAAATCGGAAGATGAACCATGTAATGGGCGTCAATACTAAGAATATAAATGACTTTGCCAACGAGGGTTTATCACTAGAACGAATGTATACCGAGCCATCTTGTACTCCAACGCGAGCAGCAATGATGACGGGGCGTCACCCTATTCGTAGTGGTTCAAGTGAAGTGAAAGTAACTTTGGTTGGGGAAGGATTATCCAAAGATGAAGTTACTATTGCTGAAGTTCTATCTGAAGCAGGTTATAGCACATCACATGTAGGTAAATGGCACCAAGGCGATATTGAGGAATCCTACCCACATAATCAAGGGTTTGATTATGCAGCTTTCCCTGCACATCAACAAGTTCAGTTATCACTGATGACAAAAGAAGCGGCATTGGCAAATAACCTATTTGGTTGGAATGATACAATGCAAAATAATGACTTTGTTATTGATAAAACCTTTCGACCAAATGGAATGGTTACAGGGTTAGAAGCAAGAAAGGGCGAAATGGCTAAAGAAGTGCATATGCCTGCTGGCCATGAATGGAGCCAAGCTGATTACCATGAAATGAATGTTCGATATCAACGCCAAGCAATTGATCAACTCCAACAACTTTCTAAATTAAACAAGCCATTTTATTTACAGTATTGGCCTCTATACCCTCTAAATTTCGTTCATGACCAAACACCTAATGTAACAAGAAATGGTGGTTTCATGGCAGAGAAACTACAGCTGCTTGATACTTGGTTTGGTGAATTCCTGAACGAACTCGATAATCTTGGTATCGCAGATAATACCGTGGTTATCTTAATGGCTGATAACGGCTTAATGTATCATTATGGCGGTCCTTCTGGCTTAAGCGAGCTAATTTATCGAGGCGGTAAAACTGACTTTTTAGAAGGAGGTATTCGCACTGATGCTTATGTTCGTTGGCCTGGTGTAATTGAAGCCAATTCCGCGGCTAGTGATATTATTCATGTCAGTGACCTTTACACCACGATAGCAAGAATTGCGCAAGCCACCGATCAAATTCCTAGAGATCGCATTATTGACGGAATTGACCAAACAGCCTTGTTACTTGAAGGGGAGACAAATGGTCGTAGAGATTATGTCTACGTTTACCAAAATGAAACTTTGGCTGCTGTAGTGAAAAATGAGTTTAAAATGCATGTTCCCACTCCAGGCATGCCTGGCGCTGCCGCACCAGTATTTAATGTTTATCGCGACCCGCGAGAAGAAAACCCCCATATTGGTATGGCCTTATGGTCTGGAGCGTCATTTCAAGACATGATGAAACGTCATATGATGATGATTCAAAAATATCCACATCTACCATTAGGAAAAGGTGTCCCTTATTCAGGGATAGAAAACCTTAGACCTGAAACAGTAAAACTGGTCGATGATTTTAAATCTTGGCATTAATGTAAACAGGCTCTAAGCCTTAACTATTACACTAGTTAGGGCTTGCCACTCTATTTAGACTATCTTCGGAAAGAAAGGTAAAACAAATAATGCGTTTATTGATATCGGTAGTTGTTTTGATAAGTGTTGTTATAGGGATATTTGGTGCGGTCGCGTTAACAGAGTTCGGGCAAATCTTGGACATGCCTAGACCTTGGGTTTTTACTTATTTTGACTACAAAAGCGTGTTTAGTGTGGCAATTTTATTCGCGGTAGTATTGGTTTTCTATCTCGATAACACCCCCCGTTTTTTCTCTAAAAAGTTAAAAGTTTGCTATGCACTGGGTATTATTGCTTGTGTATTTTTCATCAATTTTTTCGCACCTGATTTTTGGTTACGCTCTCAACAATATGGCGCTCAGTTTATGTCAGTTCAAGAAGCTGACTCAAAATTAGATGATGATACGGATATGTTTGTTTTAGAGATAGATGGCGATGCACGAGGATATCCTCGTGATTGGATGCAGTTACCTCATATCGTTGGCGATAACATAGCAGGGCAAGATACAGTAATGACGTACTGTGCTTTAAGTAATTTGCCAATGGCATTTAACCCAAAAATCAATGGAAAAGACACTGATTTTAAAGTTATCGCCCAAGTACATAACAATCTCATTTTTTCAGATAGAAATAGCGGGGAGCTTATCCAACAAGTCACCGCTACAGCTGAATATAGTCAGGAGGAATTGGATCAATATCCGGTCCAACGTATGCCTTGGAGTTCCTATAAAAAACTCTACCCAAAGGGAGAAGTATTTAACTATGAACCAAACTGGTATGACAAGTTAACACTTAAGTTATTTGATAGTGCATTAGCCCCTCATTATGAAGGCTCCCCAATGTTCCCTACTTTAAGCTTAGCTGATGACCGATTAGAAAGTGGAACCGTAATTTGGGGAATAAAAGTTGCTGATGAAACATTGGCTATCACCAAGGATGCTTTTACCGAACAAAATATTAGAATCATTAAACTAGAACAACAGCACATTGCATTCGTTTTTTACGCTGAGCTAGATACTATTGGTGCTTTCTATATAACTGACGATATCCATGAAATAGATAACCTAACAATAGATGCTTACGGTAATTCCCCCTTTGGTAAGTTACAAAGAGTTAACCTTTATTCTGGAATGCCATGGATGATATGGAGCCATTGGTACCCCAACACTCAGGTGGTTTCATCTTAAACTGTGAAAAGCATGTTACTCAAACACATTAATTGTAGTGGTTTACTGAACTATGCTCCCAACTCGTTTTTGGACAGAACTGAGTTGGGCGCTTCGTGCTGAATCTACCCATCGGATAACTTTTGCTATCCCAAAGTGCAGAAAGGCACCGCTATTCGCAATGTCTGAAATGCAAGGTGATCGAAAATCTTCAGCCTAGAGGTAAAAAGTCAAAGTCAAAAGTCAAAAGTCAAAAGTCAAAAGTCAGCTAGCATAAATCTAGCTAGCTCAAAAATGGAAAAACTAGTAGGTATTTGGGTATTGCGCCCTTATTTCCGTAATGGTGGCTAGTTTTGATAACTTTTTTATTTTCATGATGTCGAGAAAGCAACTTCTAACCACTCTATGAATAGTCTAACCCTCGTTGAATGCTTCCTGTTTCGCGGGTAAAGAATTGAAACAGGAGATGGAGATGGAGGGACATGCTCCAAAATAGTACTCAATGCACCTGATTCTAGATCTCTCTT
The DNA here is from genome assembly GCF_046774965.1 of Agarivorans sp. DSG3-1. Classification (NCBI taxonomy): domain Bacteria; kingdom Pseudomonadati; phylum Pseudomonadota; class Gammaproteobacteria; order Alteromonadales; family Alteromonadaceae; genus Agarivorans; species Agarivorans sp. DSG3-1. The sequence continues at coordinate 328,983 of NZ_CP177241.1, read as the reverse complement.
TATGTGATAACTCGGTACTTGTACTATTCCTAAGCCTTCTCGAGCTGCGGCTACGAGCGTTTCAGCGGCATTGACCATTATCGAAACTTCTGGCGAAAAGTATTGAATTTTCCCATCTATAATGAACTCTAAGGGTAAAGATACACTACTTCCCGTTGCCCGAAAGCCAACCATTTTGTGGTCAGCTAAATCCTCGACACTCGTCGGCGTACCAAAGTTTGATAAATATTCAGGAGAAGCAACTGTCACTTCATCTAAAAGAGCTATCTGCTTTGACACTAATTCTTCTGTTCTTATATTTCCAACTCGAATGACACAATCAATACCTTCATGAATTGCATCAGAAAGCCTATCTCCTTCACTCATATATAGCTCAATATCTGGATATGTTGATAAAAAATGTGGCAACTTGGAAATTAGAAAGTGTCGAGCTAATGTTCCATGAACATCAACCCTCAAAGCTCCCTTGGGCTTTACGCCAGTAAATGCGGTTTCTGCATCTTCCACTTCTTGAATTATCGATAAACACCGCTGATAGAATTCTTCACCGTCTAATGTTGGTCTAACTCGTCTTGTTGTTCGTTCAAGCAAAACAACACCAATTCTATCTTCTAGCTTCTTTACCACATCTGTGACGGTAGAACGGGCAATGTTCAAATCTCCGGCTGCTTCGGTAAAGCTCTGCCTCTCTAAAACCCTTGTAAAAACGCGCATTGCGTCAAATCTGTCCATCATTGTTCGACTTTTTCGGATATTGATACCGAATAATAACTGATTATTCACAAACGCGAAGGTGCTATTTTTTAGATAGATGTTCAAACAACAACCACAATCCTAAGGAGGATTCATGTCAAACTTCAAAAAAATAGCTTTAGTAACTGGTGCTTCGCGGGGAATTGGGGCAAACATCGCGGAACGTTTAGCGAAGGATGGATTTGCCATTGTGGTGAATTTTGCTGGTAGTGAAAGTGCAGCAAATCAGGTCGTTGCTCAGATTACTGAAGCCGGTGGACAGGCTATGCCTTACCAAGCCGATGTATCAGATGCGAAGGCGGTAAATACGATGTTCAACCATATTGAATCAACGTGGGGGAAAGTCGACGTATTAGTAAACAATGCAGGAATCATGGAACTTCAGCCTCTTTCCAAGGCCGATACACAACATGTCGATAAACAAATAGATATTAATCTAAAGGGGACAATCAATACTCTTCGTGAGGCTTCATTAAGGCTGAATAACGGCGGTCGAGTCATTAACTTTTCGACTAGTGTAGTTGGTCTTAAACTTGAGAACTATGGTGTCTATGCTGCTACGAAAGCTGCGGTTGAAACGCTAACCGCGATTATGGCCAAGGAGATGCGCGGAAAAGAGATTACGGTTAACGCTGTAGCACCGGGGCCAACTGCTACAGAGCTGTTTTTAAAAGGTAAGCCGAATGAGCTGATTGAACGTATGGCTCAAATGAACCCGCTTGAAAGACTCGGTACGCCAGATGACATTGCATCCGTAGTATCATTTTTAGCAAGTACAGATAGTGGCTGGATCAATGGGCAGGTTCTTCGAGCCAATGGCGGCGTTATTTAAGGAGAGCATCGTGTCTAAGAAAGTCATTTTAGTTACTGGTTCTTCTAGTGGATTTGGGCGTCTCATTTCTGAAGCGCTCGCCCGCGCGGGCCATCAAGTATATGCCTCCATGAGAGAGATAGATGGAAAAAATGCAGTCAACGCTCAGCAAATTGTTGAATTAAGTCGAGCTGAATCTCTGTCTATCAAACCTTTGGAATTAGATGTTCAATCCGAGTTATCTGTTGAACAGGCGGTAACCACGATTATTGACGAATGCAGTATGATTGACATCGTAGTCCACAACGCTGGACACATGATGTTTGGACCTGCCGAGGCTTTTACTCCTGAACAATTTGCTCAGCAATATGATGTCAATGTTTTGGGAGCGCAACGGCTCAATCGTGCTGTATTGCCTCATATGCGTAAACGTCATGAGGGTTACCTAATCTGGATTTCCAGCTCAAGTTCGGCAGGTGGCACGCCGCCTTATTTGTCACCGTACTTTGCGGCGAAAGCTGCTATGGATTCTTTGGCTGTTCAATACGCAAGAGAGCTGAGTCGCTGGGGGATTGAAACAACCATAGTCGTTCCAGGGGCGTTTACCAAAGGCACAAACCACTTTGCTCACTCAGGACATCCAAAGGATATCGAATGCGTCAATGAATATGAAAATGGGCCATACGCTAACTTTTCTGAGCAGATTCAAAATTCGTTTGCTGAAATCGTCCCTGAAGATGCTAGACCGGATCCGGTTGCAGATATGATTGTCGAGGCTGTATCTAAGCCTTTCGGTGACAAGCCGTTTCGTATCCTCTTTGACCCGACCAATGATGGTGCCGATGTTGGTTTTGCGGTTCTGGATCGACTCAGAGCAGAAATGTTACATCGTGTTGGTTTATCGGACCTTTTAACACCTTCCGCTAAATAGTAGCAAGGCACGTGCAGCGATGAGGTGATGGCCTAAAAGTGTGAGGTTATAAAATGCATACATTAATCATACTTGTGTGTGGAATTATCCTACTAGGATTATTTATTACTTTCGGCTGGCTATGGCATTTTACGCCATTACTAAGTCCAGCAATGCTGAAGCTGTTCATTCTTATTTGGTTTGGAGTATCAAGTTGGAATATGTGGATAGGGATTGACAAAGCTGGGTACTCACTTTGTGAGGAAATTTATATTTTTCCTCTAGTATTTCTTCCTCCAGTGTTGTTGGCGTTTATAGCCCTGAAGTGGGCCCGAACTATCGTAGCGAGTTATTTTGCTTTAAACCTTAAACTGAATTTCAATTTTGAAGAGAAAACGAAATGTTCAATTTTAATTATTTATTAGTTAGTCTGATTGCCGCAATTACGGCCACACTTGCCGCTACATTAGCTAACAGTCTAAGTTGGCCTGTATGGGCCATGTTTATTGGCTGGGTTGCTTTCTATACTGGAAAACACACACTGCCTGGTATTTTTACAACCTATGGTTGCTTAGCACTAGGTATTATTATTGCCAATTTCGCGGGACTTGCAATCGCTAGTCTAGCTCAACAAATAGGTTTTTGGTCTATAACGCCTGTTGTATTTGTTGTTGCATTAGTTATCGTTTCATTGCGAGGTATTCCTCTATTTAATAATATCCCTTCTTATTTTTTAGGAATGATTGCATTTATTGCGGCGCATATGCCAGTAGGGATATCAAGCACGATGCCTATGCTTATTGTAACCGCGGTAGGAATCATCGCAGCATTCTGCACAGCAATGATACAAGGCAAGCTCATTCGCAGTGCGTCTGATGCCAACTGATATCAAATGGCTATAATTAGAGTAAAGAAGGCTAAAAAGATAGGGAGATAGGGAGATAGAATCCAACTTAGGTTGGGCTGACTCTTTTATATACTTCATCGGATAAACGTCATTACTTTTCCTAGATTTGCTTTAGAGCGCATTGGTTTACCCAGTGGCAGTCATGTTTACCCTGATACAATTGTATCAGGGTAAACAGCCAGTTTATCCGGCGCAGACTTCTTGTTGAGCGCGTATCGCGTCTTTTCCAGCAACCAACTTGAATGGGCTTTCGATGTCAGTTGCCGCTCGCCAAACGGCCTCCACCACATCCTGGCTCTGTGTAAGATCCTCTGGTGAAGTAGAGGTGAACTTACTCATTACTTCTTCAATGAAAGGTTCATACTCAGCAGGTGTTTGACTGCTCTGATCCATTGCCGCGATAGCATTTTTGCTAAAATCAGTGCCCGGAGATTGACCCGGCAAAACAAGATGCACGTTTATCCCCAAGGGTTTTAGCTCCAAAGCCAAACACTCAGAAAATGCATTTAAGGCAGCTTTACTCGCGGTATAAGCAGCCAACAAAGGCAGTGGCTTTATAGTGACACTGGAAGATACGTTGATTATGGTCCCCACCCCGTTAGCCCGCATTCCGGGTAGCACCGCTCTTATCATCTCAAAACAACCAAATGTATTGGTATCAAAGATATTTCTGATAACCCTGTCAGGTGCGCTTTCTAATACTGATAACCACCCTACACCAGCGTTGTTAACCAGCACATCAACATCACCTGCTAGCTCGACAGCTTGATGGATGCTTTCTGTTTGAGTTACATCCAACTCTATCAGCTTTAAGTTCTCAGATTGGGGCAGTAAGTTGGGATTGACTCTTCTCATGGTTGCAATAACTTTCCATCCATTATCTAAGAAATGTTGAGCAATCGCTAAACCAAATCCTGATGAACACCCTGTGATTAATACTGTTTTCATAAGCTCTCCTAGTCATGTCTACCTTTTGGGGAGAGCCAATATTGACAGGTTCATTAACACTATGAATACTCGATAGTACAAAAACGTTTATCAATGGTATTTTATGCGGGATCCTCTTTCTGACGTTGTCTCCCTTTTAGCCCCTTATGCTCCAGAAATTAAACTCGCTGAAGCAAGCGGGCCTTTTCAAGTTCAAAGAGCTAGGCTAGACAGGCTATTCTATTGTCTAGCAGTTACAGGTGAGGTGTTAGTATCGGTCAACGATGCCCCTCCAATTCAGCTAAATGAATCCGACTTTATACTTATTCCTGAAGCGCAAAAAGCCGCGATCTCCTCCGTTCAGCCAACAACTTCTAGCTTTTTCGACAAGCCGCAACAAATAGGACCCGGCAGAGTGTGGATTGGCGAGAATGGAGCGGATATAAGCACCCGTATGATAATTGGTCACTGTAGCTTTAAATGTCAGGATAAGGACATGTTGCTATCATTGCTTCCTTCAAGCATGGTCCTACGGGGAAAGGAGCAAATTACTGCTATAACCTCTTTAACCTCTTTGATCAAAGAAGAAGTTTTAGCGCCTAAACCTGCTGGAGAGGTCATCACCGACTATTTGTTACGAATACTGTTGATAAACGCATTTCGCTCAGCTCACCTTTCCAATGAACTTCCTAGTCTAATACGTGGATTGGCAGATAAATGCGTTGCTAAAGCTTTAAGAGCTATCCATGACCAACCTGCATATCCTTGGTCTGGTGAGTCTTTAGCTGCGGAAGCTGGAATGTCCCGCTCTGCTTTTTTTTCTCGCTTTAAAGATACTGTAGGTATGACACCCTTAAGTTATCTTCTGCAATGGAGAATGGCCAAGGCCAAATCCCTTCTTAAAGAAGGGAGAGAACCAGTCATCTCTATTGCATTAGAAGTCGGGTATAATTCAAGTAGTTCGTTCAGCAGCGCTTTCCTGCGACATCAGGGGGTATCTCCCTCAGCTTTCAGAGGACAGCTTGTGGAAAACAACTAGCTTGAGTTCGGCCATTAACTTAGTGCTGATTGCAGATGCTTTAACAAGCTAGTCAATAAGGTATCGGACAATCAAGCTAGTTAATTTATCTAGGTACTTTTTATCTGCCCTTTTTTTGGTAATCACCATACGCCAGTAAATCATGCTACCCAGCATATCCAAAGTCATCTCGATATCTTTATCAGGACCAATTTGCCTTCGTTCAATTGCACCCTGTAATACTTTTTCTGCGCTAGACCTACGTTGAACCTGCACTGTTGCGCGTATTTCCGAAGCTAACGCTTGATTACGTCCCATTTCTGCATGTAAATCGGGTAGAATCCTTGCAATCAAAGGATGACGAAGCAACCTTCTAAGCTGGAGCAGTATCTGATGAACATCCTGATAAAGGTCACCTGTATCCGGAGTCACAAACAAGTTAACTCCCACTTTGTTTACTAGATCTGTAACCATGACTAGTTTAGAAGGCCAGCGACGGTAAATTGCCGCTTTACCTACTCCAGCTCTTTTAGCAACTGACTCAATTGAAATAGCTGAGTATCCTGTAACAGCCCACTCCTCAAAGAGTGCTTTTTCAATTGCTCTGGTTACTGATTCTTTTTTTACTGCTGCTCCACTAGGTTTACGACGCGTAGATCTATTTTCGTCGATACACTTGCGTTCCATTCAAAGTCCCCCTATAGTTATATTATCAATGATACGATGTCGTTCCATCGTAAAGCAAGGCCAGAGGAGTAAATCATGAATGATATTCAGACAGCTTTTACAGATTTTTCGGGAATGCTTAAAAATGCCCTTGGGGAAAAGCTTAACCCATCTGCAGAAAACTTTATCGATATGGTCGCCCAAGACGGTGTTATGGAATTCCCCTATGCACCAGAAGGCGCTGTAAAAAAAATCGAAGGTTCGGAAGCCCTCGCAAAATACCTATTGAGCGTAAGTGAAGTGATTAGCATTGGGGAAATCAGCAAACCTACAGTGCATCACACTCTGGATCCGAATGTGGTCATCATAGAGTTCGAATGCGCTGGGCTTGGGCTAAAAACAGGACGAGCCTACAACCAACGATACATTTCAGTGATTACCTTAAAAAATGGAAAAATACAGAAGTATCTGGATTACTGGAACCCAATCATTGCATTGGATGCGATTGGCGATCTTAGCTCACTGACTCAACGTGCAGGAGACAAAAAATGAACACTGTATTAATTACGGGTGGAACCGGAAAAACTGGCAAACGCATAGCTGAAAAACTTACCCTGCAGGGTGTAAGTGTTCGTGTTGCTTCTCGATCAGCCTTACCAATAAACGATTATGAGAGTATACGGTTTATCTGGGGTGATGAGACGACCTATGACGCAGCACTCAAAGATGTAAAAGCCATCTATTTGCTCGCACCAGCTAATGTCGCCGAACCGCTAGATGTGATGAAGCCTTTTATCGATTACGCGGTGAAAAAAGGAGTGAAGAGATTTGTATTGCTTAGCGCCTCCTCTTTACCGAAAGGCGGGCCAATGATGGGGGCGGTGCATGCTTACTTGGAAGAAACGGTCCCAGAATGGGCCGCGCTAAGGCCGACTTGGTTTATGCAGAACTTCTCTGAGCAGCAGCATCTGGAAACAATTTTATCAGAAGGGGCTATTTATTCTGCCACTGACAACGGCCGAGTCCCTTTTATCGATGCTGACGATATTGCTTCAGTAGCTGCGGTTGCTTTAACTCAAAAAGAGCCTCTTAATCGAGATGTTATTATGACGGGTCCATCTGCCATTACTTATGATGATGTTGCTAGTATGATAAGCAGAGTGATCAACAAACCAGTTGAACATATTAAGTTGACAGAGGGGCAACTTCGACAGCGTTTTATAATTTCAGGAATGGAGCTAGTCTATGCCAACGTGCTGTCTGCCATGGATACGTCTATCTCCCTCGGTTCAGAAGAAAACTGCTCAAATGAAGTAAAAAAACTGACCGGTAAAGATCCAATCTCTTTTCTAGATTTTGCTGAGCAAGCTACCATGAACTGGATACGCTGATAAACGATCTAAGCTTTTGCAGTCATCGTCCGAGGTCTGCAAAAGCAGCTCGCTTAATATCGGTTTGAACAAATTATCCCGTAGTATACAATGTATATATGATTCATATACAAACTGCATATCTATGGGTATAGTAAAAATTTCTGATGAGCTCCATGAAGAGCTTCGCAAAGCAAGTTCCGTCATGCATCGTTCTATCAACTCTCAGGCAGAGTTCTGGATTAAAGTAGGCATGCTAGCAGAGTTACATCCTGAGCTTTCATTTAACCAGTTGATATCAGAACTGATGGCATCGGTTTCGGTTCCAAACAGAGTACCCCCTCAAGAGCGAGATTATGAGTAGTCACATCACGATAAAAAATAATCACGAAATCGCACTTATGCGGCAATCAGGAAGGCTGCTTGCTATGGTGTTCAAAATGCTGGATTCCTATGTTAAGCCCGGCGTTTCAACGATGGATATCAATGATGCTGTAGAGAGATTCATTACTGATGAACTTGAAGCTCGCCCGGCAAGCAAAGGACAATACGGGTATCAGTATGTATTGAACTCTTCGGTCAATGAAGTGGTATGCCATGGTGTGCCAAAAGCAAGCCAGTTTCTAAAAGCCAGAGACATCATCAATCTAGACATTACTTTGGAAAAAAACGGTTTTATTGCTGACTCTAGCAAGATGTATCTTATGCCTGAAGCACCACCTTTAGCTAAGAAACTTGCAATAGTTACCTACGAAGCGATGTGGAAAGGGATAAGACAGGTGAGACCGGGGGCGACGCTGGGAGACGTTGGTCATGCTATCCAGAGTTACGCAGAGTCGCATGGTTACAGCATTGTAAGAGAGTACTGTGGCCACGGTATAGGTCGGGAAATGCATGAAGCACCTCAGGTCCTACATTATGGTATTCCAAACGACGGCGTGACACTAGAAGAAGGAATGGTGTTTACCATTGAACCAATGGTAAACCAAGGCTCAGCAAAGACCAAAACCAAGAAAGATGGATGGACGGTAATCACACGTGATAAAAAGTTGTCTGCTCAGTCAGAACACACCATTCTGGTAACAAAGTCTGGATATGAAGTCCTGACTCTTCGCGATGAAGAGTCTGCTGATTTGCACATTTAACCTGAGTTAAAAAAAGTAATGAAGACCTTAGACGAAATCTATCAGCAAAAAAACTCGCTAAAACACAATGGGGCATTTTTGAGTTACGGATGAACCATATTTTAAGGGCCTAGAAAATGTCTAGGATTCTCAGGCCTTACCACTTACATACTAGAACCACAACTATAACGAACACCTTTGAGGCATATAGATGCTTAAAATCTCTAACAGTGTGGAATTAGCAGACTGGGAAATAGAACTCACAGCAATAAGAGCTATGGGTGCTGGAGGTCAGAAAGTAAATAAGACAAGCTCAGCTGTACATTTGAGATTTGATATCAACTGTTCAACATTGCCTGACTTCTATAAGCAGAGACTATTGGCTTTAACTGATTCTCGGGTGACTAAGGACGGCGTAATTGTCATCAAAGCCCAGCAATACCGAACCCAAGAACAAAACAGAGATGACGCGCTAGAAAGGCTAAAGCAGCTAATCCTATCTGCTACAGTTGTCCAAAAGGCAAGAAGGGCAACGAAGCCCACCAGAAACTCACAAAAGCGAAGAATGGACTCCAAGAAACGCAAAGGCCAAACCAAAGCATTAAGAGGTAAGGTTCAGTAGTAGCTCATACCTGATTTGACAGTTACCTTTTCCTCAATCTTACTCTGCGTTTCCCTTTAACAGAGATACTCTGAGAAACTTTTGGCCGCTCCTCTTCAACTTGGAGGTTTCGCTTTATTTCCTCCAAATCAGGCTCGACCACTTGCACCTCTAGTTCAGGTTCAGGTTGCTCTTCAGCTTCTTCATCAGAATCAAAAGTAATGACTACCTTTACAGTTGAAGCGTCTTTCATCTTTGATGAGCTAAAGCTAGTGCCGATATGAGCTCTTACACTGGAAAAGCTCAAAAACACAGAACCCAAGAGAAAAACCGTCAAGAAGCTTTGACTCGACTGAATGAATTAATCATAACCGCAACGTCCATAAAAAAGAGTCGGTGTCCGACTAAACCTACAAAAGGTTCTCAGAAGCGAAGGGTGGACAAGAAAGTTAAGCAGAGAAGGGCTAAATCACTACGTGGAAAAGTGGAGTTCTGAGGGTCAGAAAACGCAAAAAACATACTCTTTATGCATCTTTTTACACGTTTTTTACAAAAACATAAGTTTATGTAAAGGTAGTCGCCCTACCTAATGTTTAATATACGCCATATATATCAATATCTTGGATAACTAGATCTCTCTAATAGAAATAAAATAGTTTCGCTATAAACGAAATGTTAATAAAGTGTCCAGTGCGGTGCACTTACGCTTTGATATTAAGCGTTCCAGCCTTCCTGCTTTTTATAAAGAACGCTTACTTAAACTCAACGACCAACGCATCAGTAAAGACGGCGTTTTAGTGCTTAAAGCGCAAAGCCACCGTACTCAAGAACGTAATAAAGAAGACGCATTGCAGCGGCTAAAAGAGCTAATTGTTAGTGCTGCGGTGGTACAAAAAAGCCGCCGAGCGACTAAAGCTACATATGGCTCTCAGCGTAGACGTATGGATAAGAAAACCCAACGCGGCCAAACCAAACAATTACGCAACAAAATTAGCTATTAGTGACCTTGCTCGGAAAACACTAGGAAACACATTATCTAAGGCTATTTAGGGCTGACTAAGCGGTTTCTTATGTGTAACGTTGAAGGCACTTATTAGCCGAAAACTAAGGAAGTAGTTATGTCGCGACTGTTGGCCTTTGGTGAAGTATTGGTAGATTGGATCCCTTTGGAATTTCAGCGCCAAGGCAAAATCGACATTCCTATCTATGGGCAATATCCAGGTGGAGCTCCCGCCAATGTAGCGGTTGCTGTAGCAGGACTTGGGCAACCTGCATACATGTTAGGCCAGCTAGGCGAAGATGCTGCTGGTGTTTACCTTCGAGATTGTTTGCAACAACAACAGGTAAACTGTGACTATTTACTCTGTACATCCGAACACCCTACGCCAATGGCCTTTGTTAGTTTAGATGCCAGTGGCGAGCGCAGCTTTAGTTTTCATCGTAACAATTCAGCCGATCTAAAACTGTCGTTTAGTGATTTTCCTCAGCAACTGTTTTCTGGGGCAGGGCTGTTTCATATATGCTCCAATACCCTCACCGAAGCGGCGATTGCTGACACCACTTTACAGGCTATTACTGCGGCCAAACAAGGTGGCATGTTAGTCAGTTTTGATGTGAACTTACGTTTAGCGTTGTGGCCAAGCACAGAGCAGCTTATCCCTCGGGTTATGCAGGCTGCGGCTCTATCAGACATGCTTAAGTTAAGCTTGGAAGAATGGAATTATTTAGCTAAAGGTGTGCAAGTTGACGATCTGGCTAGTCATTTGTTTGCACTTGGCGTAAAACTCATTTTACTTACTGATGGGGCTGAGCCCGTGCAACTGTTTAGCGCAAAAGAAACCCTGCAGTTGGCTACACCTAAGGTGGATGTGGTGGATACTACTGGCGCCGGCGATGCCTTTACTGGAGCCTGGCTAGCGTCACTTATTGAGCAGAGCATTACCGATTCTGCCGCCCTTGAGCACGCCATTTCTTTAGTTTCTCCCTTAGCGGATGCGCTTAACCATGCGGTGGTTGCTGGCGCGTTAGCGGTAACTAAACGTGGCGCTTGGAGCGCTTTGCCCTCACATCAAGATATCCAACAGTTTATTCAACACAAGGAGTAACTATGCTTCCCGTTTTTCGTAGTTCGCAGTTTTTGCAGCAGCATGTTTTAGCGCTTAGCGAATTTTACCAAGAGCATGCTATAGACCCGAGTGGTGGCTATTTTCAAGCCTTATTGCCTAGCGGCGAAGCTCAGCATGACAGTGTAAAGCAATTAGTCAGCTCGACTCGCTTAGCTTACATTTTTGCCCATGTGGGTTTACGTGAACAAAATAAGGCGTTTTTAGACTTAGCTGAACATGGTTTTAGTTATGTAGAAAATCACCATTTTGACCCTCAACGGCAAGCGTATAACTGGTTGATTGATGGTGATTGCCCAATAGAACAAACTAACTATTGTTATGGCTTAGCGTTTGTCATGCTGATGTATTCTGCAGCAGTAAAAGTGGGACGAGCAAGCGCTAAGCAACAACTAGCGGCTACTTTTGAACTAATGGAACAGCGTTTTTGGCAGCAGGAGTGGGGATTGTATGCCGACGAAGCCAGTGCCGATTGGCAAACGGTAAGTGATTATCGCGGTCAAAATGCCAACATGCATGCATGCGAGGCAATGATTGCTGCGTACGAGGCTACCCAAGAATCTCGTTATTTACACCGTGCGATTACCATTGCTCAAAATATTTGTTTACGCCAATGCTATTCCACAGATGGCTTAGTTTGGGAGCATTACAACCCGCAATGGCAAGTGGATTGGGAGTTCAACCGCAACGACCCTAAAAACCTGTATCGTCCATGGGGTTTTCAACCTGGTCACCAAACTGAGTGGACTAAATTGCTGGTGATGTTGTCACGTCACCATAGTGCCGATTGGCTATTGCCTTGCGCAGAAAAACTGTTCACGTATGCCATGGAAAAAGCCTGGGATCATCAATATGGTGGGCTATATTACGGCTTAGCACCCGATGGTTCGGTATGTGATGACGAAAAATATTTTTGGGTACAGGCGGAGTCTTTCGCAGCTGCGGCATTACTGGCCACCGCTACCGGCAAGCAGGCGTATTGGACAGCGTACGACAGTTTATGGAAGTACAGCTGGCAACAGTTTTGTGAGGCTAAACATCAGCCTTGGTGGCGAGTATTAAGCCGAGAGGGTGAAGTGATGGATCCTCTGATTGCCAGCCCCGGCGCGAAGATTGACTATCATACTATTGGTGCCTGCTTAGAAGTTCTAAGGGCCATGCAAGCGTAACGTAGATTGATAAGGTCTAGCATTGAGAGATAAAGAGACGGGTTAAAAAAGACAGTAAAGCACCTGTTTTATTAGTATGTACAGGTTTAAACAGGCTATTTTGTTAGCTTGTTTAAGCCACTGTCTATACTTGAGTTTACAGCTAATGACTAAGCAATGATTTGCTTGAATACTGGACTCATCTTTGGATACTTATTACAGCCTTTGTTACCTGGCCGCCTTAGCCATGTTAATTGCCTATGTGAATAGCCGCATAGGCTCAGTTCAATCCACCATTACAATTACCGCCGCGTCTATAGTGTTGTCGCTGTTACTCATATTATTGGGCGAAACCAAGTTGTTTCAGGCCTTCCCCCGGTTGATTGAATCGATCAGTGCGATCAATTTTCAAAACTTACTGTTACACGGCATGCTCGGTTTTTTATTGTTTGCTGGTGGTCTTGGCATCAACTTGAAACACTTGGCTGCTCAGCGCACAGAAATTGCGGTACTAGCGCTTTTTTCTACTTTAATCTCTAGTTTTTTGGTAGCCAGCTTATTGTGGTGGATTTTGCCTTGGGTAGGCTTACCGCTAGACTTTATTTATTGCCTGTTGTTTGGTGCTTTAATTTCTCCTACCGATCCCATCGCTGTCTTGGCTATTGTGAAAAAAATGCAGGCTCCACAGCAAATCTCTATCCAAGTTGAAGGAGAGTCATTGTTTAACGACGGTTTTGGATTGGTGATGTTTGTCTCGGTATTTGGCATTGCATTTACTCATCAAGAGCTCAGCGGTTCAGCCATAGCGTGGCTGTTTTTACATGAAGCTGGCGGTGGCATCGTTTATGGGCTGTTGCTAGGCTTAGCAGCCAACTACTTAATTAAACATACCGATGATGATTCTTTAGAGCTGCTCGTGAGCTTGTCTATTCCCACTGCAGGTTTTGTATTTGCCGAATACCTTGGTGTGTCTGGCGCTTTAGCCATGGTGGTGGCGGGTATCTATATTGGCAACATTACGCGAGAAAAGTACTTCACTCAGGCGAGCAAACAAAGCTTTGATCATCTGTGGCATGTACTAGAGGAGTTTCTCAATAATTTGCTGTTTTTACTGATTGGTTTGGTGTTGGTTGGCTTTGTTTTTCATATCGAAGATATGTGGTTAATGTTGCTAGCCATTCCTTTGGTATTGTTAAGTCGTTTGATAAGCGTAGGACTTCCTTTTTTGGGATTCAGTCTGGTTAAGTCTTACAACCCTATGTCGGTCGCTATTCTAACTTGGGGTGGTTTACGTGGCGGCTTGGCTTTAGCGATGGCGATGTCGGTACCCACGGGAGTGATGATTTTACCGGAGAAGAATATTGATGTGCGAGAGATTATTTTAGTGATGACTTATGCGGTGGTTGTGTTCTCGATTTTAGTGCAGGGATCCAGCATAGTGCCATTGATCAACCGGGCTAAAAACTTAGAGTTATCGAGAGCGCCAAGTAACAAGGAAAGCTAATGTTAAGGTTTCGCGTGTGCTCCTAAATAGTGCTGCTCAGTGCGTTTAACAAATCCTTCGTCGTGTAGTTGCTGAATAGTGAGTGCCAGTTGTTGAACCAGTATAGGATCAACGTTCTTAGAAGCAGCTAAAAATAGTTGATTAGATTCAACCGGGTCACCTACTATCAAAGGCTGCTTTGGGTATTGTTGATTCCAATACCAAACCGATTCCGGTGTTCCATTAAACCACGCATCTATTCGGCCACGCTGTAGCATTTCTGCGGCGGCCTTGCCGATTTTAATTTCAACAACTTGGTCTTTTTTATAGTTCTTATTTTGTAAGATTGTCGCTTGCGCAGAGCCTTGGCCAACCCCTATTTTGTGTACCTGCTCCCTAGCTTGTTGATAGCTATTTATGGGTATTTGGGTACTCGCAAAACTACGCTCTAAAGTCATAATGTACGCTACCCAAGTAAAATGTTGCTCTCGGCTAGGTAACAAGGCTAAAGGCATGATGAACTGGTTATCCCCCTGACTAGCTAACCGTTGAGCGCGCTTCCAAGGAAGGGTTTCAACCTTAACCGTATGCCCTAAGCGGTGAAACGCTTCTAGCACAATATCACCCACTATCCCGGCTTGCTGGCTATTAAGCATGGTTAATGGTGGCGCTTCTATACTGTAAATGGTGTAGCTCTCGCTATACGTTTTGGTGTTGAGCATTAGACATAATGCAATGCAAAAGGCCCATCTATTAAACATGTAATGAAACCTCCTATAGAGTGATCTATTACTTGTTTAAAAGTAGACTATGCTAGTAAAAACAGCGAGTTAATAAGCAGGTTTAGAAAGGCAACAGTACTTTTATCTACGCGCTCATTTAGAGGTTTTTTAATGGCTTAACATCGCTGTTTATCTGCGTGAGTAGCTATCTTTGAAGCTTGCTACTCGGTAAAGTAGGTGGTTATTTTTGCCAATCTTAGTCATAAAACAGGATGTTATTGATGATCAAATATGGACGTTTGATACTGCTGCTGGCCTTGCTGCAAGCTTGTTCTGCGCAGAGAGTGGTTCCCGACAATGCCATTGATGACTCATGGACCACCAAGCAGTTAGAAGATCGACGTTGGCGAGCAGCCGATGAGCTGGATCAAGATTACCTAAAACTAGCATCAGAATCTAAATTACCTCATCAACTGGCGTCGGTAAAAGTTGTTGGCTCAAGCACTGATGAAGCTATTCAAAGTTTGGCTGTAAAAATCCACTTAATTGAACAGGCAGAGCACAGCCTAGATTTAGCTTATTACATTTATACTCCTGACCTATCTGGTGATGCGATACTTGGTGCACTTTGTGAAGCGGTTAAGCGTGGCGTAGATGTACGTATTATGGTTGATAGTTTAGGCTCGCTAAGCATGGAGCACGGTGACCTCAAAGGTTTGATTGAATGTGCTAAAAAGGCAGGCTTTGTTAAAGCGCGAAATGGCGAAGTTACCAATAACAGAGCACGAGTGCAGGCGGTAGTGTTTAACGCGCTTACGCAGTCTGGTTCAAATGCTAACCGCCGTTCACACGATAAGCTGCTGGTGGTCGACGGCGCTTATCCAGAAAAAGCGTGGATAATGACGGGAGGCCGCAATATCTCTTTGCATTACTACGGATTAGATCACCACGGTGAGCCAGACCCTAACGCATTTAAGGATCTAGAAGTGTTAATAAGGCCAGAACCTGACGCAGATAGAAAAAGCTCACCTGCACAGCTGACTGAATACTACTATTCGGTATTGTTCTCAAAACCCGGTAATAAAAAGCTATCCACTGTTTTCCCCTATACCGAACGCATGCAAATATCCTTAGACAGCCTAGCTGAGTTAAAGGCTTCTGCTGCGTTTGCCAATGCATATCAATTAGCAGCGTCTTATTTGCAACAAGGTTTCTCGCCCTCAACGACCCGTTTTGCTCATGAATTGGATAATCTTAATGCTACTGATTTAGTAAAGCACTACAGCACCAACAAAAAAGCCAACGCTAACTCTATTAGTGGCATTTTGGCGCGAACCGCTTATGGCGACAATGATCTAAAATCCATCCGCGTGGTATCGCCGTATTTGTTTTTGCAATCAGACTTGTTCAAAGACGAAGGTGTATTGAAAAAAGACCTTAATACCACGCTGGCGTGGTTAGAAAAAGATCCGGAAAGAAAGATTGAGATTATTACCAATTCTGTATTGACCAGCGACAATTTCTTCACCCAAGCGGTGATTGATATGCATACGGTTCCGTCGATGTTAATGAGTAAGGAAATGGTAGAGCTGTGGCTGGAGTCAGATTTAGCAAAGCATGAACAAAACCCTGACTTTATCGCTTCTAAAGAGTGGCAGGCATTGGTTAATCATCCCCGTATTTTCTTCTATCAGCTGGGTAGGGCCGATGCTGCCGCGCTAGGGGGAGAAACCTACTACGGTAAACTTCATGCAAAATTTATTGTGGTCGATAATTTTGCTTTTGTAGGCACCACCAACTTAGATTTTCGCTCATTGTTATATAACAACGAAGTGGGCTTTTTCTTCGAAGGTTCTGGTATCGTAAATAGACTTAATCAAGAGTTTGATTTACTTAAATCACAATCGTCTCGTTGGGGCAGTGACGAGTGGTTAGAGATGCGCAATAAGGTAAGAGAGCAGGGCGGAATGAAAGGATACACGTCAGACAGCCAACGGGGGATATACAAAACCTTGGATAAAACCGGTTTGAAATACCAGTTTTAACACCCGCTTTAATCATTTAAAAAACGGCTCTAGGGCCGTTTTTAATTATGTAATATGGGATTGCTGTTAAGGCTGCTTGGTGAGAATGAAGCCACCATCACTGCTTACAACAAAACCATGGCGTAAAAAGTTCTTGCCTAAAATCATGCTGTAACTGAAGTTCTCGCGGTTTTGTAAGTTAACGCGAACGGTTTCATTCACTTCACCCAATTGCACATTCATTAAGACTACTGGACGAGAGTTAGCTTGCTCGCCCACGCGCGCCTTAATCACCATTTTGTCCACTACTTCGCGGGTGAACTCTTGACGTAATCCATCGGAATTTTTATAGGTAAAGGTGACCATGGCTTTGCCGTCTTGTTCAAAGCGCTTAATGTTTTCTGCGTGCATAGAGCTTACATCGGCACCGGTATCTAGTTTTACCGGAATGCTAAAACCTTCTACTGTTGCTTGCTCTACATATCCCGCACGAATGGCGCTACGCTTATCCAAAATATTAGTGGTGCGGGTATTTACCAACAATGGCCCTTCGACAAACTTCTCACCAATGGATAGCATTTCTGGGTCGTCTGCAGATGCAAGCTCTAGCGCTATGTCTGTCTGGCGGCGAGAATTGGCAAAACTTAAGGTAGGTTTAATAACCGGGCGCGTTACTTCTCCCACGCTTATGTTACGGTCAATGGCTTGCTCAAATACATATACTTTGCCTTGAACATCGGTAGCCGAAAATGCTGCGATGGAGCGTTTCTGGTCACTGCGTTCCAAGGTTTTTAAACTTTTCACGCGCAGTAGCGAAGTGCTTACCGCAAAAGAAGGCTCAGCCCTAAACCACACGCCATCTATGTTTAATTGCTCTTCGGGAGTAATCATAAGTGGGGCTTGCTTTGCCAGTTCTATGGCAGACTTCAACGGTTTATCTGCTAAATGTTCGGCACTTAAGTCGATAAGAAAATACTGATTGAGCGCTTCTTTGCCCAAGCGCAGCTGGGTGCTTCGCATAGAGCGGTCGCGCAACACTAACTCAATGTGTTTAGCTTCTTCGCCAAAACTTATCGGCATATTGACCATGGGGTGATACTTGTCACCAATTTTGAGTATTTTTAATAGAGGGAGGGTGTAAACCTTGGTTTTTTTATTGCTTGCTACCACCTCAAAACTTACTTGCTTTTTCTTCGCGTCTATCTCGATATTAGTAGCATTTAAGCTGCTGCGACGATTACTTAAAGACATACTTACTGCAAGTGGTCGCGTATCTAAATAGGCGGTTTCTTTAGTGCCGAGTATTTTGGCTAACGGCTCTTGTTGTAAGTAATCGTAACTTGAATCTACCCAGGCTTGCTCCCGTAAGAAGGTTTTGCCAATTAAAATGGAGTAAGAAAACGCACTGCGGTCAGTTAGGTTTACCGCGGTGTTTACCGTGATGTCGCCAGAAGATAGCGCTAGATCTACTACTGGGCGGTAAAGAATACCGTGGTCTCCACGCCCTTGTATGCCGCTTAGGCGAGCCAATGGCCGTTCTAAACTCAATAGTTCGCCAGTTTGCGGATGAACTAAATCAAATTTTACAGTGGCGTTTATGTTGCGCTCTGGTGTGTCAAAGCTCTCCAGCCACCATTCTGTATCGGGGTCGCCAAAACGCTCGGCAATCGCTTTTAACAGCGCTTCACCTTCTAGTTCAGCTAGTGCTGGGTGCTGGCTATGAATACTGATGTTAATAGCATGAATTGAAGTGGTATCTGCTCCCGTATCTATCTTTGCGGGAACACCGATTCCCTTGAGTTGTTCTACGTCTGAATAATAGATATTTTCGATACGGCCCATCACCAGTTTGCCATCTAAATGGTAATAAGCGCCGTTAGGGTAAAAGGGGCTTTGCTCTAGGGGAGTAGCATAAGCGGGCGCTTGCGTAAGCGCGACTGACAGTAGCGTTACTATTGCGCGAAAAATAAAATTCATCATTAACCTTTAATTCAATCAAGCTACCCTTTGTTATAGCACTAAATGGCTAAGCGCATCGAGCCAACTTGTTAATAAATTTAACTTATTTTGGAATTCGGCTATATAGAGTGGCTTAAACAGATTAAGTTCAAGGGGCTTTATCATCGTGCCATGTCTTTTTCCTAGCTATCTAGGTCAATGTACATATCATCATGCTGCTTAGACTGAGGGGCTTGTGTTTCGCTGGCTTTCTTGGGAGAGCCTTGTTGTTTGGCTTTCTCTAAGCGAGTGTCGAAAAAGCGAGACTCGGTCGCTAATTCACTAGCCTCACAAAATGGGCTGTTAGCCATTGCATGTTTAGCGTGGTTTATTAACTGCTTGCTATTGCTAGCATCAACACCTAATACCGAGACACCCATTTGGCTTTGAATGGACTCCGCTGGAGAACTGGGCTTTAAAAGCTGGGTGACTGCAGAGCTTAAACGGTGTTGGATATGGGCCAGTTTTTTAGGTGTTGCTAAAAAGCCAGATAAGGTATGAGCATTTATAAAGCCAACACTTATTTTTTGGTTTAAGCGTCTTAAGTTATCCAGAATCATTCGTTTCATCTTTTCAGAAGAGTTATCACCTTCTGCTCTTAATTTTAAGGCAAACACAACGAGGGTTTCTTGCTTCTCTAGAAACTGTTGGGCTTCAGCTAATTGCTGAGCAAATTTTTGCTCGTTATCCCAGCGCAGGTTAGCGGTGTGTTGAGTGGCGCTATCGTGTTTTACTTCGAGTTGGTACAAAAAGAAACGCTGTTTAGGCGCATTGGTATGGATGTCTTTAGCTTGAGCGTCAAAATTAATAGACAGGCCATTTAAGCTTTTGCATTGCAGGCTGTTAGTTGCTGAGTCTTGTTCTGGCGGTGTTCCATTTTGATTGTTTAGTTTGCAGGCGAGTAGTTGGTAGCTAGGTTGGCTTAACTCCTCGCAAGCGGATTGATTAAGCCAAATAATTTGATGATGGTTGTTGCATATTAATGCTGGGGAGTAGGGGTTGGTAAGGTGCTCGCCTATTAATTGCGTTTCAGAGTGTTTGTTTAATAGTGGTAAAAGAAATTCTAAGGAACCATTCACTTGGTTGATGCGCTCTTTCCAGAGTAATACCTGGCCAGCATAACGGGCTTGGTCGATGTTAAAAATTAGATTTAACTCTAAGGTATGTTCACTTTCTGGATCTTGTTGTTTCTGAGAATCGAGAATCGCTTTTTGAAGATACTGCACTTGGCCTGAATCTAAGCGCGCAGCAAACTGCTTAAGGCTGATCAGTTTTTTCCCAGAAAAGCCTAGCGCATCTATTAAGGCTTGGTCACAGCTGAAGACATTGTTTTTGCGTTGCCACTGCCACGCCAAGGGAAAGCCCTGTAATTGTTTAATAAAGTCTTTTGACCCCATAAAACACCTCTAATAACTAAAAACCTACGCTACTGCTTGTTTTATCTTTAGTTAATTAACTCATTATGAATTATTGCTTAAATATTAGATGATAGAATTGTAAATACAACTTTGAGAAGGTGCGTTTATTGTTTAGGTGAGGTTGTTGGCTTTATCTAGCGGTCAATAACAGCGCATAACAATAATTATATGATTGCCTTAACTGTTTTAGCTGCTGCTGATTGATCCCTTGATTGCGGGGTTGGTATAGTGCGCCTAATCAATAGCTTCGGGTGGTTTTGATTGCCGCCAAACCAATTGCAGTATTAGGTTCAATGGTATTGAACCTGATAGGGAAAAGTCATGGATGCTGAACAGTTAGATTTACTTGTACGTCAAATGCTTAAGAGTGAAGGTTCGCTCAACGAATCGTCGATAACAGAATACCTCAAACAACAAAATGGTGAGTCACCCAGTGATGAGCTAATTGCAGAGGTTGCCGCTTGCGGGCAAAAGCATCTTCTCAGAACCTATAGTCAGCAGCATGCCATTGCTAGCTTACCTAATGGCTTTGCCGAATCCTTAAACGATTGGTTTATGCAGCTGGAACAGTCAACTGAAGCCAAAGTTGAACGTATTACCCATGAGAAACAGCAAACTTGGGAAGAAGGGCGCTTAGCGTTAATTAGCCAACATAATCAACAGTTGTCTGCCGCCAATAGTGCAACTGAAGTGGCTGAATCGGAACTTATTGAACTGCGCGAAAAGCTAGAGCAGGCAGCGGCAAAAACCAGTGAGTTGTTCGCTGAATTGGATAAAAGTAAGCAGCTCACCAAAGAGCAGCAACAGCTGTTGGAGCAAGCGAAAGCGGATGCAGAGCAACATCATACTGCTGAGCAAAACAAGCAACAAGCTTACCAGCAACTTAATACCGAAAAACTGGAGCTGGAAGAGCAGTTGCAAACTGCTGAAAACCAATTGGCGAGTTTTCAGCAAAGCGGAGAAGCTGCGGCCAAAGAACAGAGTGAGATGGAGCTTGCACTACGTAAACAATTAGGTGAAATGAGCGAAGCATTGGATAAAGAGCTAGCGCTAACCAAGCAGCTTACCGAAGAGCACTGTGAGGTGAGTGAGCGCATGACGGAGCTAGTGAAAAGTAAGCAAAGTATTGAGCTGAAAAACCAACAGCTAGAAGATACCCAGCAGCAGCAAGTACAAAAAATTGCAGAGTTAACTGAGCAAGGCGACCAGTTAGGTGAACAAACGCAGCAAAATGTAAGCGATAACCAGTTATTAGCTGAACAGATAGAACAGTTGAACCAACAACTGGAGCAAGCTCAGCAAGCCTTAGCCGAGCAAAAATCAGATACCAGTGATTCGGCTGCCTCGGCTGAGCGCGAAGAAGAGCTCTCGCAAAAACTGATTGCTTTGGAGCAACGTTGTTTAGAGGATGCACAAAAAATTGAGAGCATGCATCAGCAAACTAGTGAGTTGAACGAAGAATTAAATGAAGTACGCGGCGACAAACAAGCGCTCGATACCGTTAATCGCAGTAACGAGATACAGTTAGAGCAAGTTTTACCAGAGTTAGAACAAGCTCAGCAAAATGAACGTGCACTTAAGCAGCGCATTGAAGAGCTTGAGGCGGAGCAGGAAAATGCTCTGCAACATGCAGAAAAAACCCGTAAACAACTGGCAGATACTAGCTCGCAATTGCAGCTTAGCAATAGCATGGCGGATACTGATAACCGAGTATTAGAAAAAGATCATCAAATAAAAGAAGTTAAGCAAAAGCTGCAATTGCTTGAAGCCAACTTGCGAAAAGAACAGGAAGGCCACAGGCTGACCAAACAGGCGTTAACTACCCTCGATGAGCAAATCCTCGATGCACAAATTGATAGCGGTAAATTACAAAGCCAGATAACGGAATTTGACGAAAAATTAAAAGCCAGTGATTTAGTGAATCGACAATTACAGCGAGAAGTTAACGAAGCCCATCAAGACATCACGAATTTAAGCCAAACCAACTCCAGCTTAAGCGAAAAGTTAGAGTTAGCGGTAAAAGCCAAACGAAAAGATACTGCTTAGTAGTTCTTCGATATTTTGGTCAGCTTAGGGCGTTTTTATTCACGCCTGTTAGGGGATGCAGATGATGTATTTTTGCTTATAGGTTGGTGGTGTTTATTAAAGAAGTTCTTATTAGGAAAATACCAGAGGCGGTAGACAAAAAAGCATTAGCTGTGTTTTACAATCGCTGCCTAGCTGATTGTGCTAATTTGTGTTTTCAAGGTACTTTTTGTCCAGCAGATATACAGAGAAATAAATATGGACAACCTTATATCGCTGTTGAAAGCCACCAACAGATTCATTTGAGTTTGAGTCATAGTGGGGAGTATCTAGCAGCAATGGCCTGTAGCATGCCTTGCGGGGTAGATATTGAGAGAGTTAAAGAACGCCCTTACCTTGAAATGTGGCAAGAAATTAGGCACCGAATAGAACCTAAGGAGCCAAGTAACCTCGCTGATTTTTATCAATATTGGACGCGCAAAGAAGCCGCTTGGAAAGTGTTTGCGTGCCAAGCGCCAGCAACAATGAAAGATTTACCGGTGGTTTGCGATAGAAGTTTGGCTTATAAGGGCGTTATATTAAAAAACCTAGAAGGTCCAATAGGATATGCTTTATCTATTGCACACTTATAAGCTTTTCAACCAAAGTTAGTGCTTTTTTATGGTTTAAACGATAGAATTATTTATTATTTTCTAGGTGAAGTTATTAGATAGCCGTAAAGATAAATACATAGTCACATGGAGTGACTTTATGTTTTGATAGGCTTGATATTTAAGTTGTAGTATGGACGCTGTTTTTAAAATTGAAAAATGGACTAGTTGGAATTCCATCGCGGTAGATGGTGTCTACAAAGCGCCTACACTTCCCGAAATTGCCCCTATGCAACGACGACGCTTTAGCTTACTCAGTAAAATGGCTTTAAGGGTTATCCTCGATGTATTACCCGAAACTAAAGATATTCGTAGTGTGTTCTCATCGCGACATGGTGAGCTACATCGCACCCTAGACTTATTAGTTGAATTAAGTAAACGTTCTCCACTCTCTCCAACTAAATTTAGCCAGTCAGTTTACAATACCTCGAGTGGTTTGTATTCGATCAGTCAAAAAAACATAGCGCCTTCAACTGTTGTCACTAGTGGGCGAAACTCATTAGCTATGGCTTTTGTTGAAGCATACAGCCAAAGTGCCTGTTATCAAGAGCCTGTGTTGTTAGTGTATGTAGATGAACCTCTACCAGAGCGATATCAGCGCTTCGCAGATGAGCAAGAAGATGTGGTTGCTTTTGCTTGCATTATCACCGCGTCAAAGTTTGGTTGGGCCACTCGTTTAGAGTCTCAGAGATGCCAACAACCAACACCACCAGAAAACTTAGTCAGTCAGCTTATTAATGGATTATCTTCCCCAACTAAGAGCTTTGAGTGTTATGTCGATACTCAGAAGTGGGTGTGGGAGGTGAAGAATGAGCAAGCGGGTTAATTACTATTGGCGATTATCCATGACAGCCTTGTCTTTTTTAACTTTTGGTATGTTGGGTGTGCTGCTTTCTTTGACCCTATTTCCAATTTTGAACTTTATACCGGCGAGAGATAAACTGACTCGTAACCAGTTTATTGTGCATAAAATATTTAAGTCTTTTGTATTAATGATGCGTGGCCTTGGTGTGCTAAGTGTCTCTGTCTCTAATGAACATAAACTGGGCCAATCATCAGGCAAGTTAGTCATTGCTAATCACCCTTCACTTATTGACGTAGTATTGTTGATTGCGCATTTACCCGAAACTAATTGCATCGTTAAGCAAAGTTTATGGCGTAACCCTTGTATGTCGATGATTATCTCAGCAGCTGGGTATATTAAAAACGGTGCCGAGCCAGAAGAAGTTTTAAAGGCTTGTCAGCAAGAGTTAGATAAAGGTGCCAGTCTCATTATTTTTCCTGAAGGTACTAGAACAACACCTGGTGAAGCACTAAAAATGCAACGTGGCGCTGCAAACATAGCCCTAAGGTGTTCAGCTGACTTGTTGCCTGTGACGATAAAGGTTTCTCCTACAACCTTAACGAAGTCTGAGCCTTGGTATGCAATTCCAGCCAGTAAACCTCACTTTTCATTAGATATTAGCGACCCCATAAGTGCTCACGATATTTGTTTGAATGATGAAAGTGATTCACGAAAAGCACGAACGATAACTAGATATTTACAGCAACATTTTTATAAGGAACTTAACTGCCAATGAATACATTAGAGCAGGAACTTAAACAGTTGATTATTGAAGCACTAGAACTTGAAGATATCGAAATTTCTGATATTGCAACCGATGAACCATTATTTGTTGATGGCTTGGGCTTAGATTCGATTGACGCTTTAGAGCTGGGTTTAGCCATAAAGAAAAAATATCAAATTAAATTGGACGCTAACTCTGAAGAAACTAAAAAGCACTTTGCGAGCGTAAAGGCGTTGGCTGAATTTATTGAATCAGAAAAGAAAGCGGCGTAATTCATTATGAATAGAGATGAAATATACACAGCATTACAAGACATTCTCGTGAGTGAGTTTGAAGTACTTGAAGAAGATATTTCTTTAGACTCAAACCTATATCAAGATCTTGATTTGGATAGTATTGATGCGGTTGATTTGGTGGTTAAACTACAACAATTAACCGGTAAAAAAATTCAACCTAACGACTTCAAATCAGCGAGAACTATTGCCGACGTTATTGATGCACTAGAACAATTGGTTAGCGATGCTGCGTAAGCAATAATGACGAGTAATTTGATTAGAGCATTGGTGGTGATAGCGCTAGCCGTATACCCCTTCATTATTTACTTTGGCTTAAACTCTTTTTCTTTTTATATGATTGGAGGAGCGCTGTTAGTTGTTTTCTCACTGCGTGTACTACTCACATGGAACAACAACGGTGTATTACAGCAACAAAAATGGTTGGGTTTATTAGGGCTTGCTTTGGCTGGCTTTGCGTTGATTAGGCAAGAGCAAACGTGGTTTCAGCTTTATCCTTTGTTGGTAAATATTGTTCTATGTGCAGTGTTTATGTTGAGCCTTGCGGATGAGCAACCGATCATTGAAAAGTTTGCTCGTTTAAGTGGAAAAGCTATCCCTGTTTCAGCTCGTTCGTATTTCATCAAGTTGACTAAAGTTTGGTGTGTGTTTTTTGTCTTGAACGCCTTAGTTAGCGGTTGGACTATATTTGCCGCAGATATAGAAACTTGGACATTGTATAACGGACTAATTAGTTACATGTTAATCGCCAGTTTATTGGCCGGCGAGTGGGTCTTAAGAAAGTGTTTCAAGTTAGAAGAAAAGTATGAATAGGGTTAAGCTTCCTTCTATATCGCCGAGTTACACCGTCGCCATTAGAGATGAAGCATTGTCTAATGTAGATTGGTGGCAGCAAGTTCAGGCAAAATATCATGAAATTGAATCTACACCACATCAGCTATGGTTGTTGTTTGCAGAGGATAGTTTCGACTTTTCTTGTTGCTTATTCGCTTTGTTATTAGCAAAGCGAACCCCTGTTTTACCGCCTAATCAACAAATAGACACTCTTCTGCATTTTGTTGATAAAGTGGATGCGGTGTGTGCAGATCACGGAGTAGGACAAAATCTTCCTGATGTTGCTACGGGGTATCGCGAGTTTTTAAATGAGTCGGCAAGCAAAGGTATGCTGCAAGATATTGATATTAAGGATGAGCAAGCGCTTCACCTTTATACTTCAGGCAGTACCGGTCAGCCTAAAAAAGTTATTAAAAAATGGCGGCAGCTGCTTGCAGAGGTAGATACCTTAGAGCAGTATTTTGGCTCGCATGTTGAACAAAGTCTTATTTGTACCAGTGTTTCTCATCAGCACATATATGGCTTATTGTTTACCATTCTTTGGCCATTACTTACTCAAAGACCTTGGTTAGTTAAGCTTGTTACCTACCCTGAAGACCTCTTTAGTGCTGCCCAGCAAGCTATCAGTTTTGTTTCTAGCCCGTCATTTTTAGAGCACCTGAGCGTGCAGACTCAATTGCTGAAGCGTAAACCTCAGTTTTGTGTGAGTTCTGGTGGCCCCCTTAAACCTACTGCCGCAAGTGCCTTAAGTTTACAGTGGAATTATGCACCAACAGAAGTCTTTGGCAGTAGCGAAACAGGTGGGGTTGCTTATCGTAATCAGCTATCGCAGCAATATTGGAAAGTTTTCAATGGTGTTAATTGGCGGGTATCACCCTCTAAGGCCTTACAAATTTGCTCTCCTTATTTAGAGGATAGTAAGGCATGGCACCAAATGGATGACGCAGTCAGTATTGAAGCTGATGGATTTAATTTGGTAGGGCGCTTAGACAGAGTTGTTAAAATTGCTGAAAAACGTGTTTGTTTAGACCAAATGACCAGCGAATTAGCAGACCATCCTTGGGTTGCACACTGTGATTTGCTGACTCTTTCCTCGTCAAGAGATTACATTGGTGCAGTGGTGGTATTGAATGAACTTGGCCAACAACAAATAGAAAATGGAAAATTCTTTTTAAATAAGACTTTTCGACGCTATTTATCTAAGCAATTTGAAGCAGTAACGTTACCCCGAAAATGGCGCTATGTTGATGCGCTACTTGTTAATTCTCAAGGAAAGCGCCAGATACCGAAAATGAGGTTATTGTTTACATGAAAAAATTTGGGGTACCTACAGTTGAATCAGTTGAAGATGTAAACGGTAGTGTAAACATCAGTTTGTTTATTGCTGCTGATTTACCATGTTTGCAAGGCCACTTCCCAAATCTGCCGGTTGTTCCTGGTGTAGCACAGCTTCACTGGGCTATCGAGTTTGCAACTGAGTATCTAAATGTCTCATCTAAAGTCGTCGCGTTGGAGGCTTTAAAGTATCAGCATGTGATGCAACCCAATTGTCGACTTCAACTATCTCTTCGATTTGATAAGGAAAAAAGCAAACTCTATTTCTCTTATTTTAACGAGAATAACAAATACAGCAGTGGACGTGTGCAACTAGGGTCTGATGATGTTTAAGCCTTGCGTCGTTATTCCAAATTATAACCATACTCATGCGATTGAAGAGACAATCTCTCAGCTAGAACTGCCCATCATTCTGGTGGATGATTGCAGTAATTCCAAGACCGCAGATTTCCTGTCCCGTCTCGCGATGAGATTTGAACACGTCCAGCTTTATCGACATGATCGCAACTTGGGTAAAGGCGGGGCTGTGATGACCGGCTTACGTGAAGCTGCAAAATCAGGATACAGCCATGCATTACAAGTTGATGCCGATGGTCAGCATAATCTCGTCGATGTAAATCGCTTTCTAACATTAGCCAAGGCTAATCCAGAGTCATTAATTACAGGTATTCCAGAGTATGATGCGTCTGTTCCTAAAGCGCGCTATTACGCAAGGTATATAACTCATGTTTGGGTGTGGATAGAAACACTTAGTCTTGAGCTAAAAGATAGTATGTGTGGTTTTAGGATTTACCCTTTGACATCAACTATTCAATTGCTTGATTCCACTAGTTTAGGAAAGCGGATGGATTTCGATATTGAAGTCTTAGTTCGACACTACTGGCGTGAAACTTCGATTATTCAAATCCCAACCAAAGTGACCTATCCAGAACAGGGCCTTAGCCATTTTAGAGCGTGGGAAGATAACTGGTTAATTAGTAAAATGCACACTAAGTTGTTTTTTGGCATGTTGTGGCGTTTACCATCACTTTTTTGGCGAAAACAAAAACAAGCGCATTGGTCGGCAGTGGCCGAAAGAGGAAGCTTTTGGGGCCTAAAGCTAACACTAATGGGCTATCGCCTTGGTGGTCGATACTTAGCTAAACTTTTGCTCTATCCCGCTATTGGTTATTTCTTTCTAAGTGGAGGCTCTACTCGCCGAGCGTCGCAAGCCTTTCTGCAAAAGGTTGCAAAGCACGCTGAAAGCCCAATACCCAATAAGCCAAATTGGATGCATAGTTTTGCTCACTTTCTTAGCTTTGGTAGTGCATCACTCAATCGCTTAGATGCTTGGGTGCAAAAAATCACGCGTGCTGAAGTAGATTTCCCTAATAAGGCTTTACTCATTGATACTCTGCAACGCAAACAGGGCGCAGTGTTGCTTACTTCTCATTTGGGCCATATAGAGATGTGCAGAGCGTTGGCCGAGACTCAGTACCGGACTCGAATTAACGTTGTGGTACTTACAGAGAACGCTAACAAATTCAACAAAATGCTAGCTGAACTTAACCCAGACTCTCAGCTTAACCTCATCCAGATATCCGAATTTACCCCTGATTTAGGGGTACGGCTTGCGCAATATGTAGAAGATGGAGAGTTAGTTGCTATTGCAGCTGATCGAACGCCTGCCGACAGTTATGGCAGGGTGAATTACCACTCATTTTTGGGTGAGTTGGCTCCGTTCCCTCAAGGGCCTTTTTTAATAGCAGCTTTGTTACGATGCCCGGTGTTCAGTCTGTTCTGTATGCAGCAGGACAGCGGCCGTTATCGTCTGTATTTTGAAAAAATCAGCGATAACTTAGGCGCAGTAAGAGCCGAACGGAAACAACGCATAGAACAGGCCAGTAAAGATTACGCTTCTAGGTTAGAGACTCTCGCCATTCGCTACCCCTTACAGTGGTTTAATTTTTTTGATTTTTGGTGTCCAGATACACAAGACACCGTGACTAAAGGACAAATACGATGACTCAAGTTGACATAGCGTCGTCGCAGCAAGAAGCTGAACAGGTAATCTCATCATGTTTACAAGTGGTATTTGGGCAACAAGCTATAACCATTGAGCAAGTGGAGTTACTTAGCCGACAACCTCAGTTAGCATGTTTGAATAGCAGCCCTGATTACGTGGCTACTGTTGAGCGAGGCGCTGAATTTTTGGACCGCCTACTCGAAGAAGATGGTGCTATTTACGGAGTGACTACGGGTTACGGTGATAGCTGTACCATTGTAGTTCCGCTTGAGTTGGTGGAAGAGTTACCATTACACCTCACACGTTTCCACGGTTGCGGCATGGGCAAAGAGTTAGCCCCGAATGAAGCGCGAGCGGTAGTCGCTAGTCGTTTAAGTTCGCTTTCATTAGCCAAATCTGGAGTGAGTTATCGGTTACTCCAGCAGCTTGAGTTGTTAATGAAGCACGACATTATGCCCGTTATCCCCTCAGAGGGATCGGTGGGGGCATCTGGTGATTTAACTCCTCTTTCCTATGTTGCCGCAGTGTTGATGGGGGAGCGCGAGGTGTATTACAAAAATCGCCGTCGCCCTAGCTATGAAGTGTTTGCCGAGCTTGGCATTGAAGCTATTCGCTTAAGACCCAAAGAAGGCCTGGCCATTATGAATGGCACAGCAGTTATGACAGGTTTAGCGTGTTTGGCTTACCGACGTGCTGAATACTTAACTCAGGTAACGAGTCGTATCACGGCTTTGGCATCGTTATCGCTAAAGGGCAATTCTAACCATTTCGACGAATTGTTATTTGCGGTTAAACCTCACCCTGGGCAAAACCAAGTAGCCGAATGGATCCGTAATGACCTAAATCACCACCAACACCCTAGAAACTCAGAGCGTTTACAAGACCGCTACTCTATTCGCTGTGCCCCGCATATTATTGGTGTGCTTAGAGATGCGCTGCCATTTATGCGTCAGTTTATTGAAACCGAGTTAAACAGTGCCAATGATAATCCGATTATAGATGCTGATGGCGAACATGTACTGCATGGCGGACATTTCTACGGTGGGCATATCGCGTTTGCTATGGATAGTATGAAGAATGCAGTGGCAAACTTGGCTGATCTGGTTGACCGACAACTCGCTTTGCTTATGGATGAAAAATTTAACAACGGTTTACCACGTAACCTTAGTGCGGCATCAAGCGAACGAGCGTGTATTAAT
Organism: Agarivorans sp. DSG3-1; assembly: GCF_046774965.1. NCBI lineage: Bacteria > Pseudomonadati > Pseudomonadota > Gammaproteobacteria > Alteromonadales > Alteromonadaceae > Agarivorans > Agarivorans sp. DSG3-1. The sequence goes on along the minus strand of NZ_CP177241.1, from coordinate 299,071 downwards.
CATGGTTTTAAGGCGGTACAAATCGGTGCCTCAGCATGGACCGCAGAAGCATTAAAGCAAACTATGCCAGCCAGTGTGTTCTCTCGCTCTACAGAGTGTCATAACCAAGACAAGGTCAGCATGGGAACTATTGCTGCTCGAGATTGCCTGCGAGTTTTAGAGCTAACAGAACAAGTTATTGCCGCAGCGTGGCTAGCGGTGCATCAAGCACTTACCTTGCGTATGCAACAGGGTGAGCTGGAATTGGATAGCTTAAACGGCGAGTTACGAGCCTCTTATTTGCAGGTGATGGAAGACTTTAAACTGGTTGAAGAAGATCGCCCCCTTGAAGCTGAGTTACGTCAAGTGGTCAAGCAACTGCAGCAACGAAAATGGGAGCTTTACTGCTCATGAAGTCTTTAATTAGTGCTGAGGTAGAGCTAACCGTTCCGTTCCATGACGCAGACCCAATGGGAGTGACTTGGCATGGAAACTACCTTCGGTACTTCGAAGTCGCGCGTTGTGCGTTATTAGATAAGCTGGATTACAACTATCGCCAAATGGATGAGTCTGGATATGTTTGGCCAATTGTTGATACTCGGCTTAAGTATGTTAAAACCAGTACCTATGAACAGGAACTAGTTGTACAAGCCTCGCTTATCGAGTTTGAAAACCGTTTGAAAATTGAATATCTGATTGTAGATAAAAGTACTAGAACCGTGCTGACAAAAGGTTACACCATTCAAGTCGCAGTAGATAAAAGCAATGGCGAGATGTGTTTTGCTTCCCCTCAAGCCTTAATCAACAAAATGGCCAAGTTGGGTATATGTTCACCAGACTAATTTTCAAGCGTCGACTACTCCTATTTAGTCCTTTGTTGATGTGTTTTGTTAGCTTTTGGGCAAGTGCCACAACATGGCAGCCGATTGATGCTAGTTCTACTTTTTTACAGCAATTATCTTTAGCTGAGGGCGAGCATTATCAGGCGAATTACATCCAGTATCGAAAACTAAAAGTAATGAAGAAGCCATTGGTAAGTAGTGGCCACTTAGTGATTAACGCTGAAAATGGTTTGCTTTGGCAGCAGTTAAAGCCCTTAAAACAAACGCTGATTGTTACCTCGAAGAGTGTGCGCCAACTCGATAGCGATGATGCAGATATGAGCTTGCCTAATGCCGCCGAGCAAATGATTAATGCTTGGGCCCCTATGATGCAGCATGTTGTTCTTGGGGAATGGAGCGAACTTTCACAGCGATTTGAAATATTGATAGCGAAAGATTCAAGTGTAGAAGCGTGGCAGATTTTGCTGAAGCCTATTGACCAACAAATGAAAAATGCCCTGTTGAGCATAGAGTTAAGTGGCTCAACGGCTTTAGACAACATAAAGATGCATCAAGTTAATCAAGATATTCTTACTATTCAATTGCTTCAGGCTGAGCCCGTAACATTAAGTAAGCAACAATTAAGTTGGCTTAATGATTAAAAAGCCTTTTGCTTGCTGGTTGATATTGGTAATAGTAAGTTTGTTTGTGCTGTTAAACCAAAGCCAAAGTATGCGGGTCAATAGTGACATACGCGCAATGTTGCCTGGCTCACTTGCGGATCCGCTGGGCTTAGCCGCACGTGAGCAATTGGCAAGCAAATTAGAGGGGCTTAACTTTATTGCTGTAGGCCACTCGAACAAAACACAAGCCATTGAAGCATCGCTTAAGTTGGCTGAATATCTTGAGCAAACCAAGGCTTTTGACAAAGTAATGCTGCAAAGGCTAGATCAAGGACAGAATATTGCCAGAGGGCTTTTCCCTTATCGGTTTGTGCGATTGAGTCAGCAGCAGCAAGATACTTTAGAAAAGGCAAATTATTCGGCAATTATAGCAACCGCAATAAGCCAGCTTTGGTCGCCAGCCAGCGTGGTTAGCTCATCAAGCCTTATTGAAGATCCTTTGTTTTTGTTTACCCAGCAATTAGATGGCTTTGCAGGTTTAGCGCAATCATCAGTGGATGAAAGAGGTTTTTTAAGCGCTCACTCTAATAATACTTATTGGGTGTTGTTAGAGCTCCGAGTGAGTGCCAATGTATTTTCGCCTGCTCAACAGCAGCAGTTAATTCAGGCTATAAATACCAGCCAGCACCTTCTAGCTTCTGAGCAAGATGACTTAGCCTTTCTGAAGGCGGGTTTATTATTTCATGCTGATGCAGCAACCAAACAAGCTAAACATGAGATGAGCACCATTGGTGTAGCGTCTATTTTGCTGATTAGCCTGTTAATTTTGTTCTTCTTTCGCTCGGTTAAACCCTTGGTCTTGGCGATTGCTAGTTTATTGGGTGGCTTGTTATTTGCGCTTGCTGCAGTGAGTGTTTTTTTTGAACAGCTGCATCTGCTTACCTTGGTGTTTGGCGCTAGCCTAATTGGTATTGCCATTGATTATGCATTTCACTTTTGTGCTGAACATGCGGGAAGTCGTGTTTCAGCAGCTGAAACCTTAAGAAAAATTGCCCCAGCGCTTAGTTTAAGTGCGTTAAGCAGTGTTGTTGCGTATTTGTCTATGTTGTTTGTCCCCATGCAAGGGGTAAAGCAAATGGCGGTATTTTGTGCCTCTGGGTTATTTGGCGCAGCAGTGTCACTTTACTTGTTAGCCCCTATTTTGGCAGCCACTATTCCTCAAGCACGCTGGTCAGAGCGCTGGCTGACATTACGTTTAAACAAGTGGTCGCTGGCTTTGTTGGGATTGTTTGTTTTAGGCGGTTTAGTTCAGCTAAACTCTGAAGACGATATTCGACAGCTAAGAGGTGACTTTCCGACCATTGATTACCAACAGCAGCAACTACTCGAACTTTTCCAAAATGGGCAGGCTAATCAGTTTTATTTAGTACGTGGAGATAGCCCCGAACAGATCCTTAAAAGAGAGCAGGCCTTACTCGGTGAGCTAAATAACGCGGTTAAACAAAACTGGTTAGGCAGTGCTTGGGGGTTAAGTCATATTATTCCAACCATAGAGCAGCAGCAGGCAAACCATATATTGGTTGGTCAGCTCTATCAGAACTTAGCAAGTGTTTTTGAGGACATCGGATTTGACCAGGAGCTTGCTGAGCCTGCATATAACAAGTTTTTGGCTTCAAAGGGTCGCATATTAACTCCTGACAGTTTTCTCGCGGCACCAGAAAACCAAGTGTTTAGTGATTTTTGGGTAACAAGCCAACAGCATCAAGCATCGGTAGTAAGCCTTTTAAATATTCATAATCTTGAGGCTCTGCAACAAATAGCGCAGCAACTTGAAGGCGTTCAATTTGTCGACCCTGTGGCAGAGATTTCGACAGTGTTGAGCACACTTAGGTCGCAAGCTTCCGCTCTTCTAGTTGGAGTGTTGGTGATCATCGGTATTATATTAGCAGCTCGTTTAGGGTTCATTATGGCACTGCGGTGTTTATCTACTCCTGTACTCGCTGTATTAGTGGCTTTATCCGTAGTGGGTTGGCTGGGGCAGGGTTTAAGTTTGTTTCACGTGTTAGCACTATTATTGGTGTTTGGAGTCGGTCTAGATTATGCGCTGTTTTACCAATTGAGTGTGAAACCTTCCTATCGTTTGCTAATGGCTACAACGTTGGCGGCTACATCCACAATACTGGCTTTTGGTTTATTAGCGTTAAGCGCCACACCTGCATTGGCAGGGTTTGGTGTGATAGTGCTCAGCGGAATTGCATGCAGTTATCTATTAGCTCCGCAGCTTGTCGTGAATAAATTGCAGGAGGGAGAGTGAGAAGTCTTTTATTGGTAGGCATAATTTTGGCGCTAAGTGCATGCTCGCATTCTTTTTCTCCGGAAATGCCCCCTGCGCGACCTTTGCTTAGCCCCGGTGAGCTAGAACAGTCAGTTGCTTTGGAACAAGTAATTAGTTTTCGTATTAACGGTGAGAATCAACAAATGTTGATTTACCTAGATGTAACACCAGATCGACTTGAATTATTAGCTTTAGATGGATTTTCTACTCCCTTATTCAAACTCGACTACGACGGTGAACACTTAGTTAAAGACAGCTATGTTCCACTATTCGATGAACAGATGGCACAATTTATGTTAGCTGATATGCAACTTGTATACTGGCCAACAGCCGAGCTCAATCAGCAGTTAAACGCTATGGGGTGGCGAGTACAAGATTCTGAATGCGAACAGGCATCTCGTTGCAGGAAGCTTTACCTTCACAATGAGCTAGTGACCTCAGTGCAGTTTAAAGGCGACTCAAAATGGCAAGCCAATGTGATGCTGAAAAACCTAAAGGCAAGCTATCAAATAAACATATCTACGCTTGAGGCTCAAATACGATGAGCAAGAAATATGGTCTACCGGTAATGGCTGTAGTGTGTGCCTTGGGAAGAGATAAGCGTGAAGTATGGACGAATTGGTTGGCAGGGAAACGAGACACAAGCGTGCTCAGTGATGCCTACATTCCTGACCATACAGTAAGAGTGGGAGCTGTTAAGGGTCCGCTGCCGAGTTGTGACAAGCGCTGGCCTTATCTTGTGAGTCGAAATATCCAGTTACTCGAAGCCGCGTTCCAGCAAATTGAACAAGATGTGAGTTTGTTGCTAACGCAATATCAGCCATCAAGAGTGGCAATTGTGTTGGGAACGAGCACCTCTGGTGTGGCAGAAGGGGAACACGCTATCGCCGAGCAAGAAAATAGTGCGTTTCCAGAGTCTTTTCATTATGCCCAGCAAGAAATGGGTAGCCCTGCCGTGTATTTGAAAAAGAAATTAGGTTTAACGGGACCCGCTTATTGTATTTCTACTGCCTGTTCATCGAGTGCCAAAGTATTTAATTCAGCGAAAAATCTACTGGCAAGTGGTATGGCTGATGCTGTCATTCTTGGTGGGGTGGATAGCTTATGTAAGCTGACTCTAAACGGATTCTTCGCTTTGGAGTCGGTGGCCAGCGACGAAGCTCAACCGTTTGGTGAGCATCGTGATGGGATAAATATTGGTGAGGGTGCGGCATTGTTTATTATGACCAATGAAGCTGCAGAGGTGAATCTACTTGGCGTTGGTGAAAGTTCAGACGCTTACCATATGTCAGCGCCTCATCCAGAAGGGCTAGGAGCAGAAGCTGCAATATGCGCGGCTTTAGAGCAAGCTTGTCTAGAGCCCTCTCAGGTTGCTTATATAAACTTGCACGGAACGGCCACGCCGCTGAATGACAAAATGGAAGCGTTAGCAGTTGAACGGGTGTTTGGTGACAACACCCTCTGTTCGTCTACAAAGCACCAAACGGGTCATACACTTGGCGCTGCAGGCGCAATAGAAAACGCCTTGTGCTGGTTGTTATTGCATCCAGCGTTTAACTGTAACGCTGAGATTCCTGGAATGAATGCAGATTATGCATTAGATCCTGAGTTACCCAACATCAATCTACTTTTCGGCCCAAGGGCTTATCCCTACCACCACAAGCTTGGTTCTACACTGAGTCATTCTTTTGCCTTTGGTGGCAGTAATGCCGTTGTGTGCTTAGGCCATAAGGATGTTTTTAATGACTGAGAAACTACCTGCGATTGCTGAGGTTCTACCTCATACAGCCCCAATGATATTGATTGATAATATAGTGGACTGGCAGTCGGACAAGATTGTTTGTGAAGTTGTGATAAAAGAAAATAGTCATCTTTTCAATGATTTAGAGCAAGCTGTTCCTGCTTACATTTCAATAGAGTATATGGCTCAAGCTGTTGCGGCCTTAGCGGGGTTGGAAGCTAAATCGCAGCAACAAGCCGTTGAAGTGGGGTTTCTCATTGGAACCAGAAAGTGCCACTTTGAGGAAAGCCAATTCAGATTGGGAAGTAAGCTGCTTATTTCGGCAGAAAGAATCTATGCCGAAGATGATGGCTTAGCGGTTTGTGCTTGTGAAGTAAAACATCAGCACGGCTCGATAGTTTCTAGTGCGCATTTAAATGTGTATCAACCTAAAAATGCGATTGAGTTTGTAAAGGGAAGTTAATATGAACGATAAGCCACGGGTTTTGGTTACAGGAGCGAGTAGAGGCATTGGCCGAGCGATCGCTGTTCGCCTAGCGAAGGAAGGTTATCAGGTAGTGATTAACTATCGTGGTAATCATGAGGCTGCTCAGCTCGCGCTTGGTTTAGTTAAAGAGCATTCTGAAAATAGCTACCTGCTGCCTTTTGATATTAGCCAGCGTGAACTATCCAAACAATGTATCGAAAAAGATATCGCTGACAACGGCGCCTATTTTGGGGTCGTTCTAAACGCGGGAATTGCTAGAGATAACGCTTTTCCTGCGATGACTGAAGAAGATTGGGATGGGGTTATACATACCAATTTAGATGGCCTTTATAACGTTTTACATCCCTTAGTTATGCCAATGATCCAAACCCGGAAAGGTGGGCGCATTATTACTCTTTCCTCTCTTTCTGGCGAAGTGGGTAATCGCGGACAAGTTAATTATAGTGCTGCCAAGGCGGGTATTATCGGTGCCACTAAAGCTTTAGCGTTGGAAGTCGCAAAGCGGAAAATTACGGTAAATTGTGTTGCCCCCGGATTGATAGATACCGACATGATGGCAGAGCTACCGCTCGACGAGTTAAAGAAGCAGATCCCCTTGCGTCGTTTAGGTGATGTGGAAGAAGTCGCTGGCACCGTGGCATTTTTGATGTCGAAAGACGCCGCTTATATTACTCGTCAGGTTATTTCGGTAAATGGAGGTATCGCATGAGTCAGCGTGTGGTGGTTACTGGAATGGCGGGTTTGACCGCCTTCGGTGACAATTGGTCAGATATTCAAAGTAAGCTTAAGCAAGGTGAAAATGCTGTCCGTTACATGCCTGAGTGGGAACGCTTTACAGACATGCATACTAAGTTAGCAGCACCGATTGATGATTATGAGCTGCCGACTTATCCACGTAAGAAAATACGTAGTATGGGTAGAGTATCCTTGCTGGCCACCCGAGCGACCGAGCTTGCTTTGTCACAGGCAGGCTTGCTTGATGACTCGCTAATTAAAGATGGCCGAATGGGCGTGTCTTACGGCTCATCTATTGGCAGTACAGCACCCATTATGCACTTCGGCGATATGCTGAAAAATGGCAATAGCAAAAAGATAACCTCGACTACCTACATTCAAATGATGAGCCATACCACGCCGGTTAATTTAGGAGTGTTTTTTGGTTTAAAAGGCCGAGTAATCACTAGTTCAAGCGCTTGTACATCGGGTAGCCAAGGTATCGGTTACGCTTACGAAGCCATTAAGTCTGGCGCTCAGCAATTGATGATTGCGGGAGGCGCAGAAGAACTTTGCCCCTCTGAAGCAGTGGTATTTGATACCCTTTTTGCTACCAGTACCCAAAACCAAAACCCTAAATCAGCACCGAGGCCGTTTGAAGAAAATCGCGATGGCTTGGTGATTGGAGAAGGCGCTGGAACATTGATTTTGGAGAGTTTAGAGCATGCTCAAGCGCGTGGGGCAGTTATTTATGCTGAGCTAGTCGGTTTTGGCACAAATTCAGACGGAACCCATGTCACTCAACCACAAAGTTCCACCATGCAAGTTGCTATGGAAATGGCCTTGAATGACGCAGGTGTTACTGGTGAGCAGATCGGATACGTAAGTGCTCATGGCACAGCTACTGACAAAGGTGACGTAGCAGAGAGTCTTGCTACCTACCAGGCCTTAAAAAGGGCTGTACCAATTAGCTCAATCAAAAGCTATTTGGGACATACATTGGGCGCTTGTGGGGCTCTAGAAGCATGGTTCTCCATTGAGATGATGAACAGTGGTTGGTTTGCTCCCACGCTTAATTTAGATGATGTGGACCCTGAGTGCGCGGCACTCGATTACATTGTTGGTTCTGGCCGCGACATAAAGACAGATTTGGTGATGAGTAATAATTTCGCATTTGGTGGAATTAATACCTCTCTTATATTCAAGCGTTGGACACGTTAAGTAAAACATTAGGAAGTTGTACGTGGAATTTTATACAAAAGATAAGCTAAAAGCTGTTGATGCGATTGAACAGGCGCAGCGTTTGGCCTTTGCTCCTGTGGCATTTCATACTGCCCGTAGTTTACGTGATTTAGGGATACTTGAGGCACTTGATGAGGCTGGTGATAACGGCCTAAGTGCTGAAAAAATAACGGCACTTTCAGGCGTTAGCACTTATGGCGTTAAAGTACTGCTCGATATGGGACTTAGCGCGGGACTGGTAATTTGGCATGACGCTGAACGTAGCTATGAGTTAACACGCTTAGGTTACTTTGTGTTGCACGACGGTATGACCCGAGCCAACATGGATTTTACTGCCGACGTTTGTTATACCGGCTTACAGCATTTAACCGAAGCGATTCAAAAAGGCACACCTGCAGGGCTTAAAGAGCTAGGGAACTGGGATACCATTTACGAAGGGCTCTCAACCTTACCTGAACCCGCAAAACAAAGTTGGTTTAACTTCGACCACTTTTACTCAGACAAAGCTTTTCCTAAGTTGCTTGAACTTGTATTTGCAAATAAACCATCAGACATTGTCGATATCGGCGGAAACACCGGGAAATGGGCAATTAAGTGTTGTGAGCACAACCCTGACGTTGCAATGAAAATTGTCGATTTACCGCAGCAGCTTGCTATGGCAAAAATAAATGCAGAACAGCATGGCTTTGCCGATCGAATTGATGGTGTAGCCTGTAATATGCTCGATCCAAGCGGCGAGCTGCCAAAAGGTGCTGACATTTATTGGATGAGTCAGTTTTTGGATTGCTTCTCACCGAAAGAAATAGTGTCGATATTAAGTCGGGTTAAGTCAGCAATGGGCCCTGGAAGTAGTGTGTACATATTGGAGCTATTTCCTGACCGGCAAACTCACGAAGCAGGGGCGCATAGCTTAAATGCAACGTCTTTATACTTCACGTGTTTAGCCAATGGCAACAGCCGCTTTTATAGATCGCAAGATTTTAAAGAATTTATTGGCGAATCTGGTTTAGAAATTAAAGAGCAGATCGACAATATTGGCTGGGGACACAGCTTAATTAAGTGTCAACTACCAGCAGAATAACCTTAATACTACTATTTCAAAGGACGAAAAATGATACGCGTAATTGGTATGTTATCTATAGTGGCAACACTATTATTAGCCCCTCAAGCTGCAATGGCAGAATCTAGCGATGCTAGCAATAAGGCTAAGGTTGTAGCGCCTAAGCCTTTATTGAATCAGTCAATACCTGAAAAACTGACACAAGAAGAAGTAAAGTCACTTATGGTAAAGGCTGGGCTAAAACGCAACTGGATCATTAAAGAAGAGCAAACAGATCTAATGTTTGCAGAAATCTATGTGCGCTCACATTACGTTGCGGTAGATATTAAGTTGCACGATGGACAATATGATATTTTGTATCGTGATAGCGACAACATGAAATACAACCCTGACTCTGGCTATATTCATCGCAAATACAAGGGGTGGGTAAAGAACCTTAGTGGTGATATTCAAAGTGAATTAGGTAAGGCCGCGATACAAAAATAGTATTTGGTGGGGCCGAAGCTTTATTCGGCTCTATTGATTCTTCCTATAAGAGTGACAAGGATGACTCTACACTTTCTTCGCGATCTTCTTCACGCAGTGTTACTACTTTTAAGCTTTAGCGTAACGGCAGCTAACCAAACTAACCTGCTTAGCGTTAATGTAGGCTATGGGCCACAGCCAAGTGCAGATGTAAATCAGCGCAATTACACTGTAGGGCTAGACTATGAGTTTTATCGCTATAAACGTAGCGCAAAGCAGTGGTTAAGCTTAGGTGTCGGATACAGCTATGTGGGGACGGATTACGAGCACAATCGGTCTTTGCATGCGGTTTCTGTATACCCTCAATTAACCTTGCTGGCTGAACCATATGGTGAATTTCAGCCTTGGTTTTTTGTTAGGGCGCTAGCGCCGACTTACCTTAGTGAGAAAAGCTTGGGGACGCGAAATCAAGCCAAGCACTTTGCATTTCAAGCGCAAGTTGGGGCAGGGGTAAACCACCTACCCACTAATTGGATGTTTGCTTTATCTTATAAACACTTTTCAAATGCTAACCTGTATCAACCGAATGACGGGATTGATATTCCTTTAGTTATCAATCTTGGAAAGCGATTCTAAAGCATTATTTGGGGTGGATATGTCTTCAAAGTAACTCAATAACAGCGGTCTATTTGAGGCTGATTCCGGGGTAAATGTTCTAGCGTGATCACAGCCTTGAAGTAACTCTAATGATTTTTCAACATCACTGTTTTGGTACATCTTTTCACTAAACTGCCAAGGGATTAAGGCGTCACTTTCGCAATGCACAAATAATATTTGGGTGTCATTTAGCTGGTGCAGTCTAGGCAGTGGGTCGTGACTAGTATCTATCACTATTGGGATTAACCAAGAACCGAGAAAGCCCAAACTACTTTGGTCCACTACGTGCTGAGCGACAGCGGGAAAGCTGTGGAAAGACGAATCAACAACCACTAGCTGAAACATATCTCGCTGTTTCGAATCGAGTAGGCCATCTAACATTACCGCCCCGCCCAGAGAAGTACCGATAGAGATTAATGCGTAGTTTTCTAAAGATGAAAACTGCTGCTCTACGAAGCGAAATACCGTTTTTGCATCAGCTTGCAGATTGTCAAAATTAGGTTCGCCACTTGAGTTGCCGTACCCAGAATAGTCAAATAGTAGTAAATCGTATTGTTGGTCTGTTACCCAAAGGTATTTTTCTACCGTTTCGCTGATGTTGCCGGCATTGCCGTGAAAATGAACCACTAAACCTTTGCTTTTTGCACTTTCAGACGAGATGAAAACAGTGTGTAGTTGGTTTCCAGAGTCAGATTCGATGAAGAAACTGTCATAGGTTTTGCCTGGTAATGACATTTCACCACCAAGTTTCGGATTGTAATAAGGAGAATGGCTACAGCCTACTAAGCTAAAAAAGAATAAAAAAAGTATGCTTAATTTTTTCATACCCTACATCTCCATAAACAAACATCTTGCTTTAATAACTCGAGATATTTGTAAATAGATCAGTAAGGTGCGTTTTAAATTTTTAGCTAGTTCGTGCTAGTTATTCTAATATCGCTATCGCTATACGCCCACAGCAAGGCAAGCTTCCACTAAACGGGGGATCTGTTGCTGCGCTAAACCTGCAATGTTAATGCGCCCGCCACCCACAATGTAAATTGCATGTTGCTCACGCAGCTGCTCGGTGTGCTGGTGGCTAAACCCCGTAAGTGAGAACATGCCTTGGTGCTGGGTAAAGTAACTAAAACGCTCACTGTTAGATTGCAGATTAAACTCATCAGCCAGGTTTTGTCGCAAACTACGCATACGTAGGCTCATTTGATTTAACTCGCTTTCCCATTGAGCTTTTAGATCGCTGTTATTTAAAATCTCAGCCACTATAGATGCGCCCCAGTTGGGCGGCATGGTGTAACTTCTGCGTGCTAATTCAAACAGCTTGCCTCTGGCATTTGTGGCTTGTTGTAAGGTTTCTCCCAGGACTATCGCCACACCACTGCGTTCACGATATAAACCAAAGCTTTTAGAATTTGAGCTAGCAAGTAGCAGCTCTGGCACACGGTTAGCTAAATAGCTTAAGCCTCTAATGTCTTCTTCCAAGCCTTGTCCAAAGCCTTGATAAGCTAAGTCTACAAAGGGTAAAAAACCATTTTTAAGCGCCAGTTCGGTAATACTTTGCCACGCTGCAAACGAAAGCTCGGCCCCTGTGGGATTGTGGCAACAGCCATGCAGCAGCAACACATCATTCGGCTCAAGCTTGGCAATCTGTTCCAGCATCGCTTCTTCATCAACCTGTTTACTTGCGGGATTAAAATACGGGTAAAACGCCACCTTTAAGCCTGCCGCTTGCATAATCGGTTGATGATTTACGTAACTAGGGTTAGACAACCACACCGTAGCGTTAGGTTTGGCACTGGCGATTAAATCGGCTAACAAGCGCAGTGCTCCGCTGGCGCCAGGGGTTTGCATAGCGATTGATCGCGAATAAGCGGCATTGCCTGTAAGTAGTAAATCTAACATGGCTTGGTTGTATTCAGCATTACCAGCTAACCCTATGTAGGCTTGAGTGGTTTGCTGTGCAAGCAAACGGTTTTGTGCTGCGGTTACCGCCTGCATCACTGGTGTTTGACCTTGCTCGTTGCGATACACACCTATCCCTAGGTCAATTTTGTTATCACGAGGATCGGCTTTATAGGCAATGCCTAAGGATAAAATAGGATCATCTTTAGCAATCGGGAGGTCTTCAAACATAGTCATTCCTTTAAACGAGATAGCGAGATAGTTTGAACAGGTTTTTTAAACCATCCGCTGGCGGCAATCACACCTAATACAGTGCTTATCATACCTATAATTGTTAGTAGATCGAGGCTTTCAGCAAATAGCCAATAAGCAAACATTGAGGCAAATACAGGCGTTAGTGAACCCAAGGCTGAGCTTAGCTCTGCGCCTAATCGAGTAATGGCATAGCCGTAGCAAAAACTGGCCAACAAACCCACTGCAAGCCCTTGTACCAGCATTTGTGCCGCTAAGGCTTGCCAAGGTAGTTGAGTAAAGCCCCAAGTATGAGAGCCGAAGCTGATAAGATAAATCAATAGCATTGCAGCATTGGGTACCGTAACTACGGCAGCTGTTTCTAAGGGCTTTAAACCACTTTGCCTAGCGCAAATGGTAAATACTGCCCATAAAAAGCTCGCGACCAAAAATATTAGCTGCCCAAAGGTTTGTTGTGAGTTTACTTGCTGCCAACTACTCGCCAGCAACAGTATTACTCCCACGCCAATAGCGCTTAAGCCCAGTTTTTTAAACGATTCAAAAGGTTGCTTATAGACTAGTACGGCAATAGCCGTTACAAAGAGAGGAGCTACTCCCGGCACCAAGGTACTGCCATGCGCAACGGGCGCAAAGCCCATGGCTACCGCAGACCCCAGAAAAAATGGCAAGCCAGCTCCAATCACCATTCCAGCTAAATAAAACCACGGTACTTGGCGAATGCGCTGCCAACGCTTTATCAGTAAGGGGCTGAGCAATAATCCTGGAATCACATAACGAAACAAGCTCAGCTCAAGTAAGCTTAAGGGCGATAACGCACTACTCCGCAAAGATATAAAGTAAGCAGACCAAACCAATACCGTGGCCATTACCGCTAACAAACCTAAGCGCTGTTGTTGCTGGCTACTTTGAATAGCTTGCACAAGAGGCCTGCCAGAGTAGTGTTGTTTAACATGTGTCAATGATTGAGGTATTTGCATAGGAGCCTTCCTTGGTTACCCCTTTATTATTACTAATTAATAACAGTGATAATTGGTACTTTGATTCAGCAAAGAAGACTTAATTGGCTCTGAGTGTTAGATTTTACTTATTAAGTGATGTTTTGAGCTAATGAGGGCTGTGTGAACAATGTTGATAAAGAGCTACTTTATTTAATTCAGCGAGACAGCAGAATAACCACCGCCGAATTGGCAGATAAAGTGGGGCTATCGCCGTCACCCGTTGCAAGGCGAATAAGGTTACTAGAAGACCAAGGGTTTATAGAAGGCTACCGAGCTCACTTAAGTAAATCTAAATTGGGCTTAAACATTACCACCTTTGTGCATGTGCGTTTAAAAGAGCATCAAGACGCACCTGTAATGGCCTTTGAATCAGCGGTGAGTGATATGGCTGCTGTGGTTAGCTGCCATACGGTATCGGGTGCTTTTGACTACTTGCTACAAGTACTTACAGCGGATTTAGTCGCCTACGAACAATGGGTAAGAGAGCTACAACGCTTGCCAATGGTAAGCCAAGTAGACAGCAGCTTTGCGATTCGAGAAGTGAAAAACCAACAAGCTTTGCCGATTTAGTCATAGCTAGTTACAAAAAAGGCGTAACACTGAGTGTTACGCCTTTTTTAATATGGTGGCCCTTCACAGACTTGAACTGTGGACCTAACGATTATGAGTCCGATTTAGGGGTATTTTAGGGTATATCGCAGTGAACAGCAATGAACAGCGAAGTGCTATTTTGTATTTATTTATCAATGGTTTGGTATGTTATTGTTTGTTCACTGAATAATATTGAAAAACACTGTTATACTGCCAATCTGCTACATATTTGCTACACAGGAATTGCACTTGGCTATTACAGGAAAGATAGGTACATCAACGCTTAAGGCGCTTTCTCCTGCCGATAAACGTATAAATGACACCGAAATAAAGGGCTTTCACGCGCGAATTTCGGCATCTGGGGCGATAAATTACTACCTTTATTACCGAATTAACGGTAAACAGGTCAATTTTTTACTCGGTAAAGCGGGGCATATTAGCCCTGTTCAAGCTCGCGATTTGGCAAAACAAAAAGTGGGAGAAGTTGCTGCTGGCAAAGATGTGCAGCTAGAGAAGCAAATCCTAAAGCGCAAGGTAGCCGCCGAGAAATTCACCCGCTTTGCCACCTATGTAGAAAACAAATATCATCCTTGGTTAGTTACCAACAATACTCGTACTGCAAACCAAATTAAGAATGTATTGCTGAAAAACTTTGTGTGCTTAGCTGATAAACAGCTTGCAGAGATTAGCGCGTGGGATATTGAGAAATGGCGCTCAGAGCGTAAAAAGAAAGGCGCTTCAATGGCGACCATTAACTACAACGTGAACACCTTAAAAGGTGCGCTAAGTAGAGCGGTCGATTGGGGGATAATTGAGTCTCACGAATTAAGCAAAGTAAAAGCCTACAAATTGGACAACTCTAGAGTGCGTTATCTCAATGATGATGAAGAAGCTCTTTTGCTAGGAGCTTTGCGCCAACGAGACAAAACTACCAAAGAAAAACGTAATAGTGGTAATGCTTTTAGAGAACAACGCGGTTACGAGCCACTACCTAACTTAGATAACAGCCGTTTTGCTGACCACATTGAACCCATAGTGCTAATGGCTATGAATACAGGCATGCGTAGAGGTGAGATCTTAGGGTTGAAATGGGCTGATATAGATTTGAATATTCCTAGCTTAACTATTCGCGGTGAAGCCGCTAAATCAGGTAAAACCCGCCATATTCCTTTAAACCCAAAAGTGCAGCAGGTTATTCAAGATTGGCGCAAACAAACTACCAGTAAACTTTATGTATTCGAGGGCGAGGAGGGAAAAGCGCTAACCGATATTAAAAAAGGCTGGGCGAAGGTGGTTGAGTTGGCCGAGTTAGAAGATTTTAACTTTCACGATTTACGCCACCACTTCGCTAGTAAGCTAGTGATGAAAAGTGTCGATTTAAACACAGTTCGCGAATTACTAGGCCATGCAGATATGAACATGACATTACGTTATGCTCACCTTGCGCCGGAGCACAAGGCAAATGCAGTTAATTTGCTTTAGTTGAATAAAAGGTCAATTGAGTATGGGGCAAATCTAGCGCCTATTAGCCGAGAGTGTTCAGTTTTGGGGATGTAAGCTTTGAGCTGATCGTGGTATGCGAAGTCAAACTCTACACCATAGACTTGAACCTCTTCAGATGACACGAGCTTGAGTAGATACTGCCAAAAACTCATTTCATTTCTAAGCTCTATAGCAAGACTCTTGCTGTACCAGTTCTCCATCCACCAGAGCATTCCGTCAGTGTCATTTAACTCAAGCCCCCGATATCGCACAGGCCAGCTCCTATCTTTGTCTTTGTGACTTGCAGTTCTTATAGTTACGTCTAGACCTTGGCCGCTAGCCATTACATAGCCTTCTAACTCTTCAAATGTTGCGCTATGAGTCAAGCCAACTTCGACAAACTTTTCTTCTCGAAGTTGAGGTAAGTAAACATAGTTAATTCTGGATACATCCTTAGAGCCCAGCTTAGTGACTTCTCTTTGCACTTGGTCACTGAAACGATTTTCAGTAATTTGCGTAAAGACAGTATTGCCGATGTCGAATCTCCTGCTTTCTTTTTCGTAAGAGAGAGAAACGAGTACATTCTCATCTGCATAGGAAGCCTTATTCTTGATGGATAGCCTTAGAGGGATTAAGTGGTTAGCTTGTCTTTGATCGCTTGGTTGCGCGTAGACGATATAAGTTGGAGTGTTTTCGCTCAAGGGGAACTGGTTGTTATATAGATTAACAACCAAACCTTCATCTTTGTAGCTGGCTATATAGTCCTTAAATAAAGGGTATAGTGCTCCTACGCATGAGATTATGGCAACAATACCTAATTTTTGTGCCAAACTCCGTTTTTTTTGGGGTGGTCGCTCAGTTTTACGTTTTGGGCTCGCAGTGTTTTTTCTTCCTTTTCGCTTCTTGCTCATTTGTTACTCCTTAATTCATTAACTCTCATTTTCCGTTTCCCTGCTGGTTAATGAGATTTCTCATTCCATAGATTCAGAGCCTGCCTTGTGCGAAAGGTTATAGTATTGAATTAACGGATACAATCATATTATGTTATGTGTTATTAGTGATCTATGATACTGAAGTATATGGACTTTGATGTTGTGTTTGTGTTGGATAGTTAAGATTCACTTTAAAACTTAGAGGTATAAAAACTGGGTAAGAAATGGGGCTACTTGAACCTTACATACATTTGGCTCTATCCGAGATGTATTGTGAGGCCTTACCAAGTTTTTTTATTAGCAAGGAGTAAACAAAATGGTCACCTTTTTATTGTTTTATTCAGGTTTCGTTATGTCAATTCTGACGTCGCAGATGTCAAATTGGAGAAATCACACGGTTCTGAATAGGCCAATCAAGTATACTCTACTACTCTTTTTTGTTTGGCAGAGCTCTAGTATTGCGGGGTTGTTTAAAAGGTTGCCGACTAACACAGAAGCAATATTATTGGAAAATATCCATCAACCAATTATTTTATTTGTTCTATTTGCGATGGCAATTCTAGGGTACTTTCTCGTTTTTTATAGTGTTGCAGTTGCGAAGTTAACAAAGTCTCTGCTTGATTAGTCGCTCTACTCGCTTCCTAATGTTAGCGGCTTTGAAAGTGACGCCATTCGTTTGATAGATACCAGTGTCATTGCTGCCCTTATTGTTTGTTAGGTTATTAGTGTTTTTTGTCATTAGACTTTGGGTTACTATATAACTTCAAATTATCAGGTAGTTAGAAGCATGAGCAAAGCAAGAGTGTTTAGAACGCAGGTTATAAAGCCCGTTCTTTTGAAGATTGGCGGTCCTAACTTGGCGGCCGAAGAGCTCCTATTGGGCACAGCGGTGCAAGAAAGCCTCAACTTCATGTATCGACGTCAGGTTGGAGGTGGTCCAGCTAAGGGCTATTTTCAGATGGAACCTGCTACACATGATGATATTTGGGATAATTTTTTGAAGTACCGTAAAGGCCTTGCGAAAGACGTAATCTCATTTCTGAGTTCTCCCAACGCTAACAAAATCACTGAGCTAGAAAACAACGATAAATACGCTGCTGCTATGGCAAGGGTTCACTATATGCGTGTTCCTGCAGCACTGCCAAAAGCTGGTGACATTAAAGCCCAAGCTAATTATTGGAAGCAATATTACAACACGCCTTTAGGCAAGGGGCTTCCACATGAGTACATAGACAAGTGGAACAAATACGTTGCTCCTGTAACTCCATAGAATGTAGAGCTGATAGATAATGATGAGTATAAGAAAAACGTTAGCCATAGCATGCGTTAGTGTAGGTATGATGCTGAGTAACATTAGTTGCGCAAGTAGTGAAGATGTTGTTACTTCAACGGCTAATGGCAAAAGCTATTATCACATGATGCTTTCATTGAATGATCATAGCATTAGTTCAATAAAGGAATTTAGCGCTGAGCAATTTGTTATGAATGGAGGGCAATTTGAGGTGAGGGTTCAACAAAATTCTTTCCCGATAAAAGCCCCAAACTGTAAAGGTGATTTGATCCTCAGAATGCCTTGGACAAACTCAGACTTAAGTGTTGCTGAGGTTTTCATTGATGAAAAATACAATGTGTACAAAGCAATTGTAGGCGCGTCAAAAAGTGAAGGTAGTAATGTCGATGTATACATTGAGCTAAACCCTTATGTTCAAATGACGGGCGATGATTTTGAGCTGACAGAGTGCAATGTGTTTTTTAGACATGCTAATGGTCAGTACATTCCTAAAACTGGGCCGTTAGATTAAGTAATGCTTTTACTATTTTTTGTGACTTTATGGCTACGAGACTGAGATGAAGAAGAGTCTTTATATAGGAAGATTTTCATGGAGCTGAAGTTAATCTCTGAATTAATTAAAGAGTTTGGAGCCCCAAGCTACATTTTGCTTTATTCAGGGTTAATCCTGTATCTTCAAAAAAAAATAAGAGAATACTATTCGACGAACCGTTCGCGTCATTCTGAATCCCTTCAGAATTTAATTTCTTACTTAAAAGAAAGTGAAAATAGGGATTTCTTTATAGTCGAGCAGCTAATGCTAGATCACTTTAGGGTTCAAATTCCTTATCGAGGGATTAAACTCATTTTAAACTCTGATACTCCCACGGAGAATCTATTTTACTATCGCTCTGGTCGCCGATACCTTGAATTTAGTGAACAATACAATTCAATAATCTACTGGAAGGGTAAGTCTAACCTTTGGCGTGAGTTTGTGATTGCTTGGTTTAATTATGTTGTTGTTGGAGGCGTCGGTGTTGCGATGCTCTTATCAAGTCATTTGGTTATTGAATATGAGATCCTCAGATACATAGGTTGGTTTAGCCTTTCGATATATTTGATTTTTATTGGTTTTATGGGCTTGGATAGCATTGTCGGGATAGCTAACGCTAAAAGGTTGGTTGCTAAATATAATCGCAAGAACTAGATAAGTAACTTGAATATTGCTAATTGGTTTTGTTGGACCGCTAAACGCTATGAAAAGACGCAGGATGCTTAACTCTAATACGAAGGTTAGATGAGAACTAAACCCAAGTGCAATTAATAGCAAAAGGAGTTGTTTTGGAAAAGTTTATATCGTTATCTGAAGTTGGTAATCATTCCAAGTTAACGGAAACGGAAGTTGTCCGAAGTGCCAGCTTAGCTGAGCTTGAATGGGCTTGTTTTGTTGGAAAAACCAAATCGATTCTTGGTGTGTTTTTCGAAGAAGGGTTCCGAGGTTTAGGAACCTACAATTACCGTGGTTGGGTGGGTATTCCTGCTGAGCATGCAGTAACGATTGTAGACGAGAAAAAAGTCCGATTACGTTTCGGACGAGCCGTTGATATTACTGGGGCTGAGTTACTTTCGGCTCCTATTCCATATACCGTTGGTTTTCCAAATAAGCTGTATCGCGAATGGGGATATCCCCGAGAGTTAACCGAGCATCACGTTATTCACATTTTCCCATTTTTTGAGCAGGTTTTATCGGAAACTCATGATTGGGTTAAAGGCTTGGATATGATTCAGAACATGCTTGAAAAAAACGCTCCAGCAGGTTTTGAAACCGAGCCCTTTGTAAGCGACAGCTTAAGAGAGAAAGCTGAGCATACGCCAGAGCATGTTTTGAAAGAACACCCTTTTGAATTTGAGTACAAAGACCTAGGCATTAGCTTGGCTTCATTAGCTAAGTTAGAGGCAGAGATCTTTGGTCCTGCAGATAAAGAAATGTTAACTGATGTTAAGTGTGAAGAAGACAAGCAGCGTGTTTATGCAATTGATGAGGTATTGACCCGACTTTTTGAAGCGCACTCAGGAAAAAGTTCTACTAAGTTATGGGCCTTATTAAAAGCCGATGTAAACGAAGAGCTGTTTAACTTTGACCAAAATGAGCTTATTCAAGAAATAGGTGATAAATTTTTGGTTTGGTCTGATGCTTCTGATAATGAACGAGAACTATCTAGGCGCAGTTTTGATAATAAAATGTCTGCATTAAGAAAAAATATTAATCACTTTTCTCACGGCTAGTCTCACGTGAGAAAAGTGAGAGTTTCAATGTACCTCGAAGTTAATCAATCAAGGTACATAACATGGAACATACAACACGCAACACTGATAAACGCGTACTAACCGAACAAGAAACATCTATCTATATAGGCATGAGCCGCTCTTACTTACGCCAAGCGCGTATGAGCGGCAATCGTGACAACCACACCCCTGCACCACCATTTATTAAAATTGGCCGAGCAGTTCGCTATTTACGCGAAGACTTAGACGCATGGCTTTGCAGTTTTCAACGCCTAGAGCATTTGGGTCAGTTGGGAGGTGTAGCTCATGTTTAACGATTTAACCGATGCTACCAAGAGAATGCTAAGCGATTTTGCTAACGGTCTACATATCGAGTTTTGCCTTAACCAAAAAGGTGAAGAGTTTTATATGACGGTAAGGGGTAAATTAAGCAAAGGCTTTGACCGAAGAACCTTAAACAACTTAATCGCTAATGGTTTGGTTCGGTACAAGGTCACAAGTTACTTAGGAACGCCGTGGCGAATTTACGGTATTAGCACCAAAGGTTGGGAGGTGTTTAATGCCCGTACCTGACCATGATGATAAAGCGTATGTTTTGCGTATATTAGCCAGCTTTCCTACAGAGTTTCGAATGCCACTTATGGCGCAGTATCATGCTGCGCCTACTAAGCGAGATGCCAATATTGGCATCCGCACTACTCGCGATAACGTAGCCAAAGCCATTGGCGCTAAACCCATAAGCTTAAACCTAGATTTGTGTGAAGAAGACTTAAGAAAAAAAGCCACTGAAAAGGCTGATAACTGCACTAGGCTTACACGCTTAAGTGACTCACCTAAATCTGCTTATGAAGATATAGCCGCTTACATACGGGGTAAAGGCATAAAGCCGCCTATTCCTCGTATTCTATTAAAAGGTAAAGTGACTAATGCCAACACCGAAAGCGATGCTTACAAAGGGGCTATCAACCGCACTAAGAACAGTGGTTGGTGGCTTAGAAAGCTACGCCAAAAATTGAATCAAGATATCGAGGCCACCGCGCAACACATAGGGCTAGTGAATAAAAGAAAGCAAATCTACTGTAGCAACATCACTCTTAACCGCCGAACAGCGCAACTGGCCTATCAAGACAAACTTATGTCTAGCTCCTTTGTGATAAACGATGCAGGGCAACGTTACAGCTTAAAAGAGCTATCAGACTTAAATGTATCTAATCCCGAAATCCGCAGACAAGAACTAATGGTAAGGGCGAGGGGCTTTCAAGAGTTAGCCGAAGAGCATAAACATGTTGGTTTGTTCTTAACGTTAACTTGTCCGTCTAAGTACCATTCTAGCTATGGCACTACTGGCCACCGCAATCCTAAATGGAATGGGTCGCTGCCTAAAGATGGTCAACAATACCTACGTGATATCTACGCTAAAATCCGCGCCCAGCTCGATAGAGACAATATAAAGCCTTACGGCATTCGAGTGGCCGAGCCCCACCATGACGGCACACCCCATTGGCATTTACTGGTATTTATCGCACCCGAACAAAAGCAACACATGTTAGATATTTATCGTCACTATGCCTTTGAAGAAGATGGTGATGAAAAAGGTGCAGACTTACACCGATTTAAAGCGGTAGAGATAGACCCAAACAAAGGCAGCGCAGCAGGTTACTTAGCTAAGTATGTGTCTAAGAACATTAACGGTAAATCACTAGACAGTGGCATACATGGTGAAGAGCCAATAGAAGCGGCCGCAAGAGTTAACGCATGGGCGGCTTGTTGGCGTATAAGGCAGTTTCAACAAGTGGGCGGGGCATCGGTCACCGTTTGGCGAGAACTACGCAGACTAAAGAAGGTCTGCAGGTTCGATGAAACCATCCAACAAGCCTTTAAAGCTGCCGATACCGCCAACTGGAAGGAGTTTACCAAGGTAATGGGCGGCGTGTGGTGCAAGTTAGCCAACAGGCCATTAAGGGTTTACTACCAGCAAACCGTAGATACCGAAACGGGCGAATGTAAAACCAACGCCTATGGCGATGTATTTGTTAAACGTCTTAAGGGCGTGCTTTATCAAGGTTTAGAAATCGTCACCCGCCACTTTGAATGGCAGGTGGTTAAAGGTTCAAGCTCTTCGGCTTTACTTGGAGTTCTGTAAATAAGTGTACGCTTGAGTTCTTAAAATAGTGTGAATCAACCTTGTTAACTAGATATCTGTCATTAAGTCGCTATGGTACTATTTCCCTTATTAATAATTATTAAGGGCAGTCATGCTGAAATCACTGCGAGTTAGAAACTTCCGTAGTTTTTCCAACGCGAAAGAAAATGCATTTATAGATATCAAGCCATTAACTGTATTGCTAGGTAAAAACAGCAGCGGAAAAAGTTCGTTTATAAGAAGCTTTCCTTTGTTAAGGCAGTCTGTCGAGACCGATACTACAGGTCCTATTCTGTGGTACGGAGCTTATGTGGATTTAGGGGCTTTTTCTGAGGTGAAAAATAATGACTTAGATGATGAAGAAATTCACTTTGATTTTAAGTTGCGCTTAACGTTGGATGATTTCTCTAGGTATGGGACGAGATATAGAAGAACTTTTTCTAGAGATATGGCTGTTGAGAGTGATATTGATTTGGATGTAAGTGTTTCTGTGGGAGAAGAAAATAAAAAAACGGTTGCGAAGGCTGTTAAAATTACTTTAGAAGATGAAATTTTTGAATTTAAATTTCAGAATCAAGAAAAGGGGGTTTTTTCATTTAATGGTATCGAAGTTGGCATTTCCCACATTTTAGGAAATCAGTTCATACCTCATATTGGTAAGTTTTCTCAGAAGAAAGTTTACTTAAGTGATGGAGAAGAAACAACTATTAAGCAGTTTGATGAGGAATTTCTTACAGATTACTTGTTTAGGAAATCTTTGCCTAGATTGCGTGATTTTTTTCATTCCAACACCTCAGTTGGGAAAATAAGAGAGGGGCTAGATAAGATCGGGATATGCAACAGAGAGTCGTTGTATAAGCTTTTGCATTATGTCTACTCTGGTAATAGCGTATTTATTCGTAACTTAGAAGAGCGTGGAGATGAAATTGTAGAGGTTTTCTTTAAGACGCTAATAAGATTTAATATAATAGACTTGCTGGAAACAATTAATCGTGATTTGAGCAATGTTTTCAAAGGTGTTCGGTATATAGCACCTTTAAGAGCAACAGCTGAACGATATTATCGACATCAAGATCTTCAAGTTAATGAAATTGATCATACTGGTTCAAATTTGGCAATGCTTTTGAAATCTCTCCCTGAGACTCAGAAAAAGAGTTTCTCAAAATGGACAGAGGAAAACTTTGGGTTTTCAATTCGAGTCGAAGAGTTAGGACTTCATTATGCTCTAAAAATAAAAAATAAACATGATAGTCATGAGTATAACATCAATGATATGGGATTTGGTTTTTCTCAAATATTGCCTATTGTTGCATCTATTTGGTTTGAATCGCAAACAGGATTTTCCAAACGTTACAGATACAGAAGGAGAGGGCAGCTAATATTTACTATCGAACAACCAGAGCTACACTTGCATCCGGAATACCAAATGAGGTTGGCCAAATTATTCGCCAAGGTGGTTACCGTAAAAAACCGATATAACTCATCAGTATCAATAATATTTGAAACACATAGCAGAACAATGATTAATGCACTAGGTGACTGTATTGAAGTTGGAGAGTTATCTGAGCATGACGTTAATATTGCAATATTTGATAAAGGTGAACATAGAAAGTTCTCAAATGTAAGTTTTTCAAAATTTGATGAAGATGGCGATTTGATTAATTGGCCTATTGGTTTTTTTTCTGGGAGTGTTGAATGATATTGAAGGTCATTTGTAACCCCGATGAGCTTGATGTCGATTATCATCAAAAGGTTTCAGCATTCGAAAATATTTTATCTGCCCAAAGAGATGGTAATCATGTTGTTTATTGTGATCGTAAGTTGATACGTCATTTCAGAGGAAGTTCTCACTTGAGTTCTTCTAGTCTGCAAACAATTTCAGAACTTCATTTTTTATCCAGAGAGTATAAAACAGTATCTAATGAAATATCGGTGGTGGTTCATGTTTTGTTTGACCGCTCTCATTATGTTAATAATTTGGATGCTAATGGGCAAAATATTATTGAAATCTCTTACGATTACTTCAACTCTACATTAAGAGTCCAGCCATCTACATTAATTCCCGAAAATGATAAAGATTTTGATTTCTTTAAAATAATTGCAGATGGGTATTTGAATAGAAAGTCTAACTACAATTTCAACTTGAAGTTAAGTAAACATTGTGGATATGGGTCACATACATATAGTGTTTACTCAGAGTATAAGTCTTCACAGAAGCTTGCACTTTGTATTGTAGACAACGATGTAAAGTATCCAGGTGCGTCGGTCGGTAGCACCGCCCGTCAGTTTGGTCAAAATGGCTTTTGTATCGATGGAACAGTTGAAGCTAAGATGCTGAGTGTTCGCGAGATAGAATCTTTGTTACCTGAAGAAGTTATTGAAGAAGCATTAGTTTCGAAAGGTTATCCAGCCAATAGTATTGATGTATTAGAGAAAATGAAGCGATTAGAGCAAATTAGTAGCGGAGAGTTTAGAAAATATTTTGATCATAAAGATGGAATTACGTTGAAACAAGCTCTTCAACCTAGTTGGTCGGCTTTCTGGAAGGACTTCTTTGTGGCTGAGCCTACATTTGGTATAAAGCCCTGCGCTCAGAATAATGATTGTATAGAATGCGGAAGCTGTATAAAACTAGATGGATTCGGAGAGAGAATATTGGAAAAAAGCTTAGAAGTAATGGATGATTCGCATAAAAGAAAGCTTTTTGAACGACTGTCTGGAATCATTCTAGAGGAGTGGGAGGCTATTGGAGAAAAAGTTATTGCATGGGGCTGTGCTCCTAAAGCAGGGCGAGCAAGGGCTTCCTAATAAATATACCCTCAATTAATGCTAGGAGGAAGCAATGATCCAATCTGGCAGTATAGTGTCTTTTTCTGTTGAGGCGTTAGGTATTATAGGAGGGGTTTTGGGTTTGATTTATATCATCTACCGAATGAAGGCTCTTTCCTTTGCTAATGGTATGAAGCATTTTGAGGTATTCAAAGCGCTTCAACAATTGTGCGGTTCTGATGCAAGAGATAATATGCCATCAATTCGCGTTGCTTTGTCATGTGTAACTTCTCGAGACCTATCCTCTAAAGAAATCGAATGGTTCTTATATACTCCAGGAGCATTTAGATATTTAAAAAGATATGGAAAATTTAAGCGATATATAGATATTGATTTTGATAAGAATCTGTTCAAGTTTGTTGACCGTTATAGTACTAGAAAAAGCCGGTGGATAGAGGCTGCGAAGCTAGTATCAATTTACGCTGTAACCGCATCAATAGGGATTATGATGGTTACCGAAATTCCATTGCTGGTTGATGGTGGGATGGTGAATCGATTAGCTGGTTTTCATTTGGCTGGTTACTTCTTTATAGCTGTATCGCTACTATTTATGTATATGGCACTAATGTTTCAACAGGCTACTTTTCTTGTTGATGTAGAGTTGCCTAAAAAATAGCCACTAAAATTTAGGGGGTTGCTTGTTTAAAAAGAGAGTGACTTTAAGATTCAAAAAACCTGTAAAGACGAATATTAGCTAATATTAACCCTTTTACAAACTTTCCCGTGTGTAGCAAACACAAAAAAGCCAAGGTGGAATTACCCACTTTGGCTTTTAATCAATATGTTATGAACAGGTGTTTAGTTCATGCCGGAAGTACCGGCCTTCAGGCTTCCAAGTAAGCATCCTTAAGTCGTCAGCTCTCTTCCTCGCTCTGAGGTGTCCCATTAGCTTTCAAGTCTAACTACATCAATTAATCCGAAGAATTGATCTTGTGAGCGTTGAGCTAGTTTTTGATTGGGTTGTGAATACTGGTGGCGAACAGGAATACAAAGTGAAGAGTAAATGGGTTTAAAGCTAGCTTTAAAAAGTGTTATTTCAGAAAATCTGCTACATATTTGCTACACAGAAAGTAAAAATAGAAAAGGCGTAGTGGTTACTAACCTTCTACGCCTTTGTATGTGGTGGCCCTTCACAGACTTGAACTGTGGACCTAACGATTATGAGTCGTGTGCTCTAACCAGCTGAGCTAAAGGGCCAAATTGGGTGTTGCGAGCTTAGCTCAAACAACGAGGCTGGATTATAAAAAAACATCTCAGCCTTGTCTATGCGTTTGAATCTAAGCGCTTATTTATTCGCCGTTTAGCGGCCTATTCGTCTAAGAAACTGCGTAGTTGCTCTGAACGAGAAGGGTGACGAAGCTTGCGAAGTGCTTTGGCTTCAATTTGACGAATACGCTCACGGGTTACGTCAAACTGTTTGCCTACTTCTTCAAGTGTATGGTCGGTGTTCATGCCAATACCAAAACGCATACGTAGTACTTTAGCTTCACGCGGGGTTAGGCCTGCTAGTACTTCTTGAGTGGCAAACTTAAGGTTCTCACCGGTCGCTGCGTCTACTGGCATCGACAAAGTGGTATCCTCAATAAAGTCACCTAAGTGCGAATCTTCATCATCACCAATAGGTGTTTCCATGGAGATTGGCTCTTTAGCAATTTTAAGTACCTTACGGATCTTGTCTTCAGGCATTAACATACGTTCAGCCAATTCTTCTGGAGTAGGCTCACGACCCATCTCTTGAAGCATTTGACGGCTAATACGGTTTAGCTTGTTAATCGTTTCAATCATGTGAACCGGGATACGAATAGTTCGTGCCTGGTCTGCAATTGAACGAGTGATTGCCTGACGGATCCACCAAGTAGCGTAAGTAGAGAATTTGTAACCACGACGGTATTCAAATTTATCTACGGCCTTCATCAGACCAATGTTACCTTCTTGGATAAGGTCTAAGAACTGCAAACCACGGTTGGTGTATTTCTTCGCAATAGAAATTACCAAACGTAAGTTAGCTTCAACCATTTCTTTCTTCGCACGGCGAGCTTTCGCTTCACCAATGCTCATACGGCGGTTGATGTCTTTAATGTTGTTAATGGTTAAGCCGGTTTCTTCTTCAACACTTTTCAGTTTGAAGATACAACGGCGAACTTCTTCGTCTACGGCCATTAACGCAGGAGCGTAGTCTTTGGCAGACGTTTTATGTTCGTTAAACCATGTTTCATTTGTTTCGTCTTTAGAGAAGGCTTTAACAAAAGTGCCTTTTGGCATTTTGCCTTGCTCAACACATAATTTAAGAATTAGGCGCTCTTGAGTACGAACTCGTTCCATCATGGTGCGCATGCTGGCAACAAGCTTATCAAACAGTTTTGGTACTAGGCGGAACGTGTGGAAAATTTCGCTTAGTTCAAAAATCTCTTTGGTGGCACGGGCAGACATTCGGCCGTGCTTTTCAATCGCTTTATGCGTTTTATCGTATTGGTCACGAAGGGTTTCGAAGCGCTCTTTCACCAATTCTGGGTCAAGACCTGTGTCTTCTTCTTCCTCGTCTTCATCTTCGTCTTCGTCTTCAAGATCTTTTTCTTCAAGCTCTGAACCGATGTGAGTAGCTGTAGGTGCTGCTTCGGCTACTTCGTCTTCGTCGATGAAACTGTTTACGATGTCGCTAATTTTTAGCTCTTCTGCTTGGTACTGGTCGTACATTTCAAGCAAGATAGAGATGGTTTCTGGATACTCAGAAACACTGCGTTGAACTTCGTTAATGCCTTCTTCAATACGTTTGGCGATGTCGATTTCGCCCTCACGAGTAAGCAGTTCAACGGTACCCATTTCACGCATGTACATACGTACTGGGTCGGTAGTTCGGCCTAATTCTGATTCTACCGTTGCAAGCGCTTGAGCCGCGGCTTCAGCTGCGTCTTCATCGGTAGTATTTTCCGCCAACAATAAGTCATCGGCATCGGGTGCATTTTCATGTACCTGGATACCCATGTCGTTGATCATTTGAATGATATCTTCAACTTGATCGGAATCTACGATATCAGCAGGTAAATGGTCATTTACCTCTGCATAAGTTAAATAGCCTTGCTCTTTACCTTTTGCGAGAAGGAGTTTGAGTTGAGACTGTGGGGTTTGTTCCATAGATGTCATCCGAAGTAGATTAAGCTAGCAAAACCATAAACGTAAGCGCTATAAGCGCAAACGAAGAATTATATCAAGTATGGGTTAAAATTTCTATATCAAGGGCATTTAACCAAAAACTTTTTGTTTATTACTTAGTCAGCCCATTTAAGGCTTTAATTCCACTACTAATTGCAGCATTTCACGTTTTTCTTCCACACTCAGTGTTCCGTTTAGTGATTTAACGTTGAGTTGGTCGTAACGCTGCAATAGTAATTTTTCGACAAAACTGGCAATAATATCTTGCAGCTCGTCTGGGTAACCTGATTCATCAATTTCTAAATTATAGCCAGCCAGCGCACTCAAGTGCTTTTGCTCTGGTTGGTCTCGCCAGCGTTCTAATAACTGGGCGGTAGTGATATCTGTTTTTTTGTGTATCTCGGCAATAATGGCCAATAGTAAGGGCATGCCCTTAATATTTACTTGCCTTAGTTGTTCAGGCGGCGGTAAGTCATTGGCGATAGCAGGGCGCTGCAAAATCATCGCAATGGCTTTTCGCATTGGCGTTAAGCTCATTTTAGCGGTGGCATTGGGCTTACTGCGCTCAGCTTGTTTTAGCTGCGCCAGTTCTTTTTCCAGTTGGCTACGAATCATTCGATTCTGGGTGGCCAATTCCGTCAGCAAGGTTTCTTTATAAAATGCTGCATTTACCTGCGAGATAAGCTCGTAAGCTCGAGAGGCTAAATGGCTTTTTCCTGCGTCGGTAGTAATGTCTATTTCTTGGCTTAAGCGTTCAAACAAGAATCGCGATAACGGCATCGCATCGCGCATGCGTTGCTCGAAGCCATCTTTGCCCTCTTGGCGTACCAAGGTGTCTGGGTCTTCACCATCGGGCAAAAACATAAACTTAAGTTCTACGTTGTCACGCAAATGAGGCAAGGCGTTTTCTAAGGCGCGCCATGCTGCATCGCGTCCTGCTCGGTCGCCGTCGTAACAACAAATAATTTGGCTACTGGTTCTAAACAGTGTTTGTAAATGCTCCGGCGTTGTTGAAGTACCTAGCGAAGCTACAGCGTAGTCAATATCAAATTGAGCTAACGAGACTACGTCCATATAGCCTTCAACCACCAGTATTTGTGGTATTTGCTTATGTGCTTGGCGAACTTCGTACAAGCCATATAGCTCGCGGCCTTTGTGAAATACGCTAGTTTCTGGCGAGTTTAAATACTTTGGTGTGCCATCACCAAATACTCGACCACCAAAGCCAATATAACGGCCGCGTTTATCCCGAATAGGAAACATAACGCGATCGCGAAAGCGATCGTAACGGCGGCCTTTGTCGTTTTCTATCGATAAGCCAGCATCAACCAATTGTTGGCTAGCTTGCTTAGAGCCGCCTAGTGCTTTTCCTAAGGCGTCCCATTCGTCGGGCGCATAACCAATAGAGAAGCGTTGAACCACTTCGCCACTTAGGCCGCGACTTTTTAAATAGTCGATCACTTGCTGCTTGTTGGGGTGAACCCGCAACTGCTGTTGAAAAAAGCGGCTAGCATGGCCAATAAGCTCGTATAAATCTTTACTGGCTTGGCGCTGTTGCTGGCTCTTGGCCTGATCAAACTTGCTGTTGTTGGTATTTTCCCGCTCTACTTCTACACCCATTTGGCTAGCGAGATCTTCAATGGCGTCAACAAACTCTAGTTTGTCGTACTCCATTAAAAAACTGATGGCATTGCCATGCGCGCCACAGCCAAAGCAGTGATAAAACTGTTTGTCTTGGCTTACGGTAAAAGAGGGGGATTTTTCATTATGAAAAGGGCAGCAAGCAGAATAGTTTTTTCCGGCTTTTTTAAGACGTACACGCTGATCGATAAGGCTAACAATATCGGTACGAGCCAATAAGTCATCGATAAACTGTTGCGGTATTCTTCCGGCCATTCACTACCATCTTCAGTATTACAAAAAACAAACAAGCCGTGAACTCAATGAGAACACGGCTTGTTCGAGTATCTAAGTGACGGGTTTAGGCTAGTTGTTTGCGAACAGCAGTACTAATAGCACCCATGTCTGCACGGCCTGTTACCTGAGGTTTCAGGATGCCCATCACTTTACCCATATCTTGCATTCCTGCAGCACCTGATTTGGCAATGGCGTCTTCAATTAACGAAGCCACTTCTTGCTCATTAAGCGCTTTAGGAAGGAACGTCTCCAAGATGTCTATCTCGGCGAGTTCTTTATCAGCTAAGTCTTGACGTTCAGCGGCCGAAAATTGTTCGGCTGCGTCTTTGCGTTGTTTTACTTGTTTAACAACAATGCTCAGTATTTGATCATCGTCTAAAGTAATGCGCTCATCAATTTCGACTTGCTTAACCGCCGCAAGCAACATGCGAAGTGTGCCAAGACGTAATTTGTCTTTGGCACGCATTGCTGCTTTTTGTTCGTCTTGTAGCGTTGCTTTTAATGACATAGGTTATTAAAAGCGCTTAGTACAAGCGAACGCGACGTGCGTTTTCACGAGCTAATTTCTTAGCGTGACGTTTAACAGCAGACGCTTTAGCACGTTTACGAGCTGTAGTTGGCTTCTCATAGAATTCGCGACGACGAACTTCAGAAAGAATGCCTGCTTTCTCGCAAGAGCGCTTGAAACGACGTAGAGCTACGTCAAATGGTTCGTTTTCACGTACTTTAACGATTGGCATATGCCTATCACCTTCCGGTTTATTAACGGCCGAACAAAAATCAGCCTGAGTGTTTAAAAATGGTGCGGAATTTTAAGCCGAACTAGGGGGCAATGTAAAGCCTATTTGTAATCCACTGGTGAAATAAGCTTCGAGCAAGTAAGATAGCTGCGATTTTAGGCCGGCTAAGTGGTTAATTTCTACAATACTTATGCCAGTAACCAAGCAGGAAAAGCAAGACTATGCGTGTACTAGGTATTGAAACATCGTGTGATGAAACCGGCGTGGCCATTTATGATGATCAGCAGGGCTTATTGGCAGATGTTCTATACAGTCAGGTAAAACTGCATGCCGATTACGGCGGTGTGGTGCCTGAGTTAGCCTCTCGTGACCATATTCGAAAAACCATTCCTCTTATCAAAGAAGCAATGGAACTTGCTAACTGTACGCCTGACGATATAGACGCGGTGACCTATACCGCGGGCCCTGGTTTAGTGGGCGCTTTGTTGGTGGGCTCTCTCACTGCGCGCAGTATTGCCATGGCGTGGGATAAACCAGCCGTACCGGTGCACCACATGGAAGGCCACTTGTTAGCGCCCATGTTGGAAGACAATCCGCCTGAGTTTCCTTTTTTAGCCTTGTTGGTATCGGGTGGGCATACTCTACTAGTAGAAGTAGACGGTATTGGTGAATATCAAATTCTAGGTGAGTCTATTGATGACGCTGCCGGTGAAGCCTTTGATAAAACAGCCAAGTTGCTGGGTTTAGATTATCCGGGTGGCCCTGCACTTAGCCGCATGGCAGAAAAAGGCACGCCGGGTCGTTATAAATTTCCAAGGCCAATGACCGACCGCCCAGGTTTAGATATGAGTTTTTCGGGCTTAAAAACCTTTGCTAAAAACACCATTGATGCGGAAGGAAAAGATGAGCAAACTCAAGCCGATATTGCCTTGGCTTTTCAGCAGGCCTTGGTTGAAACCCTCATCATTAAATGCCGCCGCGCGTTAAAGCAAACCGGTCTGAAACGCTTGGTGATAGCAGGTGGAGTGAGTGCAAACAAGTCTTTACGTGAACAGTTGGGCGAACTGCTTGAGTCTCGTGGTGGTAAAGTGTTCTATCCTCGACCTGAGTTTTGTACAGATAATGGCGCGATGATCGCTTACGCTGGTATGCAACGTTTTAAAGCAGGGCAAACCGAAGGTTTATCTGTTAAAGCGATGCCACGTTGGCCCTTAGATGAGTTGCCGGCCGCTAAACCCTTGTAGAGTTTACATCTATCAACAATAAAAAAGGCGCAGAATACAGCGCCTTTTTTATTGGTTGTTGTTCGCAAACATGACTTAGTCTTTATTAACCACTTTACTTTCAGTGTGATTGCGTAGACGGGAGATGTTGCTTTGGTGACGAATAATGATGAGGCAGGCTAACATAGCCACTGGTAGTGTATATTCAGGTTTAATTAGCCAAGTATAAAGAGGCGCTAAGCTGACGCTGATGATGGCCGCGAGAGACGAGTAGCCGCGTAATTTTAAAGTGATTAACCAAGTTATTACCAGCATTGCTGCTAGATCTAAACCAATAGGTAACACACCACCAAGCGCGGTAGCAACGCCTTTGCCCCCTTCAAAATGAAAAAAGATAGGGTACATATGGCCTAAACAAGCCGCTATGCCCACAAAGCCCAATACGATAGGAGCAAGGCCTGCGTAATAGCCTAACCACACTGGTAGCGTGCCTTTTAGTAAGTCACAAAACAGTACTAATCCTGCGGGAAGCTTTCCGCCTAAACGGTAAACGTTGGTTGCGCCGGGGTTATTAGAGCCATGCTGACGAGGGTCGGGTAGGCGGTAAATTCGGCAAATCAGTACAGCGCTGGAGATCGAACCCAGTAAATACGCTGCTGTGATAAAAAATAAACCGAGTAAACCCATTAGCTTAGAAGCATTCCACCCATTGCTGAATTGCGGTATTATCGCGCTCTTTCAAAGCTCAAATCATACGCTGTTTTTTTAGCTAAGGCTAATAAGCACGTTAACACTACAGCAGCCAAAAATTATGGATAAAGTATTTATTAATGATCTCACTGTACTCGCCACCATTGGCGCCTACGAGTGGGAAAAGCAAATCAAACAGAAGTTGTTAATTGATTTGGAAATGGCCTGGGATAATCGCCCGGCAGCCATGAGTGATGATTTGTCTCTCGCGCTCGACTATGCATCGGTAAGCCAAGCTGTGAGTGACTTAGTGACCCAGCAGCCACATGAGTTAGTGGAAACGGTAGCCGAAAAAGTGGCGGCGCTTATATTGAACAAATTTTCTGTTCCTTGGGTGAAAGTGACCATTAACAAGCCTGGTGCGGTGCCTTTTGCCAGTAATGTCGGTGTACAAATCGAGCGTAGCCAAGCGGATAGCTCTCAATAATGGCTGATATTTTTGTCGGGATTGGCAGTAATTTGGAGCGCGACCGTTATATTCGCCAAGGCGTTGAAGCGCTGCAGAAAAAGTTTGGTGAGCTTGAGTTAAGCCCGGTTTACGAAAGCCCAGCCTTAGGTTTTAGCGGTCCAGCCTTTTACAACTTGGTGGCCAAAATCTCTAGTCCTTTGTCTTTGTTGGCAGTATTTGATGCCATTAAACGGATTGAATTTGAGCACGGTAGAGCAATGGATGCGCAAAAGTACTCGTCACGCACCTTAGATATCGATATCCTCTTATATAACCAATTGGTGGTAGCTGCTCCCTGCGTGCTACCTAGAGCTGAGATTATAAAAAGTGCCTTTGTATTAAAACCGCTGGCAGATATAGCCGGAGATTTAGTACATCCAACACTTCATCAAACTTACACGCAACTATGGCAAGATTTTGATCATAGCAGCCAAGTTTTGACTCGGGTCGATTCTTTCAGTTTTTAATTTTTGTCAGCAAGGAACAATTAATGAGTACATTCGAAACCATTTTTTTGGCTTTGATCCAAGGTTTAACTGAGTTTCTCCCTATCTCTAGCTCGGCCCATTTAATCTTACCTTCGCAGATTTTTGGTTGGGACGATCAAGGTATTACCTTCGACGTAGCGGTGCATGTGGGAAGTTTGTTTGCGGTAATTTGCTACTTTCGAAAAGAAGTATGGGCAATGCTTAAAGCATGGCTGGGGTCGTTTGCCGGTAATCGCAGCCCAGAAGCTCTATTAGCTTGGTTAATTATTTTGGCCACCATTCCAGCGGTGGTATTTGGTGGTTTGTTTAAATCGTTGATTGAAGAGTACTTGCGCTCGGCTTACGTGATTGCGTCTACAACCATTATATTTGGTGCTTTGCTGTGGTGGGCAGACTCTCAGTCAAAACTGATAAAAGATGAATATCAGATAGGTTGGAAACAAGCCTTGTTTGTGGGTTTTGCTCAGGCTATTGCTATTATTCCGGGTACGTCACGCAGTGGTATCACCATTACTGCTGGCTTAATGCTGGGTTTAACCCGCGAAGCGGCAGCGCGTTTTTCCTTTTTAATGTCGATTCCGGTGATCGTTGGCGCTTGCGTATTGATGGCTAAGGATATGGCCGAAACGCCAGTGGATATCGATTGGTCGGCAATGTCACTAGGAATATTGGTGTCGTTTGTTAGCGCTTATTCTTGTATTCACTTGTTTATTAAGTGGGTGAACAAAGTAGGTATGAAGCCATTTGTTATTTACCGCTTAGCACTAGGTGTTGCGCTATTTGCCTTTTTAGCGCTTAGCTAAAAGCAAGTTTCTCAAAACGTAAAAAGCTAGCCAATGGGCTAGCTTTTTTTATTGCTTACGTTAGTTATTCGGCGAGGTAACGCAGCTTTTCTTGTTTAATCAGCGCAACGCGCTGCTGATGTAGTTGCTCTCTTATCTCTGCGCCTTGGTAGCCAGCTTTTATAATGGCTTGCACGTTTACGCTATTAGCCACTTCAAGTTGTTTCAGTAGGTAGTCGTAAGCAGGGTAGTCGTTATTCTCAAAACCTAAACGGCCGCGAATGTCTGCTACACCAGCTTCCAGTATTTGAGTAAAGCGTTCAGGCTTGCGCCAAGCATCGCAGCGATCAAACAGCTTTAGTACGGTTTCTGGGCGTAGTTCTAGCGCGCTATGAATGGTGATGTGATGCTCCGCCACTAACAGCGCAAGATCGCGGTAGTCGTTGGGTACTTTTATTCGCTGGCAAAAGGCTTTTATTAATTTAAGGCCTTTGGGGCCGTGGCCGGGGTGCGAAGGCAGTTTTTCTTGGGGCGTAAGTGCCTTACCATAGTCGTGGCAAAGTGCGGCAAAACGCACTTGATTACTGTAATCATGCTTGGCGCTTTGCTCTATCACCATCAGTGTATGAATACCGCTGTCTATCTCGGGATGCCATTTAGGGCTGGCGGGCACGCCAAACAAGTTTTGCAGCTCTGGGAATAATATCTCTAGGGCGTTGGCGGCTTGTAGTACTTCAAAAAAGACCTGCGGTGACTCGCTGTGCAGGGCTTTTTCTAGTTCCATCCAAATGCGCTCTGGGGTTAAAAAGTTCAGTTCTCCTGAGTCAGCAATTTCTCGCATTAGAACGAGAGTGTCTTCGGCAACGCTAAAGCCCAGGTGATAAAAGCGCGCGGCAAAGCGGGCTACCCGCAATACCCGTAGTGGGTCTTCCACAAAGGCTGGAGAAACATGGCGTAATAGCTTGGCGTGTAAATCAGCTTGGCCACCGTAAGGGTCTATTAACGCTCCACTTTCTGCACGAGCGATGGCATTTACGGTAAGGTCGCGACGTAATAGGTCGTCTTCAAGGGTAACGTCTTCGGCGAAGTAACAACTAAAGCCGGTATAGCCAGAGCCTTGCTTTCGTTCGGTGCGGGCAAGTGCGTATTCTTGCTGCGAATGAGGGTGTAAAAATACCGGGAAGTCTTTTCCTACCTGCTTGTAGCCAAGTTGCAGCATTTGCTCTGGGCTAGCTCCCACTACTACGTGGTCACGGTCTTTAATGGGTAAACCTAGTAGTTGATCTCGTACTGCTCCGCCGACTAAATAGGTTTCCACTTATCACTCCTCGTTAAACTCAGTGCACAAACGCCTTGCGAGGAGGTATTATACACCGATAAATGCCCAAAAGGCTTGGATTGCCACTTTAAGATAAAGTGCAAACCATAATCGGCGAAAGGATAGCGGTTAAATGTATTTGGATTATTTTGGCTTAAAGGAAAATCCCTTTTCGATTGCGCCAAACCCCGACTTCTTGTTTATGAGTGAGCGCCACAAAGAAGCACTGGCTCACTTGACCTTTGGTTTAGGAGAAACCGGCGGCTTTGTATTGTTAACAGGCGAAGTGGGGACCGGTAAAACCACGGTATCTCGTGCCTTGTTAAAACAAGTTCCCGACAATACCCAAGTGGCTTTAGTCTTAAATCCGAGTCTTACCGAGTTAGAGTTGCTAGCCACTGTATGCGATGAACTCAAAATTGACTACAACCATGACAACTTTACCCTAAAAAACTTTGGTGATGTGATTCGCCAGCGTTTACTCGAAAATCATTGGAATGGCGGCAACACTATGTTGCTGATTGACGAAGCTCAGCACCTTTCGGTAGAAGTGCTTGAGCAGCTTCGTTTGTTAACTAATTTTGAAACAGATACTCGTAAATTATTGCGAGTGGTGTTGATTGGCCAACCTGAGTTACAGCAAAAATTAAAACAACCAGAATTACGACAGCTAGCACAGCGTATTACCGCGCGTTACCACTTGTTACCACTAACCATAAACGAAGTAGAAGCATATATTCGCCATCGATTAATGGTTGCAGGTTGCCAACGACCTTTGTTTCCTACTGCTGTTGTTAATCATGTATTTAAAGCCGCTGAGGGTATTCCTAGGGTCATTAATTTATTATGTGACCGCGCATTACTGGCTACGTTTGCTCGTGATCAAATGCAAGTAGACAAAAGCGCATTAGAGCAAGCTATTCAAGAAACTGCGCTGTCTGAACCTGAGAAAAGCGTAAATACTAACTATTTGTATGTTGGGGCCGTATTGGGCTGCCTTGCTTTGGCCTTGGTGTTTTTATATCAGCAGTGGCCACGTTCTCAACCTGAGGTTGCCGTTGATAATGCCGTTGTAGAAGCGCCGCTTGAGCCTGTGGTTGCTAAACAAGAGCCAAAAGTTACGTTTGCCGATGTGGCTCCTGCTATTAGTAGCAATCAGGATCAGCTGCAAGAGTGGCAAGAGTTACGAAAAAGTAATACTTTGCCAGGAAACTCTTGGCAACTCCTACTGCGCGCTTGGGGTTACGATGTCGTGAGTGCCCAAGCGAATTGTAAATTGGTGCCAAGTTTAGATTTGAAATGCCTTAGCTTAAGTGGCGGAGAGCGCATATTACGCGGTATTAATTTACCTGCAGTGGTCGAGCTTGAAGATGGCGGTACGTATTTCTATGCTGTCATTCGCCATTGGGGGCCCAAAGTAGAATTATGGATAGGTGATCGTTCGTTAATGGTGACCGAACGATGGCTGAAGCGGCGTTGGAATGGCGAATTCCAAATACTATGGCAGCCACCAAGAGGCTATGACGGAATATTGAAACAAGGCAGTCAAGGTGATGCCGTATATTGGTTGGATCAAAGCTTGTCATTACTTCATGGGCAGCGGCCACGTAGAACGTACATATTTGACGGCGAATTAAGCCGCCAAGTACAACGTTTTCAACAGCAGCAGAGCTTGAACGCAGACGGTATTGCCGGTGTATTCACCTTACTGCGTTTAAATGAACAAATATATGTAGACCAACCACGTTTGCTGGAGTTGAACTAATGTCGAGTATACTAGACGCGCAGCGCCGCAATCAGCCTAATCAAGCAGTGGCATTAGTTGCTCCTCCGGCGGTTAGCTCTGCTTTACTGGTGGGTTTAAGTTCAGGTTTGTCGTTGGCACTTGCCGCTATTGCCTTTTTGCTATGGCAGCAATCTACCTCCGATACACTGGAAGCTGCTAGAGAGGCCGAGTTACAGCAAGTGATTAGCAAACCCGCGAAACCAACTGTTACTGTGGCTACCATTCCTGAGTTTGAGCTAGGCTTTGAGCTACGCCCTTTACCCAGCTCTGATGACTTAGAAAAAGTGGATTTGTTAGCGCTGCGCCAAGAGAAGTTTGAAGCGTTACTTGCGCACACGGAGTCACAACCTCAGATTCGATATCAACCGCTAGCGCAAACGCCAAAGCAGCCAGTGCAGCAAGCGGCATTGCCGGTTGAGGTAAGCAATCTTGAGCCTAAATCTGCACCGACACCTAAGCCCCAAGCAGAAAAACAAAGTACGACTGCTGCAGTGGCTAATCCCACTGCTGAGAAAAATGCTACTGAAAAAGGCCTAGAGCAGCGATTTGCTGCTGCAGTGCAGGCCACTAAGGTGCTTGCTTGGAAAGATGAAGCAGATCCTACCAATTACGATACGGCTCCAATGATGGGAGCGTTAGCACCAGAGGTGCAGGCGCTAATTCCATCGCTCACCTTTAACTCTCATGTATTTTCATCTGACCCGACGCGTCGTTACATCTCACTTAATGATGTAGAGCTTGCTGAGGGGGACTTTGTGACTAAGAATATCGAATTAGTTGCGATTCGTTTGGATGACATAGTGTTACGAGTAGCGGGTAATCTTTGCCGATTGAACGCGTTGTCTGATTGGGGATAGTCTCTTTGGTCTGCACAAAAAAAGCCGCTTAAGCGGCTTTTTTTGTACTTGGTCATTTTAGATTAAGTCGTTTTCAGTAATGAATGCCTAGATGTTTATTGCCTTTTAATTTCGGCCATCCCCACTTAGTTAACTTTTGTTCATCTTACGTCCATGCCCTGTTCATGCCCTAAGGCTTAGAATTTTGCTTAGCTTATCCTGAATGCTTTGTGTGCCTTAAGAGGGTGTTTGTTGCACTGGATTTTGACCGTGCGCAGATAAGTATCTGAGGAGTAGACAGAGCTTTTACTCATTCTGAAACTGCCAACGACGTTTTAAGAAGTAACGGGTTGTAGGGACTCTTTAGTATCGCAACGATAGCTATTCAGTCGGCTGCCACCATTTACACTTTATTCAGCGTTTGTTGTTAGTTTTTAGTGAATGGCTAATGACTAATGGACTGATATGAGGCCAAAACAATGAACAAACTATTAGTGTTATTACCTATATATTTCCTATCAAGCCTAGCGCTGGCAAATGACTACGTAGTGGGGACGCTGATCCCGGCAAAGAGCGTAATTGTGCGCAGCGAGCTTAGTGGGGTGGTAGATTCTTATCACGCAGACAATGGCGATACAGTAAGCCGTGAGCAGCCACTTTTGGCTTTGTCTACGGCAGATTACACGCTCAATGTCGCGTTAGCAAAGTACCAATTAGACGTTAGTGACGCAGAGTTAAAGGCACAAGAGAAGCAGTTAGTGCGTTATCAGTCACTGTTTAAAACGCAAGGTGTATCAGCCAGTGTTTTAGATGACCAGCTGCGTGTTACGGGAATTGGCCGAGCACAATTTAAAGTAAGTGAGACTCAATATAAAATTGCCCAGCGCACTCTAAGAAAATCAACACCTATCTCCCCTTTTGACGGCGTTGTTATTAGTAGGCATGTAGAGCTAGGGCAGTTTATTTCGGTGGGGGATCCTCTTTACACCGTCGCGGATATTGATCGTTTGAAGGTGCGTTTTTACTTGCTCGAGTTAGATTTCTTTAAATTTAGCAAAGGGGACAGGGTAAAGGTGGGTATCCCTTCGATCAATCAAAGCTTTGACGCTGAAGTGTCGTTTACCTCACCGGCCCTGCAAGGGAGTGAACCCGGTTTCTTAATTGAAGTGGTTCTCGATAACCACAATGCGCAATTGCATTCAGGCATGACTTCTCACATCTACTTTAATGAGGAGAGTGAAGAATGAGCCACTTTATGGAACTGTTATTCCAAAGAAAATTTGCTGCTAAGTTGTTAACACTAATAGTGATTAGCCTAGGAGCGTTTACAGCCTACCACTTACCATTAGCTGAGAAACCGCGGTTTGACATGGGCAAGGGCGATATTGTTACCGTGTATTCAGGGGCTAGTGCTCAAGACATTGAAAGCAATATCACCAGTAAAATTGAAAAAGAATTACTGTCTATTTCTGGTATCAAAGAGTTTACCTCGGTTTCTGAAACCGGTGTTTCTAGAGTAAGCCTAGAGCTAAACCCCAATGTCTCTGATCCCAATAGTGTTTATCAAGATATTCGAGATGCGCTTTCGCGCTTATCTGATTTACCGTTAGGTGTCACTGAAGGTCCCACGCTTAGTATTAAAAAGTCTTATAGCTTGGATTTCATGGTGGTAGGCATTTCAGGTGATGTTAGTTATGGCGAGCTGAGAAGCAAAGCAAAATCCCTTGAGCTAGAACTTAGAAAAATTGATGGGATTGGTGAGGTGTATCCCGTTGATTTGCGGGCGCCAGAATTTATCATTCAATTAGAGCCAATATCATTGAAACGTTATGGCCTAACCATTGACGAGGTTGCGTCGATTATTAGCGAGCGTAATGCGCTGATTAGTGGCGGACGACTAGAGCAACTTCAAAACAACCCGGAGTTAATGACAGAAGCAGAACTCAATAGCATCACTGCTCTACAAGATATGTTTATCTCCTTCAAACCCAAGCTCACACTTAACGATATTGCAGGCCTTATCGATAATGGCTTTGAGAAAGGAGAAGTATACGGCTCGATTAATGGCCATAAGAGTATTTTGTTTGATTTAAGAACAGATGAAGCGGCAGATGTGATTAAAACTTCCGCAGCGGTTAAGGTACTTTTAGATAAACAACAAGGACTTTTAGGTGAACAATATACGCTAGATGTTGGCTTTGATTTATCAGCCGATATCCAAGAGAAAGCCAATATTGTGCAAAACAATGGTTTATTGGGTCTTGCATTGGTACTCATAACTTTAGCCTTGTTTCTGGACCGCCGAATTGCATTTTGGGTGGCAGTATCCATTCCCGTTTGTATCTTTGGTACGTTAGCTCTACTCCCTTCATTTGGGCAAATTCTTGATGTGTTTACTTTGTCAGCATTGATATTGATTGTGGGTATTATTGTTGATGATGCGGTGGTGGTTAGCGATAGAATTATTGCGTTGGTTGAACAGGGACATTCGGTAAGTAAAGCGGTTAGTTTGGGAGTTAAAAGTGTTTTTCCTGCTTTGTTAGCCAGTATTCTTTCCACCATGATTGCATTTATACCGCTGCTGTTTTTACCTGGAAACAGTGGGAAACTGGTGTATGTGATCCCATTAACGGTGATTATAGCGCTTTGTTTTTCATTTATTGATGCGCTGTTTTTGCTTCCTGCTCATGTTAAAACCATCTTAAAAAATACGACTAAAATCGAAAATAAAAGCTGGGTGAAGCTAAGCGCATTGAATGCTTTCATCGCACTCGCAATTAAAAAACGTCAGCTTGTTTTACCCAGTATTGTGGTGCTTGTATTTAGCTTGGCGTTTCTGTCGTATAAAAATCTGAGTTTCTTATTTTTCCCAACTGATGGTGCCTACTTGATTGAGGTCAGCGTTGAAGCAGAGCCTGAGCTGGATTTAGATGATGTTTGGTTGCAAACCCAGCAGTTGGAAGCAATGTTTAAAGATACTGCCGAAGTATCGTATTGGTACGGTGAAGTGAGTTCGCCGAGCAGCTTTTGGGTTGTGACGCTAACACCTGCCAACTCTCGTTCCCGCACTGCAGAGCAGTTAGTGCAAGAATGGGAGAGTAACGCTGGAGGCATTGCTGGTTTAGCCCAGATTGAATTTGATATAGATGGCGGAGGACCACCAGTAGGGCGGCCTATTGATTTACGCGTGGTTGGTGGCAGCGACAGTGGCCGCGAACAACTAACAAACGAACTGGTCAGCTACCTTGAACAGATGGATGGGGTAACACGAGTTCGTCGGGATATTAATGAACCTGCACCGCAAATCCAAGCAGAGTTGCAGCACCGTTGGTTAAGCTACTACGGCATAAGCGCTAGTCAGGTTGGCGATGTTATTAAGTACGCGGTTGATGGGAAACGAGTAACACGTATCTTCAACGGAGAGGAGGAGGTGTATTTTCGACTTACCTTAGAAGATGATGACAAGCTGTTACCTGAATTAGATAACTTGATGCTTCGTGCAAGCTCAGGCCAGTTGGTTCCCTTAAACGAATTGGTGCGGTGGACATTTACCGATTCTCAGGCGCAAATAAAACACTTTGACGGCGAGCGAGTTGTTCGAGTTTCTGCTGGGGTTGATGCCAGCATCACTGATCCAGTCTCTGCTTTTAGCCAAATACAAGCCGAGTTCTCCAGTAAAAGCTACCAAGGCGCATCCATTGTTGCAACCGGACAAATTTTAGAAACTCAAGAAGCGCTGACCGGGTTTACTATCGCTATTTTGCTGGCCTTTGCCGGAATAGCTATCTTACTGCTGTTGCTGTTTGATAGCGTTGCCGAGTCGTTGATAGTGTTATCTGTAATACCTTTTGGGGTGGCAGGAGCGCTATTGATTTTAGTCATTCACAATCAAGTGCTTAGCTTTTTCTCCATTATTGGCATGATCGCGTTAATCGGAATTATGGTAAACAATAGCTTAGTGCTGATTTGGCATTTAAAAGATAAAGAGCAGCAGCTGTTGGAGCGTGGCTTAGTGGATTTTGTTATTGAAGGGACGCAAAGCCGAATTCGACCTATCACCTTAACCACAATTACCACAGTAGTAGGTCTAATCCCCCTTGCTTACGGTATTGGCGGTTATGATAACTACATGTCGCCGATGGCCTTAGTGGTTGGCTGGGGATGTATTATTTCGATGATAGTGACGCTAACCGTAGTTCCAAGTCTGTACCTTTGGTTTAAATCATTTGAAAAACGATAACCGGATTTAAGGCTTGTTTCGCAGAGGTACTCAATACTAGGTCAGGCGTTAATTAACAATAGTGCTGTGATATGGGGCGAGAGTTTGCCCAATGTAATGTAAATAAAAAAGGCGCTTTAAGCGCCTTTTTATTGGGTATCGATAAGAATTACATCCACTGATTATCGCGTTTTTTGCGACGTGGAATCATCGGCAGTAAAATACCTAGCACCAAACCGGCCGCCGCAACGCCAGCTCCACGCATAAACCATTGCATTTGCACGGCTTCATCTTTGGTGTCTAGCTCATGCTGTATGGCAGCATTTTGATTAGTGATTTGATTCAACTGTTCGTTCAACTGGTCATTGTTTACTTGTAGTTGCTCAATCTGCTGCTGTTGAGTCTCGATTTGCTGAACACGCTCAGATGACGCATTTCCGCTGTCTTCTAACTGTTGCTTACGCGCGGTTTCACTTTTCTCTAATTGGGTTTTTATTTGCTCTAGTTGATTAGCAAGGCCAGGGGAACGGTTTAGGTATTTAGCTTCTACCCAACCTTCACGGCCGCCTTCCAATACAATTTTGGCGTATTTATTCTCTGCGTTGTAATCAGTTTGGTTAATTTTAGTACCCGCGTTAACACTGCCTACAATGCGAAACTGGTTGCTAGGACCCGCATGCATGAAAACGTATAAATCATCTGAAATGTAGCGAGTTTGTGCGATAGCAGGAAAGGTGAGGGCAAGCGATAAAAATGCAGCAGATAAAGTTCTTACAATCACGGCGTATCTCTTCGAGTTAGATAGTATTCGCCGTTAGTGTACGAAACAACGTTGCTAGTCTCAACCAGCAACGCTGTTAATGTGAGTAAAGTTAACTAGTTTTAGGGCTTATGAGCCAAAAATAGCCAACAATATGTAGTAGAACACGATAGATAGTGCTGCACCTGCAGGTAGTGTAACCACCCAAGATATTACAATACTACGTACTACACCCAGGTTAAGTGCAGCAATGCCTCGTGCCATGCCTACACCTAATACTGCACCCACAAGGGTTTGAGTAGTAGAAATAGGTAAGCCCGTGCCTGATGCCACAACAACGGTGGTGGCAGCAGCAAGTTCTGCAGCAAAACCACGGCTCGGTGTTAAGTGAGTAATGCCTTTACCAATGGTGGCAATTACGCGGCTACCAAATAAGGCTAAACCGGCCACAATACCTAAGCCACCCAGTGGTAAAATCCACCAAGCCAAGGCTGCTTTAGCGCCAATTTCACCGTTGTTGCTTACCACGCTTACTACAGCCGCCAAAGGACCAATAGCGTTGGCTACGTCGTTTGAACCATGCGCAAACGCCATACAACAAGCAGTAATGACCATCAGTACCGCAAACACTTTTTCTACGTTGGTGTAGTGCATTTGACGATCAGCTTTAGGATCTGTTTTTAAGCGACTAATGATGACTTTACCGATAATCGCTACCACTAATCCAATCACTACTGCCCAAACGTAACCTTCAACACTGCTCATTTCTAAGCCAATGTGCTTAAGGCCTTTTTTGATCGTTACCAATGCCATCATAAAGCCAGCTAAGAACATGTAACCTGGTACATAGCGTTTAGCAGCGTCTAGTGGATTTTCATTATCAAAAATAAGCTTTTGTGCACTGACAAAGATTAAATAGGCGAAGACGCCGGAGATGGCTGGAGTGATAACCCAACTACCAACAATGCCGCCAACTTTAGCCCATTCAACCGCTTCTGTGCCCACGCCTACAGCAGCAAAACCAACAATGGCGCCAATGATAGAGTGAGTAGTTGAAACTGGCCAACCGTTGTAAGACGCAATGAGTAACCAAGTACCTGCTGCTAACAACGCAGCGATCATACCGAATACTAATAGCTCAGGCGTGTTTACAAACGCACCTGAATCAATGATACCTTTACGTACCGTATTTGTTACCGCACCGCCGGCCAAGTAGGCTCCAGCGAATTCAAAGATCATTGCGATAATAATCGCTTGTTTGATGGTAATAGCGTTTGAGCCAACCGATGTACCCATAGCGTTAGCTACATCGTTAGCACCAATACCCCACGCCATTACAAAGCCAAACACGGCAGCAATGATGATTAACGTAGT
This sequence comes from Agarivorans sp. DSG3-1, assembly GCF_046774965.1. NCBI lineage: Bacteria > Pseudomonadati > Pseudomonadota > Gammaproteobacteria > Alteromonadales > Alteromonadaceae > Agarivorans > Agarivorans sp. DSG3-1. The sequence continues at coordinate 254,474 of NZ_CP177241.1, read as the reverse complement.
GCCATAAGTTGCAAGAATTTCCATTGGAGTTACCTAGTAATTTTTGTTAGCGATAAATCATCAGTTCTAAGCGCGCGCCAACACGCTGCGCTTGGTCGGCCAATTCGCCGATAGCTTCAATGATGAAATAAAGGAACATTGCGTCGATAGGATCTAGTTTTTTTTCTATCTTTTGTAATTTACGACGAATTTTGATTTGCTGCGCGTCGGTATCGTCTTCGATAACATCGAGTTCGTGTACCATCTTTTTCACTAAATCTACTTCACGGCCTCTAAAGCCTGTTTCAAGTAAATCTTCTAGCTCGTTAATCGCATCTTTAGCTTTGCCGGTTGCTTCTAAACAACGTGCTAAATAAGCCATAAACATTTCAGCCAGTTTCGGCGGTAACTCCATTTTACGACCTAACATACGGCCAGAAATATCTTTCGCTTTATTGGCAATTCTATCTTGGTGGGTAAGCAACTCTAATACGTCAGAACGTTCGATTGGCATAAAAATGCCGCCCGGTAAGTTCAAACGAATTTCGCGCTTCATGCGATCAGCTTCTTTTTCTAAGTTGGAAATGTCTCTGCGGCGCTTGGCTGCAGTCTTCCAATCTTTATCAAGTACAGCTTCGAAAAATGGCACTAACACTTCACAGCATTCGTGCACTACATTGATATGCTCTTCTAGTGGTTTAATTGGCGATTTTGCAAACAAACCTAGAATTGTATTTCCGGACATAATCTGTGTTCCAATTAGCTATGCAAGGGATATATTTTTTGCGAGGCGCATGGTAACGTAGCCGAGTTTAGTTGCAAGCATTTATCTTATAATTTGTTGCTTTTAACTTGAGCTATATCAAAGGTTTTATATGCGTACTGAACAGAGGGAGCAGGTCGCTGCATCAGCAAACATGGATAAACCATGAACAATGAAATTGAAATCAAGCTCTTAGCTACGCCTCAATGCGCGTCAGTCTTACTCGCTCGGCTAAATCAGTATAGTGTGCTGCAAACCGAAGTGAAAACTCTCACCAGTGTTTATTTTGATACTGCCGACCATCAATTGATGCGTTGGGGTATGGGTTTGCGTATTCGCAGTGGCGATGGCGACAACGTACAAACCATTAAAACTGACGGTTTAGCGCTAGGTGGCTTACATCAGCGGCCAGAATACAACTGCGTAATTAACGCTAATAAGCCGCAACTCGCCTTGTTTGAACAAGTTGAATGGCCCGCTGGCACTGACCTCTCTCATATCGATACTCAGCTTTCCCCTCTATTTACTACAACTTTCGACAGGCAAACTTGGCTGGTAGATTTAGCCAACGATACCTTAATTGAAGTGGCTTTTGATCAGGGTGCTTTAACCGCCAGTGCTGAGCAAGAAGCCATTTGTGAAATTGAACTGGAGCTAGTGAAAGGGGATGTTAGCCAGTTATTTGAGTTGGCCAGCGACATCGCATCTATTGAAGGGCTGCGTTTAGCTAACATTAGTAAAGCGCAGCGCGGATATATGTTGGCCATGGCGCACCGCGATAAAGTAAAACCGCTAACGGCTGTAAAAATCAGTGACGCTGAAAATAGTGCTGAGTGTTTAACCCGTATTTTCAGGTCTGCTCTGGCTCATTGGCAGTATCATGAACAGATGTTTGTTGAACAGCGCAGCTTTGCGGCACTTGAGCAAGTTTCATTATCAGTACAAATGCTGTTTCAAGCTTGCAAAATGTTTAACGAGTTAGCGCTGGTAGAATGCTCTTGGCTTAAAGAGTTACGTTGGTTACGCCAGCAGCTATCTTGGCTTAATCAAGCCTCTAGTTTAAGCAAGCTCACCGCCGAGCGTGGCGCGTTTATTAAGAAGTTACCGCAGCAACGTTCTTTACTTAAATCTTTGCAAAAACAACAATTGGCATTACCACAACCAGACGACGTGATTACGCTCATTCACAGCGGACGATACTGTAGTTTAATGTTAAAAATTACCCGTTGGTTGTATCAAGCTAAGTGGCAACATCATAAGCCGTTGCAAACTCACAACATGCAGCAGCTCGCTCAAGGTATGTTGCAAACCAGCTGGGATTATTTGCAACAGTCTGCGTTAGCGCAGCAGCAAGTGGATGCGGATATCTATATTAAACAAGCTACCAAGCTAAGGCGTAACCTATTGGTTGGCATGTGTGTAGGGGAGCTGTTTGATCAAGAGCTACGTGAAGAATTTAGGCTGCCTTGGGTGGATATTTTGTCTGGTATTGAAGAGTTAAGTTTGTTTAAACCTTTGCGCGAAATGCTGCCACAGCTAGACATTGAACAACAGCAACCTATTGAGAAATGGGTTCACCGTAAAGAACAGTCTCTATTAAATGCCTTAGAGTTCTCTCGCCAACAAGCGTTGCAACAAGCTGTGTATTGGTAGCTTATGGACAGCTTTAGCTTTGCATTAAAAAAACTGCTTACGGTACTGGTTATGCCTAGCACCGCCCTATGGTTAATATTATTGTTCGCCTTGGTGCTTTTGCTGCTTGGTCGCAAAATCCTCGCTCGAAGCTTAATGGTTGTGTGTGTATTGCTCACCTTTTGTTTAAGCCTTTATCCGGTAAGCGGTGCACTGTTGTACCACTGGGAAAAGCAATATAACGCCCTGCATGAACTACCGCCTGATACGGAAATGATCGTGGTATTAGGCTGCTTGCATTACCAAGATGAAAACCAACCGCTGTCTAGCCAAGTATTGCCTTGTGGCGCTATTAAGGTGGTTGAAGCGGTGCGTTTATGGCGCCAGCAACCACAGGTGAAAATTTTGCTATCCGGCGGTGATAATGAAGGCAGTGGTGTACAACATGCCGATATGTTGGCCAAGCTTGCGATATCTTTAGGCGTTCCCGACTCAAAACTGATTCGCAGTTATCAACTTAAAGACACTGCTGAGGAAGCCGCCAATATTGCGTGGCGTTATCCAAATACTAACTTAACGCTTATTACTCAAGCCTCACATATGCCCAGAGCAATGCGCTTGTTTGCGATGCAAGGACTTTATCCAACCGCCGCACCTACTTACTATCAGGTAAAAAACTGGCATGCGGATTTAACTTGGCAAAGCTTTATTCCTCGCCTTAGTCATATCGCTAAGGCCGATACCGCCACTTACGAAGCGTTAGCCATGGCTTGGTTATCTATTCGCAGTTAGCGTTAATTAGTCTTTAGTTTGCTGCAGTTGATTCAGCTGTTGTTGAATCTCGTTAAGTTGCTGCTGCAAGACGCGTTGTTCTTTTTGATGCTCTATCAACAGCTGCTCTATGCGTACCTCTTTGTTGGTTTTACCGCGCATTAACAAGGCCGACATTAAGCCCGAAACCGCACCAAAAAAGCCCACGCCAGTTAATATCATCAAACCCGCTATGATTCTGCCAGCGTCAGATACTGGCACAAAATCGCCGTAACCTACGGTAGAAATTGTCACAATGGCCCACCATAGTGCTTCACCAGCACTGCTGATTTGTCCGTTCACTTGGTCTTGTTCGGCCAATAAAATACCAATTGAGCCAAGCAAAACAATCACTAGCAGCGTGAATAAAATGCTGGCTAAGGTAGATTCGATACGTCGGTGTTTTAGGTTTTTGAGTAAATGACGCTGCTCAACAATGCCGCGGATAAGCTTGATGGCGTGGAAGAAGCGTAATAAACGTAAAGCTTCCACCATTGGAATACTCGCCAGCAAATCTATCCAGTGGTGTCTTAGGTAAATCAGTGGCGCTTTACTGCGGATGGCGCTAACAATAAAGTGACTAATAAACACCACGCAGATAAGAGAATCCAAATTGATTAACAGTGCTCGTAGTTGTGTATCAGCGGGATAAAAAAAGATACAGCTAACGATGACTATAGCGATGAGAGATAAGGATAACATCACAAGGTCAAAGGCATTGATGGTAGTTTTCATAAGGCAATCCTGAGGCGATTTGAGCAACAACATCTTCACTATACTGTAGTTTTGATAAGTGAGATTTAGCTTTATTAAAAATCGCCGTTTTTCAATTCACTATCGTGATAAACCGCATATAAAGCAGGGCTTTTTGAACCCGCTTACACTCTATGGTTATGCGCTTGTACTTAGTGATAAATCGTGATGATATTAAGTCAAATTTTGCATTCGGGTTTTCTTCATTATGGCCAATACTCTTCCCTTACCCAGCGAGCTTGCTACCTTAGCCTCTAAATCTTGGGAGCGATTGATTGAGTTTGAACCCAGCTTGCTTGAACAGTTAAGCGAGCAGCAGCAAGCTCAAACACAAGCAGCTTTTGCGCTTAGTGATTTTATTGCTCGCAGCTGTATTAGCCAGCCCAGTATGCTGTTAGACATTTGGCAGCAGCAATTGCTTGATAGCCCACAAAATGAACAGCAACTGCGAGAGCAGCTATCAAGCGCGCTTGCAGAGCAAGTTAATGATGATGGCGCTAAAAAAGTACTTCGCCAGTTCCGCCGTTTACATATGGTGTTAATTGCTTGGCGAGATTTGCTGTTAGCGCAAGCGGTAAGCCATAGCTTTGCACAAGTATCGGCGGTGGCAGATACTAGCGTAGATTGCGCTAATCAATGGTTGTATCAACGTTGCTGCGCTGAATCGGGAACTCCAACAGACGAGCAGGGGAACGCACAGCCGCTAGTGGTGATTGGTATGGGCAAGTTAGGTGGGCGCGAGCTTAACTTCTCGTCAGACATCGATTTAATCTTCTGTTACCCAGAAAACGGCGAAACTCAAGGTGGGCGTCGTAATATTGCTAACCAGCAGTTCTTTATTCGCATGGGACAGCGCTTAATTCAGCTCATTGACCAACCCACCCTAGATGGCTTTGTATTTCGAGTAGATATGCGTTTACGCCCTTTTGGTGAATCAGGGCCATTAGCGGTGAGTTACGCCGCTTTTGAGGATTATTACCAGCACCATGGTCGCGATTGGGAGCGCTACGCGATGGTTAAAGCGCGAGTGATTAATCAAGACTTGCGTTTCGATCAAGACATTCAAGCCATGCTTAAGCCTTATGTATATCGCCGTTATATCGATTTCAGTGCGATTCAAGCGCTGCGTTCGATGAAAGCGATGATCAATTCAGAAATTCGCCGTAAAGGCTTGCGCGATAATATTAAATTGGGCTCTGGCGGGATCCGCGAAATTGAATTTATTGTACAAACCTTTCAGCTTATTCGTGGTGGCCGTGAGCCGGTATTGCAAACACGCTCTTTGCTCACCGCACTTACTCAACTTAGCGAACACGGTGAACTGACCGAAGCGCAAACTGATATGTTGCGAGAGCATTATTTGTATTTGCGCCAAGTAGAAAACATTCTCCAGCAAATAGACGACCAGCAAACGCAAACTTTGCCCGACAGTGAGTCAGACCAATCGCGAATTGCTTGGGTAATGGGCCATTCAACATGGGAAGCGTTTTATCAGCACCTTCAGCAGCGCTTAGGCGAAGTGAATGCTTGCTTCCAAAGCGCTATTGGTGAAGAGGAACAAGAAGAGCACCAAGCAGGGCAAGAGTATGACGACCTGTGGCATTGCGGTGCTAACCGAGAAGATCTAGCCAGTTTAATGGGTAAACATGTATGTAGTGAAACCGAACAAAAAGCTCGCGTAGAAACCATGTACCACTTTATGCACGCGGTAGAACATAGGCAAATTGGCCAGCGTGGTAGGCAAACACTGGAGCGGATGATGCCTAGTTTGCTGCAGCAGTTGTTTGAACATCCAAAAACCAGCTTAGTATTGCCTCGGGTGATGGTATTGCTAGAGCGGATTTTATCGCGTACCGCTTATTTAGAGCTGCTGGCAGAAAACCCAGCGTCCTTACAGCAGTTGCTACGTTTGTGTTCGGGTAGCGCGATGTTGGCCGAAAAACTGGCGAGCTTCCCCATTCTGTTAGATGAGTTGTTAGACCCCGGTGTACTGTATAACCCCGCAAGTGAAGACAGTTACGGGCAGCAACTGCGTGAGTTTATGTTGCGTATTCCACCAGATGACATGGAGCAGCAAATGGAAGCGCTGCGTCAGTTCAAGCAAATCCAACAATTACGGATCACTGCGGCGGATATCGCTGGAGCGCTACCCTTAATGAAAGTAAGTGATCACTTAACTGCTGTAGCTGAAGTGATAGTGAATGCGGTGGTAGAGCAGGCTTGGAACCAAATGATAGAGCGCCATGGCTATCCATCGCAGTTAACCGAACAACAACGCGGTTTTGCGGTAGTTGGCTATGGAAAAATAGGCGGCATTGAAACCGGCTATAGCTCAGACTTAGATTTGGTGTTTTTGCATAACAGCGATAGCAGTACCTATACCAACGGCGCTAAGCAAATCGACAGTAAACAGTTTTATTTGAAGCTCGCTCAGCGAATTATGCATTTATTTAATACCCGCACAGCCTCAGGCGTGTTGTATGAGCTTGATATGCGCTTGCGCCCTTCTGGTGCCTCTGGCTTGTTGGTGTCGGCCATTGAAGCCTTTGAGCAATATCAACTTACCGAAGCTTGGACATGGGAACATCAAGCGTTAGTGAGAGCGCGGGTAATTTATGGTGATGGTGAATTAGCCCTGGGCTTTGAGCAAGTACGTCGTAAGATTTTGGCTATCCCTAGAGATGCCAAAGACTTAGCTAAACAAGTTCAAGAAATGCGCACCAAGATGAAGGATCACCTCAGCCGAGAAACCGATGAATTGTTGGACTTGAAGCAATCTGCCGGAGGCATGGTAGATATCGAATTTATCGCTCAGTATTTGGTGTTATTGAATACTGAAAAGCACCCTGAGTTGAGTAAATGGACCGATAACGTACGAATATTTGAAAGCTGCGTCGAGCTTGGTTTATTGGAGCCTAAACAAGCCCAAGGTTTAACGCAGTGTTATTTAGATATTCGCGATGAATGTCATCGCTGCGGCTTACAAGGTGTGCCTCGTTTGGCCAACAAAGCTGAGTTTGAACTCGATTTGAGTATAGTGACCGATACTTGGCAGCAGTTGTTTACTCGCTAGTTGGCTCATTCTACAAGGGTATTCGAAAAAAGGGCTTGCTGATTCAGCAAGCCCTTTTTATTTAGTAAACGCTTGATTCACCCGGTGGGCGAGATTTAAAGCGGCGGTGAATCCACATATATTGCTCGGGTGCGCGCAAAATAGCTTTTTCTACTATTTGGTTAACGGTATGGGCGTCTAGCTCATCATTGCCACTTGGGTAGTTTTCTACAGCAGGTTCTATCACCAAGGTAAAGCCAGATCCATCGTTGTTACGTAAGGCATAGGTTGGCAGAATTTGAACATTTTTTACTTTGGCTAAAGTGGCTGTACCGGTAATGGTGGCGGCTTTATCTTGAGCAAAAAATGGTACAAATACCGCTGCATGAGTGCCGTAATCATGATCTGGTGCGTACCAAACGGCATTGTCGGTTCTTAGTGCTTTAATCATGCCGCGCACATCGGTGCGATCCACTAAGTATTTGTTGGATTTAGTGCGGCCGTGATACTGAAAGTACTCATACACAGCATTTTTATTGGGGCGGTAAATACCTACGCCGGGATCCAAAGTACCATAAGCACGGGCGTGGCTTTCTAAGGTCCAAAAGTGGGCACTAATTAACAAAATGCCGCCATCTTTTTCACGCGCCTTGTTTAGGTGCTCAGCGCCTTCTACTTTAAAGTGTTTAGCAAACCGCCATTGTGGCCAAAACCACGCATTAGCTGTATCTACAACCGAATGGCCTAAGTGCTTGAAGCAACCTTCTACTAATTGCTCGCGCTGTTCGGCGCTTTTGTCAGGGAAACAAATTTCTAGATTACGCCGAGTGATATGAACTCGTGATTTGAGTAGCTTTTTAGCTAAGCGGCCAATGCCTAAACCTAAGTAATGCTGAATACGAAAAGGCAGCAGGCTAATACTGAACATAAAGCCTATCAAGATCCAAGCGCCCCAGTTTTTAGGGTGAAGTGATGCTGCGCCGAGTTTAGGTGGAGATATTTTCGCCATATTTAACTTAGTTGTTGTAAGAATGTGTAAAGTCTACTGGATATCAAGAGATTATGCCGCAGACCATTAATTTAACTATGATAAACTGTTAGTAATTAATTATCGATGAGAGTGAACAATGAGAATTACCCTCCCTGAGTTTGCCCAAGCTAAGGTGCTAGTGGTTGGCGACGTAATGTTAGACCGCTACTGGCATGGACCTACCGGACGAATTTCACCTGAAGCACCGGTTCCAGTGGTTAAAGTAGAACAAATTGAAGAGCGCCCTGGCGGGGCGGCGAACGTAGCATTGAATGCCGTGGCCTTAGGCGCTGGCTCAACCTTACTAGGCATGAGCGGAGAAGATGAAGCCGGACTAGCGCTTGAGAACCAGTTGGCAACGGTTGGGGTAGAGTGTCAGTTCACTAAATTTGCGGATTACCCCACCATTACCAAGCTTCGCGTATTAAGTCGCCATCAGCAGCTTATTCGCTTAGATTTTGAAGAAAATTTTCATGAAGTCGACAGTAAAGATTTAACCGCCAGTTTTGCCGAGCAAGTAAAACAGCATCAAGTGGTTATTCTGTCTGACTACAATAAAGGCGCTTTGAATCGTGTCGGCGATTTAATTGCGTTAGCGCGTGAAGCAGGGGTACCAGTATTAGTAGACCCTAAAGGCAGTGCCTTTGATAAATACCGCGGCGCTACTTTGCTTACGCCTAACTACTCTGAATTTGAAGCGGTAGTGGGCCCGTGTAAAGACGACGATGAAATTATTAGTAAAGGCTTAGCACTGATTGAACAGCTTGATTTAGAAGCGCTATTGGTGACACGCAGCGAACACGGTATGACCTTAATTCGTAAAGGTGAAGCGGAGCTGCATTTAGCCGCGCTGGCCCAAGAGGTTTACGATGTTACCGGTGCCGGTGATACTGTTATCTCGACACTTGCTAGCTCTTTAGCAGCTGGCGCTAGCCTTGATGATGCTTGTGCTTTAGCCAATGCCGCGGCTGGGATCGTTGTTGGCAAGCTGGGTACGTCTACAGTATCTACCATTGAGCTGGCAAATGCCGTTTACGGTTCGCAAGAAACTGGCTTTGGTGTATTAAGCGAGCAGCAACTTAAACTTGCTTTAGAAGCCGCTAAACGCCGTGGTGAAACGGTGGTTATGACCAATGGCTGTTTCGACATTTTACATGCTGGTCACGTTTCTTACTTAAACCATGCGCGCACCCTAGGTGACCGTTTAATTGTCGCTGTAAATAACGATGATTCAGTTAAGCGCTTAAAAGGTGAAGGCCGCCCGGTAAATAGTGTCGATCGCCGTATGGCGGTATTAGCGGGTTTAGGGGCGGTAGATTGGGTGGTTGATTTTAGTGAAGATACCCCACAACGCTTAATTGCTAACTTGTTACCAGACTTATTGGTAAAAGGCGGCGATTACAAGCCAGAAGAGATCGCCGGTGGTGAAGAGGTGATTGCCAATGGCGGACAAGTGAAAGTACTTAATTTTGAAGACGGCTGCTCAACCTCAGAAATCATTAAGTCTATTCGCCAAAATCAAATAGATTAACAGTTTGTTTAAATACTAAAAAGGCGCCGATTGGCGCCTTTTTTTACTTTTTGATCATGCTACTCAGTTTATTGAGCAGGCATTAAACCAGAGTTAACCAACACGACGTCTTCTTCGGTTAGCGTACCAGCAGCTTGTTTTAGCGCTAGCATGTTAAGAATGTAGTCGTAACGAGCATTTGATAAATCACTTTTTGCAGAGTAAAGGTTACGTGTAGCGTCTTGTACGTCAACAATAGTACGAGTACCTACTTCGAAACCCGCTTCGGTGGCTTCTAGCGCGCTTTGCGAAGATACCACGGTTTGCTCAAAAGCTTTAACCGAACCAATACTCGCACTTACGTTGTTTACTACCGAGTTCACGGTACTTTGCACGGAACGGTAAGTTTGCTCTAGCGCTTCAGATGACGCAATGTAGCTAAACTGCGCTTGTCTTACTTGTGAATCAATACTGCCACCTAGGTAGATAGGCCAGTTAAACTCAAGGCCAATATTACCTGCATTGTTACTGCCGCCTTGGGTGGCATCGTAAAGGTCGTTACCATATTGATTGTTGTCGTAACCAATACCAGCCGTTAGATCTAGCGTTGGCAAGTGACCGCTTTGTGCGAGTTCAATTTGCTCTTGGGCTATTTCTTTGGAGATACGCTGGGCGTTTAGCTCTAAGTTACGGTCGGTAGCGGTTGCTAACCAAAAATCAGAACCTTGCTCTAACGCATTTGGCTCAAAACGTTGGGTATTTAAAACATTGAGTTCGCGGTGCTCTAAACCAGTAAGCTCACGCAAATCTTCGTAGCTGTTTGACAGGTCGTTACGCGCCTGAATCTCTTGCGCCAAAGTACGGTCATATTCAGCTTGCGCTTCGTGTACGTCGGTGATTGCAGTTAAACCAACATTAAAACGCTGTTTAGTTTGCTCTAACTGACGACCAACCGCGGTTTTGTTAGCTTCAACAAAGCTTACGTTGTCTATGGCGCGCAGTACATTGAAGTAAGCGTTGCTTACACGGATGATGAGGCTTTGTACGTCATTACCGTATACCGCTTCTACTCGCGTCGCATTCTTTTCAGAAATGCTAAGGCTGGTCCAGTTGGTCTTAGAATATAGCGACTGGCTCAAACCTACAGAGGCATTAGTATTGGTAATACTGTCGATACTGTCATTGCTTGTGGTGGTGTACTTAGCACCAGCACCAAAACCAATTTGCGGTAATAATGATGCGCGAGACTCGGTAATTTGCTCAAAGGCGATGTCGCGCTGAGCTTTACTTTGCAAAATTACAGGATCTTTTTCTTGGGCTAGTTGATAAATTTGCAATAAATCATCAGCTTGAGCTTGAAAAGCTAAAGAGCTTACTCCACAAGCTAGTATTAACGATTTGATTTTGAGCTTCATTACGCCTTTCCTTTGGTCGCTAGTATATGTAGCGATGTTGATACGGAGTGAGTTAGTTTGATTTAGGAACAAAAGTCCTTGGTTTAAAACTAACATTTGCTAATTAATGCTAGTCTATACCAGCTTTATTTGTAGAGTAAGACCTAGATATCAAAGAAAAACCACTAATTTAAAGCAATTTGATATTTCAGCAATATATTCTGACGCATTATATACCAATCGTTACAAAAAGGAGACTAAGTTCGTATGCCTAAGCCACACTCTGGTAGTCAGTTTTCTCAAGATGATGTAGAAATCCAATCAGTTGAAGATGTATATCAAGGTTTCTTCAAGTTACAACGCTATACTCTGCGCCACCGTTTATACCAAGGCGGGTGGAGCAATTGGATGACTCGAGAAATGATGGACCGTGGTCATGCTGCGGGCATTTTGTTGTTTGATCCTAAATTGGACCAAGTAGTACTGGTAGAACAGTTTCGTATTGGTGCGGTAGAAACCGGTGCTAGCCCTTGGTTGCTGGAGATTGTCGCTGGCATGTTAGATAGCGGCCAGCCGCCACTAGAAGTAGCCGTTCGTGAAGCCGAAGAAGAAGCCGGGCTTAACGTGGCGCGAGTTATTTCGTGTAATAGCTTTTTGCCTGGAGCAGGTGGTTTGAGCGAACGGATTCACCTCTATATTGGTGAAGTTGATTCTAGCAAAGCTGGTGGCGTACATGGTTTAGATAACGAAAACGAAGATATATTGGTTAAAGTGATCAGTCGTGAACAGGCCTTTGAGTGGGTGCAAACGGGCGTTATTGATAACGCTGCCGCTGTGATTGCTATTCAATGGTTGCAGCTCAATTTGCAGAAAGTGATGCAGCAATGGCAGAATGATGGCGACGGTGATGGCCAATAAGGGAAGGCCCTCTAACTATCGGGTTAATCTTGACCAATTAATGCAGCTTTATGCGGCTAATTACACTTTGATGACTCGATTGTTTCCAGCCTCTTTAGAGGTGGGGGAAAGTTTACGTTTGATCCCCAAAGTCGGTGAAAACTACTTATTAGAAAGTAAAGAGTTGACTCGATATACTGCTTTATACGAAATTAGGCAGGCCACTTCCCAAGCGTATAATTATTTGCAACCGCAACTGTTAGTGCGTTTGTACCACGATGCGCGGTTGGCGGAAGTGTGTGCTAGTCAGCAGATTTTTAAGCTAAAACCAAGGTATGATTACCCGAATAAAAAGATGCATCACCAAGATGAAAAGCATCAAACAAATCAGTTTCTTAATGACTGGTTGGTATTTTGTATAAAACAGCGGATTAAAGTTGAGTTTGCATAGTCAAACTACAAGAAAAGATTGTGGCATTTACTAAATTAGATATAAATACAGCAGAAGATGGCAACGTGCGCTTATTGCAAGTTACCGACACCCACTTGTTTGCTGATGACCAAACTGGCTTGCTGGGTGTAAATACTAGCGACAGCTTTAGTGCAGTTTTAGATAATGTAAAAAGTGAACAGATCCCCTTCGATTATATTCTCGCCACTGGCGATTTATCTCAAGATCATACCAAACGTTCATATCAACGCTTTGCTGAAAAAGTCGCAGAGCTAGAGCGCCCAAGTTTTTGGTTGCCGGGTAATCACGATTTACAAGCTAACATGCAAACCCTAGCGCAATATGGGGTGTTAACGTCAAAGCAACTGATAAGCGAGCATTGGCAAGTGATTATGCTAGATACCCAAGTTGAAGGCGAACCTCACGGGGTGATGAGCCAGCAGCAGTTAGATGACTTGGCACAAGCTTTAGCAGAATATCCAGATAAACATGTATTGATCGCTATGCATCACCAAGCCATTCCGGTGGGCAGCAATTGGTTAGATCAGCATAACTTAAAAAACGCTGAACAGTTTTTTGCGGTGATTGCTGGTTACCCTAATGTTCGCGGTGTTATTTTTGGCCACGTACATCAAAACTACGAATTTCAGTTTGACGGTGTGGCGTTTATTGCAACCCCTAGCACCTGCATCCAATTTCTACCTTTATCGGCAAACTTCGCATTAGATCATCAGCAGCCAGGCTGGCGTTATTTGCAGCTTACGCCAGAAGGGCGGATTGCCACTAGACTGCGCCGTTTACCTGAACGAAGTTTTCTTCCCGACCCAAAGTCCAAAGGTTACTGAGTGGAACTGCCTTCAGTCCTACTTTATCTACACGGCTTTAATAGCTCGCCTAACTCCGCAAAAGCACTCGCCATGGCGGGCTTCTTGGAAGACAATCACTCTGATATTCAGTTTGTGTGCCCGCAGTTGGCTTGTTATCCCATGGAGGCATGGCAACAAATTGAAAGCTTACTTACCCAGTACCAAAATAGGCTCATAGGTGTGGTTGGCAGCTCACTCGGAGGCTTTTTAGCCACTCGAGTCGCCCAATCAACTGGCGTGCCTGCGGTATTGGTTAATCCAGCGGTAAAACCTTATAACTTGCTTAAAGATTTTTTAGGCGAACAAACTAACCCTTATACTCAGCAAACATACTGCTTAGAAGAACAACACATAGAGCAGTTAAAGCAACTGGAAGTCAGCCAACTAAGCTGTCAGCAGCGGCTATGGGTGATGTTACAAACAGCAGATGAAGTACTGGACTTTAACCTAGCTGTCACTGAGTATAATGGGGCAACTTTCACTATTGAAGAGGGTGGAGACCACAGCTTTCAAGGCTTTGAGCAATATTGTGGTGACATTCTCGACTTTTTGGCACGCAGGTAACGATTTCTATCATGGCTGATCAATATAATTCAGACTCAATTGAGGTATTAAGTGGTTTAGACCCGGTAAAACGCCGCCCTGGCATGTATACCGATACCACTCGCCCCAACCACTTAGCCCAAGAAGTTATAGACAACAGTGTTGATGAAGCACTCGCTGGCCATGCTCGCTCAATTACCGTCACCTTGTTTGAAGACCAATCAATTGAAGTTGTTGATGATGGTCGTGGTATGCCCACCGATGTTCACCCAGAAGAAAAGGTCAGTGGCGTAGAGCTTATTTTCACTCGCTTGCACGCTGGTGGTAAATTTAGCAACGACAACTACCAGTTTTCGGGTGGTTTGCACGGTGTGGGTATTTCGGTGGTAAACGCCTTGTCTTCGCGTGTCGAGGTGCAGGTACGCCGTGATAGCCAAGTATTTGAAATGGCGTTTGAAAATGGCGATAAAGTTGAAGAGTTAACAGTAACGGGCACCGTTGGTAAACGAAATACCGGTACCCGAGTACGCTTTTGGCCTACCGCTAGTTATTTCGATAGCCCTAAGTTTTCCGTGTCGCGGTTACGTCATTTGTTGCGCGCGAAAGCAGTATTGTGCCCTGGCTTGAACATTAAGTTTGTCGATAAAGTTAATAAACAAAACGACGAATGGTATTACGAAGATGGCTTAAAAGATTACCTAAGCCAATCCTTTAAAGATTTTATTAGCTTACCTGAAGACCCATTCACTGGTGCTTTTTCTAGTAAAGATGAAGCGGTAGATTGGGCGGTAAGTTGGTTACCCGAAGGTGGCGATAGCATTACCGAAAGTTACGTGAATCTTATCCCCACGGCTCAAGGTGGTACTCATGTAAATGGTTTGCGCCAAGGTTTGTTAGATGCGATGCGAGAGTTCTGTGAATTCCGTAATATTTTACCGCGAGGCCTTAAACTCACGCCCGACGATGTGTGGGATCGTTGTTGTTACGTGCTGTCGGTAAAAATGCAAGATCCTCAGTTCGCTGGCCAAACCAAAGAGCGCTTATCGTCACGACAATCCGCGGCCTTCGTATCGGGTATTGTTAAAGATGCTTTTAGCCTGTGGCTAAACACCCATACCGACCAAGCAGAATTGTTGGCCGAAGTATTTATTAGTAATGCTCAGCGCCGAATACGTTCGACTAAAAAAATTGCCCGTAAAAAGGTGACTTCTGGGCCTGCTTTACCTGGCAAATTAACCGACTGTACTAGCCAAGACCCTTTAAAAGGTGAATTGTTCTTAGTAGAGGGGGATTCTGCTGGTGGTAGTGCAAAGCAAGCGCGCGAGCGAGAAATTCAAGCGGTGATGCCACTGCGCGGAAAAATTCTTAATACTTGGGAAGTTGATGCCAGTGAAGTATTAGCCTCACAAGAAGTACACGATATATCGGTAGCCATTGGCATTGATCCCGACAGTACTGATTTAAGCGGTTTACGCTACGGGAAAATATGTATTCTGGCGGATGCCGACTCCGATGGTCTGCACATTGCCACCTTGCTGTGTGCTTTATTTATGATGCATTTTCGAGCACTGGTTGAGCAAGGACACATTTATGTAGCGATGCC
Source organism: Agarivorans sp. DSG3-1 (assembly GCF_046774965.1). NCBI lineage: Bacteria > Pseudomonadati > Pseudomonadota > Gammaproteobacteria > Alteromonadales > Alteromonadaceae > Agarivorans > Agarivorans sp. DSG3-1. Next base: position 239,191 of record NZ_CP177241.1, on the reverse strand, counting down.
GCCTTTGTACCGAATTGATGTAGGCAAAGAAGTTTTTTACGCCCTTGATGAAGATGAAAAACAAGGCATTTTGGATAGAATTGAAGCCGAGAAGAAACGCGGTAAAGTTAACGTACAGCGCTTTAAAGGTTTGGGTGAGATGAATCCTTTGCAGTTGCGCGAAACTACCATGGATCCAAATACGCGTCGACTGGTGCAGTTAACCGTTGAAGAAGAACAACCAACCTTGCAGCTAATGGACATGCTGCTGGCGAAGAAGCGCTCGGGTGACCGTAAACAATGGTTAGAAGAGAAAGGCAATATGGCCTCAGATTTGGTATAGGGAATTATTAAGGCATGCGCGACTTACGTTTAGGGCTAGCAAATAAAGCACTACTACTATTATGTGGTGTGTTGCTGGTGACTTTAGTCGGCTTAATTAGTTTTAATCACGATAATCTTAAGAGTTTTTTCTTGCTAGGAAGAGCACAGGTTATTGAAAACCAACAATATCAATTACAAAAATACTATGGTGACGTGTTCTCTCGCTTGCAGGGCGTTACCTCTAGCCAAAGTTATCGTTTCGATGACTTTGAAACCGAACAACTCTCTTCTATTTTTGATTCTTTTTGGCAGGATCTACGTGGTAATACCGAACTGCCAGTGCGTAGCTTAAGTGTGGTAGACCCACTAGAGGGCTTGAAATACGAATTTGGTTATATTGCTCATAGCCAAAAGGCCTTGGAATGGATGCTTCAAGACCCGGAGACAGTAGAAGCTAAATGGATTTTAGATTGCCCGCTCAGTTGTAGGATTATTATCGCCACCGATTTAGAGCAATTAGAAGAGCAGGGCAGTTATCGGATTTTTTACAGCATTGACTCGCTGCGCTTACTTGAACTATTCCCTGCTAGCCAAGGCAGCCACCACTTCTTGGTAGAGTTAAACGAAGATTTGTCAGTGAACCTGCTTTATTCTGAATCGGCTTATCGCGATATGGTGCAGGATATTCTGGTAGGGCTGAACGCCAAAGATATTGTTAATGGCGTTGAGCAGTTTGATAGCGAAATGGGGCTGACTGAATTACACGCCTTTAAGGTAAACAACACTAGCCAAACTCGTCCTGTGTATTACGCCATCGTAAATGATATTAATACCCAGCTTAATCAGCTAAAAAGGGCTGACTACAACAATCTGTTATTTGGTATTGCCGCTTTGTTTTTTGCTGGCGCGATTGTGGTATTTGCCCTTAGCCCCTCATTGCGAAGAATGCGCCGCACCATTAACAATTTGCCCTTATTAGCGCGCTCATCACACAACTTGTTTAGGCGTAATTTAGAAACCAACGGCAAACGGTTTCTTCAAGATGAATCTGATGAGCTTAACCACACATTGGTGAGACTTTCTTATCAGTTAGAGGCGCTAGAGCAGCAGCTTAAAAGCCGTGCTGAAGAGCTTGAGTGGGTGGCTAATTACGATAATTTAACCGATTTACCTAACCGTCGTAAATTTGAGCGGGTGATTAACCAAATGGTTGAAAAACAGCGTTATGGCTGCTTACTAATGGTTGATTTGGATAACTTTAAGTATGTAAACGACATTAGTGGCCATGGTGCTGGTGACGAAATGTTGCGCCAAGTGGCCTCGAGTTTAGAGCGTTTATTGCCTAATGAAACCTTGCTAGCGCGAATTAGCGGTGATGAATTTGCGATCTATTTAGAAGATACCAGTTTGGCTTATGCCGAAGTGGTTGCGCAGCGCATTATTAGCATGCTGGCACAAGTGAGTGTGCCTGGGCATAACATTATTCATACTGCTTCCGCTTGTGTGGGCATTGTTGCCTTCCCAGAGCATGGTAGTGGCTTTGAAGACTTAATGGCGAAGGCCGACATTTGTAACAACCAGGCCAAAGAACGTGGTAAAAATTGTGTGGTGAGTTTCCAAGCCGAAAGCAGTGACTCTGAACTTGCTAAAAAACACTACTGGTTAGATTTGGCGCAAAATGCCATTGAGCGAGACCGCTTAGAGCTTTTTTATCAGCCAATCATGAATAACAAACTCAACAAAGTAGAGCACTACGAAGTGCTGCTGCGAGTGCGAGATGATAAAGACCAGTTACATTCGCCTTATCAACTTATTTTAGCGGCTGAGAAAAACGGCCAAATTGACAAAATTGACCTGTGGGTCGTGCAGCAAGCCTTGCAGCAGATGGAAACTAACCTGCGTAATGGTTACACCGACAAGCTTGCTATTAACTTATCAGCACGCTCGTTCTGTAGCGAAAAAGTGATTGCTCGTATTTCTCGTGAGTTTGTTAGCCGTAACATTGCCGGTGACATGATCATTTTCGAAATTACCGAAACCGCAGCTCTGCCTAATATGAAGCAAGCAGAAGATCATATTAAGCGTTTAAAAGCGCTAGGCTGTGCGATTGCCTTGGATGACTTTGGTGTCGGGTATTCGTCTTTCCACTCTTTAAAACAACTGCCTTTTGATTTCTTAAAAATCGACGGTTCATTTGTCCGCGAGATCCTTAATCAAAATGAAGATAGGGTACTTATTCAAGCTTTGGTTGGCATTGCTAATGAGCTTGGCCATAAAACGGTGGCGGAGTTTGTCGAATCAGAAGCATTAAATAACGAACTGATTAGCTTGGGAGTTGATTACTCGCAAGGCTATTACATAGGTAAACCAGCTAGCGCACGCTATTTCTGGCAATTAGACAAAGCATCAGCAGTGCTAGCTTTGCAAGGAACATAAAAGGGTTATAAAGCATGAGTGATGCGAATGAACTCAGTTTAGAGGGCGTAGAACGCCTATCGATGAGCAACTTTACTGAGCAGGCGTATTTAAATTATTCCATGTACGTAATCATGGACCGTGCCTTGCCACATATTGGCGATGGTTTAAAACCGGTACAGCGTCGTATTATTTACGCCATGTCTGAGCTGGGCTTATCGGCGAACGCCAAATACAAAAAGTCTGCCCGTACTGTGGGTGACGTATTAGGTAAGTATCACCCTCACGGTGATTCTGCCTGTTATGAAGCAATGGTATTAATGGCGCAGCCGTTTTCTTATCGCCACCCTTTGGTTGATGGACAAGGTAACTGGGGCGCGCCCGATGACCCTAAGTCTTTCGCGGCGATGCGTTATACCGAAGCCAAATTATCGAAGTTCTCAGAGGTTTTACTCAGTGAGTTAGGCCAAGGAACTTGTGATTGGGTGCCAAATTTTGATGGCACCATGAACGAGCCCAAAGTATTGCCGGCACGTTTACCTCACATACTGCTCAATGGTGTAACCGGTATTGCTGTAGGTATGGCGACCGATATACCACCGCATAACGTGAAAGAAGTAGCCAATGCTTGTGTGCATTTGCTGGATAACCCTAAAGCGCAGCTAGGGGATTTACTTGAGCATGTAAAAGCACCTGATTATCCCACCGAAGCCGAAATTATTACGCCATCGAAAGATATTCAAAAAATTTATGAAACTGGCCGTGGTTCAATCAAAATGCGGGCTGTGTTTCATACCGAAGATGGTGAAGTGGTTATTACCGCTTTGCCTCATCAGGTATCTGGTGCCAAAGTACTAGAGCAAGTTGCCGCGCAAATGCAGGCTAAAAAATTGCCGATGGTTGTGGATTTACGTGATGAATCAGATCATGAGAATCCAACTCGAATTGTTGTAGTGCCACGCTCTAACCGCGTGGATGTAGACCAGCTAATGAATCACTTGTTTGCTTCTACCGATCTTGAACGTAACTATCGCGTAAACCTAAATATGTTGGGTTTGGATAATCGCCCACAGGTTAAAGGTTTAGTTCAAATATTAAGTGAGTGGCTACGTTTTCGTCGTGACGTAGTGCGTCGCCGCCTGCAATACCGCTTAGATAAAGTGTTAGCCAGGCTACACATATTAGAAGGCTTGTTAATCGCCTTCTTAAATATTGATGAAGTCATTGAGATTATTCGTACCGAAGATGAACCGAAAGCAGCCCTTATGGAGCGCTTTGGTCTATCCAACAAGCAAGCTGAATCAATTTTAGAAATTAAATTGCGTCAGTTAGCGAAGTTAGAAGAAATCAAAATTCGTGGTGAACAAGCTGAGCTGGCCGAAGAACGCGATAAGCTTGAAAAGTTATTAGGCAGCGAGCGCCGCATGAGCACTTTGCTCAAGAAAGAGCTAATTGCCGATGCAGAAACTTATGGTAATGATCGCCGTTCGCCGCTGATGGTACGTGCCGAAGCAAAAGCACTGAGCGAAAAAGAATTGATGCCAAACGAAGCCATCACGGTGGTGTTATCGGATAAAGGCTGGGCCCGCGCGGCGAAAGGCCATGAAGTTGATGCCCACGGTTTGAGTTATAAAGCTGGCGACAGCTTTTTAGGCAGTGCCAGTGGCCGCAGTAACCAACAGGCGGTGTTCTTTGATACCGCAGGGCGAAGCTATTCGCTCGATTCGCATACCTTGCCATCTGCGCGAAGCCAAGGTGAGCCATTAACCGGTCGCTTTAATCCCGCACCGGGCGAAATGTTTGGCCATGTGGTGATGGCCGATGATGAGCAGCGCTATTTAATGGCGTCTGACGCCGGTTATGGTTTTATTGGCAAATACGCCGATATGCTGAGCAAAAACAAAAACGGTAAGGCTTATTTAAACCTGCCAGCGGGCAGTAAAGTTATGGCGCCGATTGTGGTGCAAAACTATGATACCGATAGCTGCTTGGCCATTTCTAACGAAGGTAGAATGTTGGTGTTCCCGCTGACTAGCTTGCCAGCGTTGGCGAAAGGTAAGGGCAATAAGCTGATTAGTATTCCATCGGCACGGGTTAAGAATCGTGAAGAGTATGTCACTTTACTTAACGTAGTACCTGCAGATGCAGCGGTGACCTTGTTTGCCGGAAAGCGCAAACTTACCTTAAAACCGAGCGACTTAGACCATTACCGTGGAGAACGAGGTCGCAGGGGGAATAAACTGCCGCGCGGTTTGCAACGTGTTGATGCGGTTGAAGTTGAAACCAATGCAAGCATCGCTGATGAGCCATCTGCAGATGACGCTTAAGTTAAGTTTTTCAGCTTACACTTGTTCACCTAAAATGCAGCGCGTATACTGCGGGCTGTTTTAATGGGGGTGCTATGTTAGCCGTAATCCGAATTTTGTTTATTGCTGTGGTAATGCTAACGGCATTTCCGTTTGTTATTTTGTATTGTTTAACACGACCGCGTCATCCAGATTTAGTACATCAAATTGGTGTATTAATCGCTAAGTGTGGTCGTTTTGTAGGTATTAACGTTGAAGTACGTTGGGTTACGCAAGACTTGCCGGATAAAGCCGTGTGGGTTGCTAACCATCAAAATAGCTACGACATGTTCACCCTGCCTTTTGCCTTGCGCAAAGGAGTGGTGTCTATTGGTAAAAAGAGCTTAGCTAAAATTCCATTTTTCGGTCAAATTTACTGGATTACCGGTAATATTCTGATTGATCGAGATCGCCGTAGTAAAGCTGCAGACACCATTAAACAAGCCGCCGAAGCCATTGATAAACGCCATTTATCGGTATGGATGTTCCCCGAAGGAACCCGGAGTTATGGCCGTGGTTTACAAGCCTTTAAAACCGGTGCTTTTCATTTAGCTATGCAAGCAAAAGTACCCATGTTACCGATTTGCTGTTCTTCTACTCATGGTCAAGTAAAACTAAATCGTTGGAACAACGGCAAAGTGATCGTAGAGGTTGGTCAACCGATTGATGTCAGCGCCTGGAAGAGCAATCTACGCGCCGAAATTGGCCAATTACACGACACCATGGAACAGCGGATTTATGAGCTCACAATGGAAGCACGTGGTGAAGCTGCAGATTACCAAGACGTTCACAATAAACAGCTAGCAGGCCAAGATGTGTTGGCAGGAGAACAATCATGAGCATGCAACAAGTGGTTGCCGATTGGCAGGAAGAAACAGATTTAATTATTCAAGAGTTGTTGGCCGATGGCAGCGACCCTGACGCTGAGTATACGATTGAACATCACTTAGCTAGTAAAGACTTTAAAGTGCTAGAGAAAGCCGCTGTAGACGTGTTTAAAGCGGGTTTTGAAGTGAGTGACGCTGAAGAAGCTGAGTTAGAAGACGGCACTAAGGTGTGGTGTTTTGATGTAATTGTTGAAGCGCCGCTCGAAGCTGAAGGTATCAAGCAAGATATTGAAACCTTAGCTAAAATAGCTGAAAAGAATAAAGTGATTTACGATGGCTGGGGAACGTACTTTGAGTCTGATGAAGAAGATGACGATTAAGTAGCAAAGGTTTCTAAAAAAAAGCGACGCTAATGCGTCGCTTTTTTTTTACTACACTAATTATACTAAGAGAAACTGTAACGATGGGCTAAAGGAATAGCAGTGATTTTAAGAATCTTGTCGGTATGGTGTTTTGTGTGTTGGTCAGCATCAGCTCAGCAAGCTATCACAACTGCGAACGCCCATTGGCCACCTTGGCGAACCATTGAATCTGATGGCAGTTTAAGTGGAATAGAAATCGACATCTTGAAAGGCTTAAGCGCCCGTTTGGAACTCGACCTAGTAACAAAAGGATGTGGCTGGAAACGTTGCTTGAAACACATGATGATGGGCGAGAGTGACTTAATGAGTGGTTTATATAAAACTGCCGAGCGCGAGCAATACATGGCTTTTGTAGAGCCTCCTTATCGAAGCCATCAAAACACCTGCTTTTATTTGAGACATGACAGTCAGCTTAAGATTAATAGTTATCAAGACCTGAAAAGTTTGCGTATTGCAGTGCAAAGTAAGGTGGCTTACTTCGAGCGCTTTGATAAAGACGAGCAGCTGTTTAAGCATGAAGTAATAGATGACATAGCAGCATTTCGGTTGCTAAAAGGAGAGCGTATAGACACGCTTATAATGTCATGTGCTGAAGGGGATTATTTCATAAAGGAACAAAGTATTAGTGCATGGTTTAAACACGCTAACTATGTGGAACAGGAGCATCGGCCCGTATATCTTGCTATTTCTAAACATTCTCCATTGGTACAGAGAAAACAAGAGCTATCCAAAGCTTTACAAGACATGCTAGATAGTGGAGAAGTACAACGTTTGCTGGAACAGAACAAGTTGTTAAAACGCGACTAGCGCGCTTTTTAAACTATACCAAGCCGTGAATTAAGCCAAAGAGCCCGCCAAATACACCGCCCCATACCACTAACCAGCCAAGGTGTTTGCGGATCATTTCTTGAATAATTTGCTTAACCAGTTGTGGGGTGAGCTCAGCCAAACGTTGCTCAATAATCACCGTGATTTTTTGCTGCACGTCGCCTAAATGTTCAGGTTGCTCAAGCTCTTCGCGCAGCGCTTCACTAAATTGCTCATCTTCGCTAATTTCAATCACTGCATTTTTAAGTTTATCGATGAATGGTTGCTCTAGCGGAGTAAGTGCTTCTTTACCGCCCACCATGGCTAACATGCCACCAAACGACGAGCTCTCAATAGTTTCAACTAAGGCGTGGTAGGCTGGGCTGAAGTCTGTTTTGTCGATAACTGGGCGTAGGTTAAGCTGCACCGCTTTGCCGCTGGCATCAGACAAAAATCGGTCGATGTTTTCGGGAGTGAAAAATTGATTAAGCATTAGCTGTTTAATGCCCGCTTTAAAATCATCAAAACGTGCCGGAATAATTCCAGAGCCATACAAGCCCGGCACTTTTTCAAACAACATATGAATGGCAATCCAATTAGTCGCCGCGCCCGATAGCGCAAACAACCCGATAGAGAACACCAAGCTATGATTAGCAAAGTAGCCAAACGCTACCAACGCTAACGTGATTAAGTTGGTGATTAAGCTTTTATTCATTTTTTGTCCTTTCACAAACAAAAAAGTCCTCCCGCAGGAGGACTTTTAAATCATAGAATACTAAAGCGCTGCAATAGTCTCTTGCTGAGCCACTAGCTTAGCTTTGGCATTTTCCATCTCTTCTAGCTTGCCGCGTTCTTTTGCAATAACTTGCTCTGGCGCGTTCGCTACAAATTTTTGGTTAGACAGTTTGCCTGATACTTTAGACAGCTCTTTATCTAGCTTTTCAAGTTGCTTGCCGATACGCGCTAGCTCTGCATCTTTATCGATAAGACCAGCCATAGGAATCAAGATTTCCATGTCACCAAGAATCGCGGTGGCAGAGGCTGGAGCAGTTTCACCTTCGGCTAATGCTGTAGTGCTTTCTAACTTAGCCAAAGAGGCTAAGAATGGGGCGTTATCGTTTAAGCGGCGTAAATCTTCGCTTGAAGCATTTTTCAGCAATACATTTAGTGGTTTATTGGGGCTAATGTCCATTTCACCACGAATGTTGCGAATTGCTAGAATGAACTGCTTAAGCCACTCTAAATCTGCCACTGCTGCTTCGTCGATGCGTGAGGCGTCAAACTCAGGAATGCTTTGTAGCATAATGCTGTCTGTTGCTTCAGCTTTACCGGCCAATGGAGCGACTTGGCGCCAAATAGTTTCAGTAATGTACGGCGTGATTGGGTGCATTAAACGCAATAAACTCTCTAGAACGTTAAGCAGAGTATTACGTGTACCACGTTGCTGGGCTTCAGTGCCTTTAAACAATACTGGTTTAGTAAGCTCTAAATACCAACCACAGAACTGGTTCCAGGTGAACTCATAAATAAGCTGAGCGGCAATGTCGAAGCGGTAAGTATCCAGTGCTTCACGGTAAGCTTTAACAGTTTGCTGGTATTGGCCTTCAATCCAACGGTCAGCCAGCGAAAACTCCATTTCGCCGCCCTGCTCTTGTGAAGAGAGGCCGCAATCTTGCTCTTCGGTATTCATTAATACGTAGCGGCTGGCATTCCATAACTTGTTACAGAAGTTACGGTAACCCTCTAGGCGGTTCATGTCCCAGTTAATGTCGCGACCAGTGGTGGCCATGGCAGCAAGGGTGAAACGCAGGGCATCGGTACCGTGGGCTTCAATACCATCTTCAAAGGTTTTTCGGGTATCTTTTTCAATTTTCTTGGCGAGCTGCGGCTGCATCATGTTGCCACAACGCTTGGTTACTAAGCTTTCTAAATCGATACCGTCAATCATGTCTAATGGGTCAAGCACGTTGCCCTTAGATTTCGACATTTTATCGCCATTTTCATCACGAATAAGTCCCGTTACATACACGGTTTTAAACGGTACTTGTGGCTTGTTGTTTTCGTCTTTCATGAAATACATGGTCATCATGATCATTCTGGCTACCCAGAAGAAAATAATGTCAAAACCGGTAACCAGCACATCACTAGGGTGGAAGGTGGCTAGATTCGGCGTTTTTTCAGGCCAGCCTTGCGTGGCAAAGGTCCATAAGCCTGATGAGAACCAGGTATCTAATACGTCGTCGTCTTGGCGAAGCATAACGTCGTCAGCCAAGCTGTGTTTGCTGCGTACTTCGGCTTCGTTACGGCCTACGTATACTTTGCCTGATTCGTCGTACCAAGCAGGAATACGATGTCCCCACCACAGCTGGCGAGAGATACACCAGTCTTGAATGTCACGCATCCAAGAGAAGTACATATTTTCGTATTGCTGAGGGACAAACTTAATGTCGCCATTTTCAACGGCTTCGGTGGCTGTTTTAGCTAGCGGAGCTGCACGTACATACCATTGGTCGGTAAGCATTGGCTCAATTACTACGCCACCACGGTCACCGTATGGCACGGTGTTGTTGTGGTCGGCAACTTCTTCAAGTAAACCTAATTCATCAAACTTGGCAACAATTGCTTTGCGTGCTGCAAAGCGCTCTAGACCTTGAAACTCTGCAGGAATATCTGTTGGATAAGCGTTTGAGGGTTCACCGTTAGTATTAAATACTTCTGCTTCATCGCGAATATCAGCATTCAAGGTAAGAATGTTGATCATTGGCAGTTGGTGGCGTTTACCTACTTCGCAGTCATTGAAATCGTGAGCGGGGGTGATTTTCACACAACCCGTGCCTTTTTCCATATCGGCGTGTTCGTCGCCAACAATTGGAATGCGACGGCCAACTAAAGGTAGTTCAATAAACTTACCAATTAGCGCTTGGTAGCGCGGGTCTTCAGGGTTAACCGCAACACCAGTATCACCCAGCATGGTTTCTGGACGGGTGGTAGCAACCACTAAGTAGTTCTTACCTTCACTGGTGGTTTCACCATCTGCTAGCGGGTAACGCAAATGCCACATGTGGCCTTTTTGCTCTTTGTTTTCTACTTCTAAGTCTGAAATAGCGGTATGAAGCTTTGGATCCCAGTTTACTAGGCGCTTGCCACGGTAAATTAAATCATCTTCGTATAAACGTACAAAGGCTTCTTCAACGGCTTTAGACATGCCGTCATCCATGGTGAAGCGTTCACGCTCCCAATCTACCGATGCACCTAAACGGCGTAGCTGCTTAGTAATGGTACCGCCAGACTCGGCTTTCCAGTCCCAAATTTTGTCGATAAAGGCCTCACGGCCGTAATCGTGCTTAGTTTTGTCTTCTTCTGCTGCGATCTTACGCTCTACGACCATTTGCGTAGCGATACCGGCGTGGTCGGTACCAACTTGCCATAAGGTGTTTTTACCTTGCATGCGTTGGTAGCGGATCAGCGTATCCATAATGGTGTCTTGAAACGCATGTCCCATATGCAAGCTGCCAGTTACGTTTGGCGGTGGGATCATAATGCTGTAGGCGTTTTTAGTGGTATCGCCATGCGGCTTAAAGTGGCCTTGTTGTTCCCATTCTTGATATAGCGCTTGTTCAATTGCGCTTGGGTTGTAGGTCTTTTCCATTGGATGTACTGACTCTATGTAATGTCTGGGTTTGTGTACGTCACGGTGTCTAATTGTAGACCCTGTTGGCGATACACTCGATAACGTTCTCTAGCCGCAGCCTTACCGGTTTCATCTGCTGGCACAAAATCGATAATATGCTGAAAATTTCGGGCAAAATCTGGCGCGGTGTTGGTGAGGTTCACTAAACACTGGCGACGTTGCCTTGGTGCCTGCCAAGATATCTCGACGGGCGCCCCACCTTGAGGGCCTTCACCACTGAGATTGTGCGGTACAAATTGTTCTGGCGCAAATTGCCATAACACTTCGTCTAACCGCTCTGCGTGCTGCTTTGATGAGGTATACACTTGTATTCGCTCACCATTTCGATAGTACTGTGCGAGTATCTCACACACTATTTTATCGAGTGCTTCGCTGTCAGTGGTGACAGAATCGGGCATGATATAAAATTTCGCTTTCATACGCTAGAGACTACTTGTTTGAAATATACTCGGCAATCTTTAGTTAGTGGCGTAGACGCCCTTTTTTGATGCCTAGAAAAAGCAAAATAGGGAGCTAATGCTCCCCATTTATTATTGTTGGCTTAGCGCTTACTCTTCGAATTCTTGGTCAGTTTTGCTTAGCAAGAATTGAGTGAGCAATGGCACTGGTCGCCCGGTTGCGCCTTTTTCACCGCCCGATTTCCAAGCCGTACCGGCAATATCTAAATGTGCCCAGTTGTACTTTTTAGTGAAACGCGACAAGAAACAAGCTGCGGTAATTGAGCCTGCCGTTTTGCCACCAATGTTAGCCATGTCAGCAAAATTGCTGTTTAGCTGCTCTTGGTACTCTTCGCCCAACGGTAAGCGCCAAGTTTTATCTCCACTTTGCTCTGCACAATTGAGTAAATCGTGAGCGAGCGGGTTATGTGGCGTCATTAAGCCGCTGGTATGGTGGCCAAGTGCTACTACACAAGCGCCGGTTAAGGTGGCTACGTCAATCACTAGTTCTGGCTCGTAACGCTCAACGTAGGTGAGCACGTCACATAACACCATACGCCCTTCGGCATCGGTATTTAATACTTCAACGGTGATACCTGACATGGTGGTAATTACATCGCCAGGGCGATACGCGTTGCCACCAGGCATGTTTTCACAGCCTGCTAAAATGCCAGTCACTTTAAGAGGTAGTTGTAATTCGGCTAAGGCTTTCATGGCGCCATATACGCCAGCAGCGCCGCCCATATCGTATTTCATTTCGTCCATGCCTGCGCCTGGCTTTAAAGAAATACCGCCTGAATCAAAGGTTAAGCCTTTACCTACTAATACGATAGGTTTTTGGTCTTCACAACCCGGTGCACAGTACTCAATCACGCTCATGATTGATTCATTGTCTGAACCTCGGCCTACCGCAAGGTAAGAATCCATTTTAAGCTCTGCCATTTCGGCTTCACCTAGGGTGCTTACTTTCACGTTGTCGTAGTTGCTTTGCAGCTCTTTAGCTTGGTCGGCTAAATAAGCAGGGTTACAAATATTTGGTGGCAGGTTGGCTAAGTCTTTAGCGTGTTTTACCCCTTGAGCCACTGCTAAACCATGTTGCACCGCGCTTTCGCCAATCGTTAATTCACGGCGAGTAGGCACATTGAACACAATTTTACGTAGCGGGCGACGGGTTTCTTCACGATTGCTTTTTAGCATGTCGAAGCTGTACAAACTTTCTTGAGTGGTTTCTACCGCTTGGCGAACCTTCCAATAAGTATTACGAGACTTAACGTGCAGCTCTGGCAAGAAGCAAACGGCTTCCATAGAGCCGGTTTCGTTTAGGGTATTAATGGTTTTGGTGATGATTTGGCGGTATTGGCGTTCATTTAACTCACGCTCTTTGCCGCAGCCTACCAATAATACACGTTCGCTAAGTACGTTTGGCACATGATGTAATAACAGTACTTGGCCAGCTTTACCTTCTAGATCGCCGCGGCGTAACAAGGCGCTAATGTAGCCATCGCTAATTTTATCTAGTTGCTCGGCAACAGGAGATAAACGACGTGGTTCGTACACACCAACAACTATACACGCACTACGTTGCTTCTCCGGGCTACCGCTTTTTACGCTAAACTCCATGAATACTCCTACAATCACCAAAACTGGGTTAAGATAGCTTGCCTGCTAAAACGGGTTGGCCGATTCTATCTGCTGTTTAAATAAATATGAGTTATACAGGCACATATTGCTATGTGAAACTGTAAAAAATAGAAAGTTTATCTGAATTTTTTGCTATTACCAGCAAAGTTCTATGTTTGAAGTGAATGACTGAGTGCTAATATTCCGTTACCTATTTAAAGAAACTGCAAAAACCCAACTCGCGGTGTTGGCAGTTTTAATGCTGATTTTCACCTCACAAAAGTTTGTTCGTGTATTGGGACAAGCTGCTGAAGGCAATGTGGCCGGTGAAATTATTGCAAAAGTCATGTTATTGAACATGCCTGCCTTTTTGATCCTTATCTTACCGATCAGCATGTTTATTGGTGTTTTAGTGGCTCATGGTCGTTTATACGCCGATAGTGAAATGGTGGTACTGCAAGCCTGTGGCTATAGTACTGCTCAATTGTTGCGCGACACCATGATTCTTGGATTAATCTCCACGTTAGCGGCGGGTTTCAATACCTTGTATTTAAGCCCCTATACCAATGAGTTAGAACAGCAGTTGTTTGACCAAATGGACGCCGAAGCGGGTATGTCGGTGTTAGTGCAAGGTCGCTTTGAATCTTTAGGCGGTGGGGTGGTCACCTTTGTAGAGCAAATTGAAAACAAAGGAAAACACCTAGAGAAAGTATTTGTAGCCCACACCCCACCCGAAGGTAGTGATACACGGCCATCGGTAGTGATGGCGGAAGAAGGTGGAATTGAACGTCGTACCGACGGGTCTCAATGGATGGTGTTAAGTAACGGCAAACGTTACGAACAGGCACCAGAAGAATTAGACTTCAGTATTTTGCATTTCGAACGTTACCGCGTGTACCTACGCGAGCAAGAAGGCAACCAATCGCAGCGACGCTTATGGTCTTTACCTACTAATCAGCTAGTTGGCTCACAAGAGCTTACCCATATTGCCGAGCTGCAATGGCGTATATCTCTGCCACTTACTATTCCTATTCTTACCTTTATGGTGGTGCCCTTAGCGGCGGTTAACCCAAGGCAGGGGCGTTATGCTAAGTTGTTGCCAGCCATACTATTGTATTTGAGTTACTACCTTTTACTCAGCGCCGCGCGCAGTGGTGTGGAAGACGGTAAATTAGCGTCCGAAATAGGGTTGTGGTCGGTGCATGCATTCATGTTGTTTATAGCGCTGTTCTACTTGTTTATTAGAAGTGAGTATTTCTTGAAAATACGCGGAAAGATTAAAGGAAAGGCCTGTGTTTCGGATTCTTGATTGGTATGTAGGCCGTACAATTATTATGTCTAGCTTGCTGGTGCTGGTTACCTTACAAAGCTTAAGCATGATAGTGAAGTTTGTAGAGCAAATGGGCAGTGTTGGTCAAGGTGATTACCAAATCACTGACGCACTGTGGTATGTGCTACTGAGCGTACCGCGCGAGCTAGAAATTTTCTTTCCTATGGCGGCCTTGCTTGGATCGTTAATCGGCTTAGGTTCTTTAGCTAGCACCAGTGAATTGGTGGTGATGCAAAGCGCTGGTTTATCTCGGTTTAATATCGCGGTAGCGGTACTGAAAACCGCCGTGCCAATGATGATAGTAATGATGTTGTTGGGCGAGTATGTTGCTCCCCAATCAGACATGGCGGCGAAAGAGCTGCGTTCAAGCAAAATGTCGGGCGGCGCAATGGTGGCCGTGCAGCGTGGTGTATGGGCCAAAGACGGCGAAAGCTTTGTAAATATTGGCGAAGTACAAGAAAACAAAGAGCTGTTCAATATTACTATTTATCGCTTTAACGACGATGCCGATTTGTACCAACAAGTTGAAGGCAATCAAGCTTACTACGATAAAAATCGTTGGCTTATTCGTGAAGCAAAAGTGATTGATTTTAGTGACAACGGCGTTACCGAGCAGCTTTACGAAGACTACCCGTGGAGCAGCACCTTAACCCCAGATAAATTAAGTGTGGTAACGATTAAACCGCATGATCTATCCATTACTGGTATGTACTCTTACATTGCCTACCTAAAACAGAATCGCCAAGATCCAGCGCGTTACGAATTAGCTCTAGCGCGTAAATTAATGATGCCAATTCTTACCGGTATTATGATGTTGCTAGCGTTGTCATTTGTATTTGGGCCGCTGCGTAGCTCAAGCATGGGCGCTAAAATTATGCTGGGTGTGGTGGCAGGCTTTAGTTATTACATTCTGGATCAAGTGTTGGGGTCTATGAGTCTAGTGTACGGAGTTCATCCTTACATTAGTGCTGCAATACCTAGCGTATTGGTGCTAGGCATCGCTTTCTTCTTAATTAATCGAAGAACCTAAGCACTACTTTTTCGGAAGGATTACGACTTGGCATCTGCCCCAAATATCTTGGAATGCGGTATTGTCTTTAGTCACCAATACCATCAAGTTACCTGCGCCCAACGCCGAGGTAAATAAGCGGATCAGGGCTTGAGTATAACTGATGTTAGAGCCATCTTTATTTTGTACTCGTAACCGCCAAGCACGCATGCCTATGGTTTGCCCAAGATTGCACCAAAACCAAATGTAGAACAGAATAATGCTTCCCCAAATAAGACCTTGGAACCATATCTGGCTTACGAGGTAGCTAGAATGTTCTACACCTTCATCAAGTACTAACCAGCCTAATGCGGTAGCTAAAGCTACCGTAGCCAGCCCTAACATAGTGGCTACCATGCCAATAGCGATAGCCATTAGTGCGTCATAAATATATGCAGCAAGGCGTCGAAAAAAGCCTGCGCTGGGCAGCGTAGCGGTAGATTGGTTTTCACTCATGATTGACGAACTCTGAAGAATTTTAAGTATGTTAGCAAAACTCACTGGGTAAGAATTGAGTCTGTCAGTGATTTTCCTCGGTTTTAGTATACAAATTGCGAGTACGCGCATTTCTTAAACACTTAGTGAACTTAAAAACAAAAAGCGCTTGCCAATCTAAAAACGCAGCTTATAATGCCAATCACTCGCTGAGGCGAGCATAACAAATGCCAGAGTGATGAAATTGGTAGACATAGGGGATTCAAAATCCCCCGTTAGAAATAACGTGCCGGTTCAAGTCCGGCCTCTGGTACCAAATTAGAAAAAGCCGTCCTAGTGACGGCTTTTTTGTGCCTGTTTTTTACCCACGAATATCTCGAGAAAGCCAACGTCACTTTGACGCCCCGGTCATTACGATATAAATTGACTCTGACCCCTTTTATTCTTTTATTAATGATGGGTGGGACTCATCTAGAGTCTATGAAGAAGTTCTGAGTCAACCAAATGGCTCTAGACCTCAGCCATCAGATTACTTAACAAAGCAGCAAATTGAAAAACATCTATCACATTTTGATGAAGGGGCCGTGCGTTTTACTTCGAGAACTGATGTAGGTAAGTTTAAAACGGCTGGGCCTGACGGAGGGTTTGTTATACCGAAGTCTGAGTTCGATAGTGTAATGTCGGAGTCAGGAAGTGACCTTAGGCTTGTCGAGCAAAAGTTAGGACTTGATCAGGATTATTTGGGAGATAGCGATACAGTAGTCTTCTATATACGCCCTGAAGACTTGAAAAATATAAAGGTCCCATCAGGAAATGAAGGGGGAGCGAATTCTCAGTGGATACCAGGGGGATATACTAACGGCGGTATCCCTGAAGCTGTTATGGATTTTTCGCATAAGCCACCATTGATTGAGTTGGAACTACTAGACTGAAGAACAGAGGTAGAGTATGAGTAAGTATTATAAGGAAAAACCATTTGTATACCCTCAAAGCTCGCCAGAGGATAGTAAAAACTTGTTTTTTAGAAACGGTTGGAGTGTGTGCAAGCGTGATGAGAATTATTTTTTCTCATACATTTCAGGACAACTTCAAGGGGCTGGGAGGGAGATAGAGATTACTAAGTCAGACTATGAGCAAGCAAAAGTAGGGAAAATTTGCTTTGATGAGATGTGCAGAAAGTATGGAGTTCATTAGATCAGAGAATACAATTAAATAAAGGGAGCCCTCAGGGTCAGAGTCACTTTATATTGCCTACACTGAGCTAAACATCTTGCTTTAGGTAATAGAATGGCGCGAAAACTTCGTGTTTCTTATCCCGGTGTGGCGGAGCACCTCATTCAACGTGGCAATAATCGCCAAATTATTTTTGCTAACGACGAAGATATGCAAGCCTATGTTGCTTGGTTAAAGCAATATGCCAAGCAGTATCAAGTGGCTATTCATGCTTGGGTATTAATGACTAATCACGTCCATCTACTCTGCACACCTTCAACAGCAACGGGCATTTCAACAATGATGCAGTCGCTAGGGCGAATGTATGTGTTGTATTTTAATCGTCGCTACCAGCGCACTGGTACCTTGTGGGAGGGGCGTTTTAAGTCTTGCTTAATCGAGAGTGAAGCGTATTTCATGCAGGTAAGCAGATACATAGAGCTAAACCCTGTGCGGGCTAACATGGTTAGTGACCCTGCGGATTACTCGTGGTCTAGTTATCAGTGCAGTGCCTTAGGAAAACGTAGTAGCTTACTGAGTGAGCATCAGCTGTATGCTAGTTTAGGCGGCTCACCTATTGAGAGGCAAAGTGCTTACCGCGCTTTGTTTGCCAATCATATAGAAGGAAAGCTACTCAATGATATTCGTCAAGCTACGCATAAAGGCTTGGCATTAGGTAGTGAACAGTTTAAACAGGAAATAGAAACACTAACAGGTCTACGGGTAACAGAAGGTATTCGCGGTAGGCGAGAAGGGTGGCGAAAGCATGGCGATTAAGTTTAATAAAGTGACTCTGACCCCTTTTATTCTCCAGAGCTAGTAATTGACAGCATACCTTCTAACGGTGGTGAAGGTATTCGGCAGATAACAGTCATATTAGAGGACTAAATTATGGTACGTATTCTTGAAAGGAGTGGTAAGCAGAGAGAGTGTCCCAATTGCTCTTTTAGCTTGAAATACTCTTGGCTTAGTCGCTTAAATAGGGATTTGGTATCCCTGTATTCACTGGCAGGTGATGCGATTTTAGTAAGTGAGAGCTTAAGGGGACTATCTGATTGTTGTGAATCACCTGAGTTAACATTAGGCAGCGCAGTTTTGAGCTACCTAGAAAGCCGTGACTTAGAAGTCTCATACCAGTTTGCTTTACGTAATGAATTGAAATGCCCTAAATGCAACATAGCTCTGACTTCTCGCTCAGATGATAGCTACGAAAGTATCTTAAATAGTCGACCTGTATTTTTGAATGGAATGACTTTTATCAATGACAGTGGAATTTATGAAGTGAAAGTTATTGTTCAAGAATCGGAATTAGGAATTGAATCAACATAAAAGAAATAAAAGGGGTCAGAGTCACTTTATATTTTATACACTAAAGTAAACATCTTGCTTTAGGTGATGAAATAGCTCGAAAACTTCGTGCTTCTTATCCCGGTGTGGCGGAGCACATCATTCAGCGTGGCAATAATCGCCAAGTTATTTTTGCTAACGACGAAGATATGCAAGCCTATGTTGCTTGGTTAAAGCAATATGCCAAGCAGTATCAAGTGGCTATTCATGCTTGGGTATTAATGACTAATCACGTCCATCTACTCTGCACACCTTCAACAGCAACGGGCATTTCAACAATGATGCAGTCGCTAGGGCGAATGTATGTGTTGTATTTTAATCGTCGCTACCAGCGCACTGGTACCTTGAAATAAAAGGGGTCAGAGTCACTTTATATTTTCTACACTAAAGTAAACATATTGCTTCAGGTGATGAAATGGCTCGAAAGCATAGTGTTTCTTAGCCCGATCTGGCGTAGCACCTCATTCAGCGTGGTAACAATCGGCAAGTTACTTTTACCAATGACGATGATATGCGAGCCTATGTTACTTGGTTAAGGCAAAATGGTCTTAGTTCTCTAAACCTCAATACTTCCTGTTTGGCTATGTGAACCTCTTTGCTCGATTTATCTGTAGTTTAGCTCTGCTCTATTAGGGCAAATTCTGTTTCATAATAAAAGGGGTCAGAGTCACTTTATATTGCCTACACTGAGCTAAACATCTTGCTATTAGGTAACAGAATGACGCGAAAACTTCGCGTTTCTTATCCCGGCCTAGCAGAACACATCATTTAACGTGGCAATACAATGACTAAGCTTGGCAAACGTGAATTGCTTGTCTTAAAGTCATGCGCTCATCGACTCTAAGTAGCTATTCAAGCTCCAATATTTCGTTTTATCGCCACCCTCCCATAGCAGAATTACCTTAAAAGCATCTACTGACAAAACCTTGCTTTACCCTCCTGTTAACTACTGATATGGTTGTTATTTACGGCTGTTGCTTGAAGTCCTTGTTCACACTGGCATAAAGTAGTACTAGATAGCGTATACAGCGCACAAGTTATTCGCCTTGGTTAACAGGGCGAACGCTCGAGCAGGAGACTTGGATGACGGAACAAGAGTTGCTATCCCGTGTTAACGAATTGCCTAAAGTGCCTAGTGTGGTGCAAGAGCTGGTTAACATGCTTAATGACCCCGATTGTGATTTTTCGATGTTGTCTAAGAAAATTGCCATGGACCAGGTGATTAGCGCCCGCGTATTGCGATTGTCTAACTCTGCACATTTTGGCCGAAGTCGTACTATTGCTTCGATTAACGAAGCGGTGATTCGTTTAGGCATTGCCCCGCTTAAAACCATGATTGTGGTGTCTTGGCTAACCAGTTCGTTTCCACGAGTGAACAATTTAGATATGCGTGAGTTTTGGAGCGATACCTTTGAAATCGCCAGCATTACCAGCGCTATTGCTGAAAAAGTACGCATAGACCCTAATGAAATGTTTACCGCCGGTATTTTGCATAATATTGGTGATTTAATGGTGTACAGCCTCGCCCCCGAGCTGGCGACTAAAATAGCGGAGAGAGAAGCTGAAGGCGAAGACCCTCAATCTGTACAACTAGAGGTGTTAGGCACTACTACGGCTAAACTGGGTGCCGAGTTGGCTCGCCTATGGAAGTTTGCTCCTCGCTTGGTCGACACCATTGAATTTCATGTCAATCCTGATGCAGCCAATATAGAACCTTTGCGGGCGTTGGTTTTGCACTTTGCTTGTCAGCTACATAAAGATTGGGACCAACTAGAAAGTAAAGCCGCAAAAATCGATTATTTTGCTAGCCATGCTAATTCTGGTGCTTTGGTATTGCCGTCGTCATTTTACGTTACCATTGACAAAATCCGCGGTCAGGGCCGAGAAATGGCCGAGCAAATGGCTGGCTAAGGCTAAAAGCGCTTATTCAGCCTGCTGTTCTATGGTTTAATAGGCGCGTTAACTAGCTAGTGGAACCTCTTGTGAGCTCATCAACCGAAAAACGCCTCAATAAATTTATCAGTGATTCTGGATTTTGTTCGCGTCGCGAAGCCGACAAATTGATTGAACAGCAGCGTGTCACCATTAATGGCAGTAAGCCAGAATTAGGCACTAAAGTGCAGCCAGGCGATAAAGTAGCGGTAGACGGTAAGTTGATTAAGGCCATTGCTAGCAATAAATCTGATCGCGTATACATTGCGTATAACAAGCCAATAGGTATTACCAGCACCACTGAATTGCATGTTAAAGGCAATATTATTGATGCCATTGGCCACAAGCAGCGCATTTTTCCCATTGGGCGTTTAGACAAACCTTCTGAGGGTTTGATTTTTCTTACCAGCGATGGCGACATTGTTAACAAAATCCTGCGCGCTGAAAATGCCCACGATAAAGAATATGTCGTTACCGTAGATAAACCCCTAAGCGAACGCTTTGTAGAGCGTATGTCGCGTGGTGTACCTATTTTAGATACGGTGACTAAACCCTGTAAGGTAAGGGTGAACAGCAAATTTGTATTCACTATTATTCTTACTCAAGGTTTGAATCGGCAGATTCGCCGCATGTGTGAACACCTAGGTTACGAAGTAACTAAGTTAAAACGCACCCGAATAATGAACGTGAGTTTAGACAATTTACGCCCAGGGCAATGGCGTAACTTAACTGAAGCCGAGATGGCCGAGATTAATCAAGCGGTAACGCATTCTAGTAAAACTGCGCCTACTCAAACCACTGGAGCAGAAAAGCCTAAACAAGGGCTTGGTAAGAAAACCGTATTTGTAAATAAAGCAGCGAGTAGCAACACGCGATATAAGTTTCAAAAGTCCCGCTCGCAACGCTCGGGAAAAGCGACCTTAAGCTTAAACAAAAAGCCGCGCTAACTATGACTACCAGTGACCAAATAGAAGCAAGTAATGATAGATAAAAAAGCACATCATTATCTTCAAGAAATGGGGATAGATGTTTGGCTAACCAGAGAGACGCTGGTGGCTAAACCCTTGCAAGAACTGCCGGCTTGGCCTTTGGTTGTGGTGATTAATGCGAAGGCTTTGCAGCAGCACCTCGACTTGTTTAAAGGCATTGTAGCCGCTATGAAGTTTGATTGGGCAGATATACACTGCACCAGCGCCGAGCACTTTCCAGAAGGTTATCAGGGCTGGGTATTGTGGGCTGAGCCCAGTGAGAATAACCCCCAACTACCACAGTTGCTGCGTTGTGACCCAGAGCAGCTTGCCAATAACAAACAAGCTAAACGAATACTATGGCAACAAATATGCAGCCAGATCTTAAACCAGAGTTAAGCCCTTTATCACTAATGGATGTGCCGCTGATGTTAGCCATAGAGCAACAAGCACATTCGCACCCCTGGAGCCGGGATTTGCTGGCCAGTAATTTTGGCGGCTTGTATCGCAATTTAGGGTTGTGGCAAGGGCAACGCTTGTTGGCTTATATTGTTTTGCGGGTGGTGGCTGGAGAAGCCGAGCTAATTAACATAGCAGTCGCTCCAGAGTCTCAGGGGCAAGGCCTAGGAAAGCAGCTTATGCGGGCCATGTTTAACATGGCAGAGCAGCAACAGTGGCTGCACATACTGCTAGAGGTTCGAGCCAGCAACTATAAGGCTCAGCAGCTTTATAAACGCTTTGAATTTAGCGAGATTGACCGGCGTAAAGCCTATTATCCTTGTCACGAGCAAGGGCGAGAAGACGCCCTCATCATGCAATGTATTTGCTAAACGTTACTAACAAATAAACCTTTACCAATGCCATTGGAAATGCAGGCCTTGGTAGTTACTGCCGCCTTTAATCCGCCCAAATAGTGAAGAGTTCTCAAAAATACCGGAACGGTGGTGAATATTGTAACCTAGCCACATGTTGTCTAATTCGGGTTTTCTAAATAAATCACCAAGGTTTACATCTAAAGAGAAATCTAAGTAATTAAGTAGTTTGCTGGGTTTATAGCCTTTGCCATCTTCGGCTAGGTCTACTTCTTCAATATAAGTGATGTTAGTCACGTAAGATAAACCCTCGGCCACGCCAAAGCGCCAGCGAATGGGCCAAGTAAAGGTGTAGTAGGCCTTAAACGCGATAACATATTCCAGAATAGGATCTTGAACTTCTGAGCTGTGGTGGTAAGCCAAGCCGGGTGTTAGGTATACATCAATCGGGTAGCCCAACAAGGTTTCACTGAGTAAGTGGCCATAAAATATTGAGCTGAGCTGGTTATTGTATTCGTCTTTTTCGGCCTTGAAGTGAATGATATCGCCAAGGTTAGAAGGGGTTGCCCAAGCGTGAGATACCCGTAAATAGCCTTTTGGCCAATCACCTGAAGTAGTTTGATATTGCTTGTTAAAGAAGCTTATTCCGATAAAGCTTTCAAACTGAAAGTTTTTATCAATAATATCGACTTTTTGCGTTTCGTGGCCTAAATACGTACCGCCTAAGCGGCCGACTAAAAAGAAGTCTCGCCATACTTGATAGCGCATATCTATACCGGCTTTAATATCTACGTCGGCTTTGGTTTCAAACAGTTCTAGGCCGTAATAACGGGTGTTATAGTCGCTGCTTTTGATATGAGCAGTAGCGTAGGGCGCGAAATACCAACGTTTGTAAAACTTTTGCCATGTGAGCTCTAAATTACCGTGTAGGTTACCCACATCATCACTTAGCAGCTCAGTGTTAAAGGAGTAATCGGGTTTAAAGCGCCATTGGCTGCGCAATCCGTAGTCTATGCCGTCACCACGGATTTGATTTTGATACTCAGAAGGAATATCAAAAAAGCGGTAGCGCCCCATAACAGCTACATCGAAATCATCGTCTTTCCAAAATTTATAACCGGCGGCTAGCCCGTCTAGGTAGACCCGTTCACCTTTATAAAAAAACAATGGCACCACATCAGAAACGCTGCTGGTCTCAGAGCGAAAGGGAATGCTGGCATTACGGAAGCCAAAGGCGATGCCCCAATCGTTATTTAGCGGGCCTTCTAACATGGCGCTGGCAGAACTGGTGAAGCTAGTAGATAACAGTGAAACGACAAATAAACTGAAGGTTATAAATTTAAGGGGGTGTTTCACTGTTTGAGTCGTCCATGCTGGCAGCTTTTCGTGCCAATATTGTCGCATGGGTCACAGATAAACGAAAGCTTGTCGGCGAAAGCGGCATAAAGTTTCCATTTTTTAAGGTGTCGCGGGCCACCCAGATTTGTGCCATTTCCAGTACTAAGTAGGTAGAAACAGGGTGTTCTTGATCGAACATAATAAACATAGAAGGGTAGGTGTTTAAGTTGAACTGATCAGCAAAGCGCTCGTGGTCTCGATCGGTATCTATGTTTACCTGCACTTTTACATATTCATTAAGAATACGTTTCAGCTCAGGATCATTTAGGTAGTCTTGCTCAAAGGCAATACAGCGCTGACAAGCTTGGCGGCGCAGGTATAAAAAGACTGGTTTATTGGTGAGTTTAGATTCTCGAATAGCTTGATGATAACCAGCAATATCAAACATCCAGCCATCTTTGGCGCTTACCCCACGGCCTTTCACATGGTAAATGAACATATAACTTAAGGCCGCACCGCCAATGGCGATTAGCACCATGGTGAAGAACGCTTTTTTGAACAACTCAAAACTCATTGCAGGCCTCTTGGGAAATTAACTAAGCATTTGTTTATACAAGCACTTAATTAGCTATCGGCTAGCTAATAGTAAGCTTTAGCGTAGTGGTAGATCAACGGCTGTGGTCATTGGGGAATCGGAGAGTTTTAATAGTGTGAGGAAAGGGCAAAAAAAAGCCCCGTAATAAACGGGGCTTTAAGGTTTAGAGCGACAGCTTATTTAACAAATTCCAAAATTGTTAACTGCTCACCGAGGTAGGCGGTATTGTTACCTGGAACTGGGTAAAGCTGAGAGCTACGCGAGCTGCCATCATCGTTATCGGCTAGGGCAATGTTCCAATCAATGGTGGTGCCGCCCAAGTCTTTAACAGGCAATTCAATGGCAAATTGCATGATGGTGCCATCGTCATTCCATTTAGCAACACGTTTTCCTGGGAAGCTATTTTTCTGGAAATCTTGGCCCACAATACTGCGGAACTGTACAAACTCTTCGCCAACTTTGATAAATATTTCAACGTTGTCTGTTTGCCAATCATCACCACTCGTTACTGTCACATTGTCTTGGCGATGAACCACTCCGTACAAAGTATTTCCAGAGTATGCTACGCGCCATGTGCCGTGAATAATGTCTTGGCTAGGCGGTGTTTGGTCATCTGGAGTGAGTTGGTTAAAGGCAAACGGGTAATGGTAAGCATTTGCCCACTGTGCCAGGCTAAACTCAGCGCTTGGGTCTAGGTCTTTTAGTGGCTCGGCTTTAAAGCTAACCACTTGGCCTTTTAGGCCTTCGCTAATTTCGCGGTTTTGCGCGGTAAAGAATACTTCACCAAAGTCGTGCCCTTGCCAACCATTGTTGGTGCCTGGTACTGGGTATAGTTGAGCATGACGCCCGGCATCTGCGCCAGCATCGTTGTCGGCTAAGGCAATATTGAAACCTAAGGTTGCGCCCGCTAGCTCGGTGGTTTGTTTAGGAGAAATAGAAAACTCCATCACTGTGCCATCTTCACTCCAGTAGTTTTTAATCTCTGCTTGGAAAGCGCTAGGGGCAAACTCTTCACTAACTAAAGCGCGAATTTGAGCAAACTCTTCACCAAAACCAAGGAATACTTCTACCGAATCATTTTCCCATACTTGAGCTTTATTGCTGGTCACGGTTTTATCGTCTTTACGCTCAACACGACCATACAAAGTATTGTCTTTGTACAACATAGCAAAGCGGCCTGAAATATCAGACTCAGCGGGTAAGGTTAAGTCTTTTCCACCTAACTGGTTGTAAGCAAACGGGTAGAATACCGCGTTTTTCCATTTAGCGGCTTGACCATCTAGTTTGAGATGTTGTTCTGCTTCATTACTAATAAAGGCTTCAAAGCGACGACCTGTATCCGCTAGTGGGGCAGGCGGAGCCCAATCAAAGGTGCCTTTTGCTTTTTCTTCAAATACTTTGTTTACCGCCACATAAGCCGGTTTTTCTTTGTATTGTTTATCGAACAACAAGCCGTGATCAAAACCTTTGAACCAATGTGGTATCCAGCTGTATTTATCGCTAATACCCCAAGTGGTAAAGAAGTTAACGTTATCAAAATAAGCACTTAGTTTGGCTAAATCTTCATACATGTTAGCTTGCTGTTGCAATGAGCGATCGCTTGCTTCACCTTGAATGCGAATATCAACTTCAGTGAAGTGGAACTCTAAACCGAGTTCGCTAATGCGTTCAATGTTGGCGGCAATATCAGCTACTCGTGGTGCTACGCCAACGACTAAGTGAGCCTGAGTACCAATGCCATGAATAGGCACCCCTTGTTCTTTTAGTTTTTTAACTAAACGGTAAGCAGCATTGGCTTTAGGGCTTTTACCCTCAGTTGAGTAATCGTTATAAACCAAAATCGCATCAGGATCGGCCTTATGGGCAAATTCAAAGGCTTTAGCAATATACTCTTCACCAATGGTGTTGTACCAAATAGTTTGGCGCCAACCACCGTTGTCATCTAAGGCTTCGTTCACCACATCCCAGTATTGTACTTTGCCTTTGTAATGGCTCACTACTTCGGTAATGTGCTCTTCCATAATTTTCAGCATTTCTTGTTTGCTGAACTCGCCTTCATCTAACCAAGCGGGGTTTTGAATATGCCACACTAGCGCATGACCACGTACCGTCATGTTATTTTCCTGGGCAAAGTCAATCAGCTGGTCGGCTTTGTCGAAGGTAAATTTACCGCGCTCTGGCTGTAGGTAACCCCATTTCATTTCGTTCTCTGGGGTGAGTTGGTTAAACTCGCGGGCCAGTGTTTCGGCAAATTGCTTGTCTTGAAGGTGGCGTGTTTCTAGCGCCGCACCAATAAATTGGTCTTGGTCTTTTACTACGTCACGCAATGGAGCAGCGTTTAGTTGTAACGCACAAAAAGCCGCTGCAACGGCAGCCACTTTGAAAAATCCGGTTTTAATTGCATGCTGGTGCATGGGTCATACTCCTTGAACGGTATTCAGCTTATTGGCTACCTTATCCTCCCTTTTATAGGGTGAGCACTGTGAAAGTTGATAATTGGATTGCGAAAACCCGCTATTGTGAACTGCCTCATGCTTGCATGAACGTTGATGAATCACTTAATAGAATGGAAAAATAGAAGGCTAGAGGCAAGCATAAGCGTGTTGATGTTGAACCGTTTAATAGTAAGCCACAGAGGGATGTTAGCCGGCTTATTTTTGAAAGGGAGAACGCTGTGGGTGCTAGCGCTTATTCAGCAGGGGCTTCTGCGCTATCGTTAGTCGTTTCGTTGGCTTGTTGTTCTTCCATTGCCGCCCGTTCAGCTTTAGAAATATAACGCGGTTTATTGGTTTTCTGATTTTTGGCGTTGGCTTTCTTAGCTCTTTTTTTCAAAGTATCGTTTATTTTCTTTTTGCGGTTCACGTTGCTAGCTCATGGGAGTTGAATGCGATTAATAATAGCAAATTGTTCACTCAACATCTTTAGTTGCGGGACAAACCTCTAAAGATAGTCACTAGCATCCCTGCCAGTAAGTGAAAGGCTAGAATTTAAGCCGCTTGGTCGAGCGCTTGTTGAGCTTGTTTCTGTAGCTGTTCAGCAAGATCAAAGGGCAACCTTAAGGCATAAGCCAAGCCATCTAAATGCGCTTGCTCAGCCGAGTTGTCTACGTTAATCGCAATACAAGATACCAAGTAAAGTTCAGATTTCTGCTCAATGCTGTCAACTCCATTGGCTAGTTCCTCAATGGTGATGGTTTGGCGCATCAATTGAAACAAGGTCGCTTTGGCTTCATCACTTAAGGCCATTTGCTCTACGGCTTCAAATATTCGCTGTTGTTCGGCATCGTCAATGTGGCCATCTGCCTTGGCGGCAGCGATCATTGCTTTAATCAGTGTTAACTGAAATTCGTCATTTAAGGTGGCAGAAGAGCTAAAGCTTTGTTGATTCACTTTGGACATTTGTGCACTGGTATCTGCGCTGTATTTACTGCCGCTTTGTTTTTTCCAATTGCTAAATGCACTGAAGGCCAAGCCTCCAAGTACCGCTGCGCCACCTACCGTGGCTGCTTTGCCGGCAAATTTACGGGCAGACTTATTGCTGACTAGCAAGGCCATTAGTCCGCCTGCGGCGGCTCCCCCTGCTAATCCTCCTGGAATGTTATTGCTGAGTGAACCCAACACGCCCTGGCTTTGTGGAGCGTTTTGCTTGGCACTGTCGGAGCTACCCATAAATTGGTTAAGTAGATTTTGAATACTCATAATAATTCCTCATTGGCTGGGTTAATCGTCACCATTTAAAAAGCCGAGAAGATGCAGCAGGCTGGTGAACAAGTTGAAAATAGCGACAAATAAAGACGTAGTGGCCATGATGTAGTTAGTTTCACCCCCGCGAATAATGTTACTGGTCTCATACAAAATTAAGCCCGACATTAGCAATACAAACATTGCCGATACACCCAATGACAAGGCCGGAATCGAGAACAATATCGCGCCCAATCCTGCAAGAAAGGCAACGATAATGCCCACCATTAAAAAGCCTCCCATAAAGCTAAAGTCTTTTTTACTGGTGATGGCGTACACCGATAGTGAGATAAATATCACTGCGGTGGCCACCATGGCTTGAGTCACTACCATGCCGCCGTTAGGTAAGCTTAAATAGGCAGTTAATATGGGGCCAAGGGTTAAGCCCATAAAACCGGTTAAGGCAAAAACACTCACTAGCCCCCAGCCACTATTGCGCAACTTTACGGTGGCGAACAGCAATCCAAAGTAACCAACTAAGGTCAGAATAATCCCCGGATGTGGCAGGTTTAAGGCCATAGATACCCCTGCACTTGCGCCACTGAATAACAGTGTCATTGACAGCAGTGCATAGGTATTGCGAATCACTTTATTGCTGGCATAAACCGACTCTTTAGCGAGCTGATTTGGCTGCGAAGGGGAATTGGAGATCATATATTTACTCCTTGATGGGCTGCTGAGTGTCGGGAAGGTCGAGCTGCTGTTGTGGATCAAAATAAGCGTATTCCTCATTTAGAAATTCATCATCTAGTGGATCGACCTCGTCATCATGCAAGTTATGGTTTTTATCCTGTAAGTCATAATAATCTTCAACACTGATGTGTGGCGCGCGTAAGGCTTTGTTACGCATGCGGGCGACTTTACGCGTAACAGAGCGGCTAGCTCGACTCGCTGCACGGTCTATTGCGACATAAAGCTGAGCTTGAATATCTTCAATCACCACATCGGCTTGGCCGGCAAGTTTAACTAATATTTGGCAGCGTTTACCGGCACTACCTTTGGTGTCTTTGCTATCGGAAAGCCTTACCGCAATGCGCATAATATTGTCGTATTGGGTACCTAAGGCGAAGTTAATACGGCGGCGAATGTAATCTTGTAAAGACTCGCCTAACGGAAAGTGTTGTGAGTGCATATCAATTTTCATGGTGCCCGGCATAGTTTGCTCCTGGATCCCTAAGGATGATTTGAATCACGAAGCTTTACCTTAATGGTCTTTAATACTTAGGTATACTCGAATATACTTTGCTAATTGTTCGTAAAATACGAAGTGTTTACTGATGATTAACTACAAACATCTGCATTACTTTTGGGTAGCTGCCAAGCAAGGTGGAATTGCTCGAGCCAGTGAGTTACTGCACATTACTCCGCAAACCATTAGTGGCCAAATTAGTTTACTAGAGCAGCACTTTGGTGATGACTTGTTTGTAAAGGTAGGGCGAAATTTAGAGCTCACCGAGACAGGCCGATTGGCGCTGAGTTATGCCGATGAGATCTTCTCATTGGGCGATGAATTAGAAGATGCTTTGCGCAATGGGCCCACCGAGCGTCCGCAAATGCTTAAAGTAGGCATTGCTGAAGTGGTACCTAAAACTATCGCTTATCGCCTGCTTGCCCCAGCATTAAATCTTTCTGATGCTGTACGTATGGTGTGCAAAGAAAATACCTTAGAAAGCCTACTCGCCGAGTTAGCTTTGAACCGATTAGATTTGGTATTGGCCGACGGCCCTGTGCCTCCGGGTTTAGGTGTGCGCGGCTTTAATCATCCTTTGGGTGAAAGTGGTATTAGTTTTTTGGCGGTGCCTGAATTGGCCAAACGTTTAACTGCCGATTTCCCTGCAAGTTTAGATGGCGCACCATTGCTGATCCCAAGTGAAATAAACTTAATGCATGTTCGTTTATTGCAGTGGTTTGATAAACAAAATATTCACCCCAAAATTGTTGGTGAGTTTGATGACAGCGCGTTGATGAAAGCCTTTGGACAAGCAGGCACTGGGGTATTTACCGTACCTACCGCAATTGCCGATGAAGTGGTCAATCAATACAAAGTAGAGGTTATTGGCTGTACTGACGCGGTGCGCGAGCAGTTTTTTGCCATATCTGCCGAACGGCGTGTCAGTAACCCTGCTGTCGTCGCCATTACCGAACAAGCTCGTGAGTGGTTAAAGTAAGCAGTGTAGGGGTTATCTAAGAGGGTTTGTTTGCTTTGTAAACACTTGGCGAATTAGGGCTGGGTTAGGTATCACTTTTAGTAGTTAACACCACTTTTAAAGTAAGTTTATAGATTACACTTGGGCTAACGTCTTTGTTTTAAGGTCTGCTTAATGTCGGCTCACTTTGTTAGCGCTAAAGCGCTTTCCCCTGCGGAATCTTCTACTGTTATCGCCCTAGAGTTTATTCATGACAACGTACTTAAAGTACGAATATCTTTGGATAAAACAGCATTACAAACTAGTCATGATTTGGCTGAACTAGTGGTATTACCGCAAACCGGTATTGCGCCACAAAGCTGTTCTGAACAGCATATTGCTAGTTCCGCGTTAAGGCTTGAACGTGTAGGAACAATGCTGGTGCTTAGCACTACCCAAGGTGAAGAGTTGCTAAGCTTGGCTGATTCCAGCATTCAGCCTCAAGCCGATGGCGAGCAGCATATACAGCAGCAATTTTTAAGTGCTGGTGAGCAAGCATTTTATGGTCTAGGCCAGTATCCCGACGGTATTTTTAATTACCACAATCAGAGCCGAGAAATTTGCCAATCTAACAAAGGTATTGCGGCGCCCATGTTGCTGTCTAGCAAAGGCTATGCGGTATTGTGGAATCAGTTGTCTTTTACTGAGTTTGCCAGCCAGGGTGAAGCGTTTAGCTTTAGCAGTGAAGCGGGCGAATGCATTGAGTTTTATCTGATTTATGGCCCTGAGTTTGATCACATTATTCAACATTATCGAGAGTTAACCGGAGCCGCGCCGTTATTTGGTCGTTGGGCTTATGGCTATTGGCAAAGTAAAGAGCGCTACGTAAATGCAGAGGATTTATTAGCTACCGCTCAAACCTACCGAGATAAAAATATCCCCATCGATAACATTGTTCAAGATTGGAAGTACTGGGGGGAACTCGGTTGGAGTGCCATGCAGTTTGATAAGGCTGCTTTTGGTGATGGCGCTAGCACCATTGCGCAATTGCACGATATGAACTTCAAGTTAATGGTGTCTATTTGGCCGATAGTAGGCAAAGACAGCCCAGTATTTAATGAATTGCTCGAGCAAGGCTACTTATTTGAAACAGAGCACTGGGCCAACGGCCATGTTTACGATGCGTATAGCCAGCAAGGCCGAGACATATACTGGAAACATGTAAAACAAGGTTTAATGGACCTAGGGGTAGACGCTCTGTGGATGGACGGCACTGAGCCTGAATTTATCTCCACTCAGCAGCCTAAAGATGGTGTGGAATATTGTTATCAACAGCGAGATACCGAATTAGGCTCCTGGAAA
This sequence comes from Agarivorans sp. DSG3-1, assembly GCF_046774965.1. Classification (NCBI taxonomy): domain Bacteria; kingdom Pseudomonadati; phylum Pseudomonadota; class Gammaproteobacteria; order Alteromonadales; family Alteromonadaceae; genus Agarivorans; species Agarivorans sp. DSG3-1. The sequence continues at coordinate 208,079 of NZ_CP177241.1, read as the reverse complement.
AAAGTGCTAAATGGGTACTCCTTAATGACCACCCGTGGTGTTTATGAAGTGCAACGCCAGCAAATTAGCCAAGGAGCTGAAGATAAGCGGGTATTTACGCTTAGCCGGTCCAGTTACCTAGGCCAGCAGCGTTATGCCGCTGCCTGTTGGTCGGGCGATATCAGCGCCACGTGGCAGGTACTGCGACAACAAATACCTGCGGGACTTAATTTGTGTGCGGCCGGTTTACCCTATTGGACTACCGACATTGGCGGATTTTTTACCAGTGGTTTTGGTGCTAATTTCCCCGAAGGTGTCGATGACGATGCCTACAAAGAATTGTATGTGCGTTGGTTCCAATATGGCGCGTTTTGCCCTTTATTTCGCTCGCATGGCGCGAATACCCCCAGAGAAATTTATCAGTTTGGCGAGCCTGGTGATTGGGCCTTTGATGCTCTGCTTAAGTTTGACAAATTACGTTATCGCTTATTGCCTTACATCTACTCACAAGCATGGCGGGTGACTCAGCAAGGTGGCACCATGATGCGTTTGTTGGCTTTTGATTTTAGGCAGCAAAACCTGTTACATGATATTAGTGACCAGTTTATGTTTGGCGATAGCCTAATGGTGTGCCCGGTGACTCAAGCAATGTTTCATCAGCAAAACTTGCAGCAACAGCTGATTGCTCCACAACAATTAGCCACAACCAGTGGCCATATTGGAGTGATAGAGCAGCACTTTAGCGATGATGCTTTCAAGCATTTTGTGAGCGAAAAAAACAGTGAAACGCTAGATGGTAATTGGGCGGGTGGGCCGCCAGCAGGTTTGCCTTTGAGTGGTTATAGTGTGCGCTGGTTAGGCTTGTTAACCGCGCCTGTAGACGGCGAATATGATTGGTTGATTCACGCCAATGACGGAGTGCGTTTTTATCTTGATGATGACTTGATTATTGATAGTTGGCAGCCGCAAGCGCAAGTAAACCACAAAGCCAAAAGCCAGCTTCAAGCAGGTAGACAGTACTCTTTGCGGGTAGAGTACGCGCATTGGCAAGGATCATCTAAGTGCAGTTTAAGTTGGGCGCACAGTGGTTTAAGCCAGCAATCTACAGAACTGTTTCCTGCCGAGCGAGATGTGGTGTTACCTGCGGGGGGAGCTTGGTACAACTACTGGAATAAACACTGTTATCAAGGTGGTCAAACCTTAGCCATGGGCACACCTATCGATATAATGCCTTTACTGGTAAAAGCAGGGGCGATTATTCCTCATGGTCCAGATGTTCAATATCATGATGAGCTACCGTGCGATCCGCTCACTATTGAGGTCTATGCTGGAGCTGATGGACAGTTCACGCTGTATGAAGACGAGGGTGATAGCTATCGTTACGAGCAAGGAGAATACTCAGAAATTGATTTCATTTGGCATGACTCAGTTGCGAGTTTAGAAGTAGGGGAGCGGCGTGGTAGCTTTGCTGGCATGTTAGCTAAGCGCACCTTGGCCATCAGGTTTATATCAGCCCATTCTGTTCAACAAAAAACGGTTTCTTACGATGGTCAGTCTCTGAGCATCCAATGTTAACCCCTAATATTAAATTACCCAGTACAGGCTATGGATGTGCTGGGTGTTTACTTTCTTTCTTACATTGTGTTCCGGCAATTGTTTATTTTAATAAATTAAACAATTGCTTGGCATATTCTCTATACTCATTGAAGCAGGCTAAACCACAGGGTTGTAGGTTTAGTTAGGATGCGTAACTTCACTTAGAGAACATGGATATGTTGGATCAAAAAGGATTTGAACGCGGTGCAGTAGAAGCCGCGATTAAGATTGGTTTATTGTTTGTATTAGCCGCGTGGTGTTTCGATATTGTGCGGCCATTTGTTACCCCGGTCGTATGGGCAATGATTTTGGCAGTGGCTTTAAACCCGCTTTATCTCAAACTGAAAAGCCTAGTGGGCAAGGGCGGAGTGGCTGCCAGTATTATGGTATTGATTGCCCTGGCGATTATCCTCATCCCTGGGGTGAAAATAACCACTGCGGCGATAGACAGCGTAGCGGCACTCGGTAAGCAAATTCAGCAAGGTTCTTTTGAAATCCCTCCTCCTTCCAACGCCATCAAAAATTGGCCATTAGTGGGCGAAACCTTGCATGCTCAGTGGTCTTTAGCCGCCAGCGATTTACAGCGTTACTTAACTACTTATGCCAGCGAGGTCGGAGATATTGCAGGTAAAGTTATTGGTGTTGCTGGTGGCTTAATGGGCGGGCTATTAATGTTCTGTTTCTCGGTCATTATTGCGGGTGTATTTATGGCCAATGGTGAAAAGTCGGTGCATGGCGCTACCTTGTTAGCCAAGGCGCTGGCCGGTAAAAATGGCCCTTATCTCACTAATTTGGCCAGTAATACCATTCAAAGCGTTGCTAAAGGTGTATTAGGCGTGGCGGTTATTCAGGCGACGTTATTATCGATTGGTTTCTTTGCGGTAGGTGTACCAGGCGCGGCTGTTTGGTCGGTATTGGTATTAGTATTAGCCATTGCACAGTTACCTCCGGTACTCGTGGTATTGCCGTTGGTGGTGTATGTGTTCAATAACGAATCTACCTTGGTAGCAAGCTTATTTGCTGTTTGGAGCATATTGGCAGGTTTTAGTGAGAATGTGCTGAAGCCATTATTGCTGGGCCGTGGTGTAGACGTGCCAATGTTGGTGATTTTACTGGGCTCTCTAGGCGGTATGATTATGTCTGGTTTTGTGGGCTTGTTCTTAGGTGCTGTTATTCTTGCGGTAAGTTATCGCTTGTTGATGGCTTGGCTTGAGTTAAACAGTGAAGTAGAACCAACAGAGTAACTGCATATTATTGGCTAGCTTAGGCTAGCTAATTTTTTCCTGTTAGATGTAAGAGAAACAAGATGTCGGAAGAGAATCCAGTAGAAACAAACCCTCCAGCCAACCCTTTGCGTAAAAGCTCGTTAGTTGTTTTGCTGCTATGTATTTTAGTTTTTGTTATTTACGTGGTGGGAGACAGAGTAACACCCACCACCGACAATGCGAGAGTATTTGGCTTTGTGGTGCCGGTGGCTGCTTCGGTATCGGGCAAGTTGGTGAACGTGAGTGTGACCAACAATCAATTGGTTAAAAAAGGCCAACCTTTGGCTAAAGTGGCTGAAGAAGAATACGTACTTGCGGTACAACAAGCAGAGGCCACTCTAGAGTTGGCTGGGCAAGAAATAGGTGCTGGTACTGCGGGTGTTTCTGCCGCGCAAGCCCGCTTGTTAGAAGCCAATACGTCTTATCAATCGATTCTTACCGATGCCAACCGTTTGTTTGCGGTAGAAGATAAAAACGTGGTTCCTCAGCAAAATATTGACCGTGCTAGAAACGATGTGGCAAAAGCTAAAGCAACCGTAGCGAAGGCGACCGCTGAGCTAGAACAAGCCAAACAAAGCTTAGGGGTAAGTGGCGACGACAACCCTAAATTGCAGTCTGCCTTAGCTAAGCTAGGCAAAGCGCGCTTAGATTTAAGTAAAACGGTGATTTTGGCACCCAGTGATGGCGGGGTAACAAACCTGCAACTAGAAGCCGGATATTACGCCAACAAAGGTCAGCCGATTATGACTTTTGTGACCACCAAAGAGGTGTGGGTTGAGGCCTACATGCGTGAAAACAATATCGCTAATGTAAAAAATGGTGACCCCGTTGAAATTGCCTTAGATGTTGCCCCTGGCAAGATCTTTAAAGGGGAAGTGGTGTCGATTGGCTTTGCAGTTAACTTTGGTCAGTCTAATAACCTAGGGGTGTTACCGTCTATTCCGCAAACCGCAGGTTGGTTGCGTGACCCGCAACGTTTCCCGGTTATCATCAAGTTTAGTGATGATTCAGCCTATGGTTTACGCCGAATTGGCGCGCAAGCAGATGTGACGATTCACACCGAAGGCACCACACTTATGAAGGTTTTAGCTAAAATCTCTCTGCGGGTGAAAAGCTGGCTGTCTTATGTCTACTAGAGAGGCCACTTTGCTTGCCCCAAGCGCTTCGTTAAAGCGGCATATGCTGCGTTTTAGCCTCGTTAGTAGCTTGATGTTTGTGCTAGCTGTGACACTAGAGTGGGGCATGTCTTATGTGACCGCACTATTTGTTGTTCAGCTGTTGTTGCCGGGCAAACCACCGCTTAATTTAAAGATGGTAAAAACCTTAGCCTTGGCGGTACTCAGTTGTTTTGCTGTAGGCTTGGGCGTAGTACTTATTGCTCAGCCTTATCCTTTATTGCTATTCATTATTTTAGCTTGGTGTTTGTTCTTTGTGTTTTATCGCGCCAACACTGGAATGAACGAGCTAGTGGTGCTGTTTTTGTTGGTGGCGTTGATTGCGTTGCCGATGCTTGCCAGTGTGAGTAGAGCGGCTGCGTCAGGCTTTGTATTTGACTTTATGGTGGCGTTTGTATTAGCGTTACTCATTGTGGCTTTAGTGCACTGGTTGATTCCGTCTGATGATGATTTTCATCAAAAGCCTCCAGTGCCACCGGTCACAGAGTTAACTCAACAATTTGCTATTCGTAAAGCAATAGTCAGCACTATGGTGCTCTTGCCGTTACTGGTGTACTTTTTTGCTTTTCACAAATTATCTGATTTATTGGTGGTGATTTTTGTGGCTATTTTGGCGCAGAATCCGGAGCTAACCAAGGGGGTAAAAGCTAGCTTAGGTATTGTGTTTACCAATATCGTTGGCGGCTTAATTGCTTTGCTGGCGTTTAATCTATTAGAAGCGGTGCCGCACCTATTGTTTTTGAGTTTGCTGATAACCCTGATTTTCATGCTTATTGCCCAAGCCATTTATTTACACCCTAAAGGCGCCATCGTGGCGGCGGGTTTGTCGGCTTTTATCATAGTGTTAGCTAGCACCATCGGCACCGGTGGCGGCGAAGCAAGCACTAAGTTTTATGGACGGATCTTTCAACTTTCTATGGTAGGAGTTTACGTAGTGGGCAGCTTTTATATTGTGCACAAGTTGGATTGGTTAAAGTTGAGTGTGCAAAAGTAGCCGCTTAGCAATAATGCTTATGTGGTTTTTTCTTGTTCTTCTTTATTTACTGCAAAGCTGCAAGGCGGTATTTCTATTACTAGTTCTCGTAAATGTTTTGGTTGCGGGATGTCGGATTCGGCAATATCGAGTTGGCTTGCTAAAAGCAGACTGAACATTTTCCAGCTTTTAAGCTGGCAGTAGTCTCGGGTTTCACCTGGATAAGGTTTAGCTAACAAAGGCGCAAGGGTGGTAGATGAGGTAGCAAAAATGGTGAGTAACCATTTTAATTCGCCTATGTTGAAGTGCTTGAGGTAACCCTGCTGTTGGCACTTTTCGACTAAAGCATCGATAATATCACGCACTTGGTCTTCTTCTTCTAAAAAGTATTCAAACAGCTCTTGTTCATTTTTAACTGCATCGTTTAGTAAACGAATAGGTTGCGGGTCCACTTGAAGTTTGGCTAATAAGCGCGTGAGTAGATCAAATAATTGGTGACGACTCGATAAATCTTTTCCTTGCTGGGCTACCAGTTGGTTTACATATTCTTGAAAGTGTAAATGCATACAGTCACATATATGCTGCCAAATCTGTAACTTAGAACCGAAGTGATGGCGAATTAAGGTATGAGACACCCCTGCTTGTTCACTAATACCACGTAATGAAACAGCCGCATAACCCTTGTCACTGAATAGATCTGCGGCGGCAATTAAAATTTCTCGGCGGGTTTCTTCAGCCGCTTTTGCTGTTTGTCTACCTGTGCGTTTCTCAATCATCTTCTACAATTACTTCATTCAAGTTAATCAGTCTGCACTGAACTAGGGCGTAGTCTAACATAACTTTTACTTTCCAGGTGGAAAGTAAAGCTTGCTAGAATAAGATTTGCCCAATATACTTTCCGCCTGGAAAGCATAGTTGACTGTTTTGTTCAATCGGAGTAATTAATGAGAACGTGTCTAAGCCACCGAGTCGTATGGCAGCGCCTTGGTCTAGTCAGTATTTTGATGATGTTTTTACAAGCCTGCGAGCCGGCTTATTCGGAGCCTGTTACCGAGCTTGTGAAACCGGTAAAGTTGCTGGTTGTGCCAGAAACATTTAACTCAGTTGACTACAACTTTGTCGCTCAAGTGCAAGCCACTAACCGAGCCCAACTTGCTTTCCAAGTAACGGGCGAAATTGACCAGCTTAATGTTCGCATGGGCGAGTTTGTTGAAAAAGGCGACTTGTTGGCTAGCTTGGATCCGCATGATTTTCAGCTAGCGGTAGATGCTCACCAAGCCCAATTTGAATTACAGAAAGCTAGACGTAATCGTTCTGAGCAATTGTTCGCCAAAAAACTTATCTCTGAAGATAACTACGATCAGGTGCAAACGGCTTACACCGAAGCCGAAGCTAACCTAGACCAAGCCGTCACAGATTTAGCCTACAGCAAATTACACGCACCTTTCTCAGGCGTAGTATCACTGACCTACGCCAAGCAATATCAATATGTAGGTGCTAAACAAGCAGTGCTGAGCCTATTGGGAACAGAGCAATTAGATTTAGTATTTAATCTTCCGGTGACCATTACTGAGCGTTTAGATTTAGCCCAATTACGCGAAGCAAAATTGTGGGTCACTTTAGGCAACTTTAAAGGTGTAGAGCTTCCTGCTCGCTTTAAAGAAATTTCAACTCAGCCAGATCCTGATACCAACAGTTATTCGGTCACCCTAACTATTCTTCGCCCCGAGCACCTGAACATACTACCGGGTATGTCGGGCGCGGTTTATGTGCGTAATGAATCAGAATCAGATAACGGTTTAGCCTTACCTAAAGGTGCATTTTTTAATATAGAGGAACAACAGGCACAGGTTTGGCGTGTATCGCCAGACAATATGCGTGTAGAGGCAGTTACCGTGGAACTAAATTTACAAGGCTTAGTCATTGATGGACTTAGCGCTGGAGACAGTATTGTAGCGGCAGGGGCTAAGTCCTTAACTGCCGGACAAATTATTAGACCGTGGCAGCGCGAGGGAGGAATTTAATGATGAATTCTACTGTTAAAGCCTTAGCGTTAAGTGGTTCTGTTTTGCTGCTGGCTGCTTGTAGCGAGCCTCAAGAAGTGCAAACTATTCCAAGCTTAAACGTTATTACTATTACCATTAGTGAATCTGCCGCTCAGCCAGAGCGCGAATTTAACGCACGTGTAGAACCTGCAGAGCTAACGCCTTTGTCGTTTCGAGTTGCCGGCGAACTTACCGCTATGTCGATTAAACCTGGGCAAAAGGTTAGCAAAGGCCAATTGTTAGCACAGTTAGATGATCGCAAAATCAAACAGCAAGTCAATGATGCTAAAGCCACCTTTAGTTTGGCCGAACGCCAGTTAAACCGAGCCCAAGGCTTGGTGGGTAAAAGCTTACTGTCTCAAGAAGAGTACGACGAGCTAGAAGCAAACTTTAAACTGGCCGGTATTGACTACCAGCTTGCGCAGTCGCAACTTAACTACACCCAGTTACGCGCGCCCTTTAGTGGTTTAGTGGCCGAGGTGCCTAAGCAATCCTTTGAGAATGTAGCGCCAGGGGAAACTGCGATATCGATTTACCAAGATGATTTAGTCTACGTGCGTTTGCAGCTGCCCGATAATTTATTAGCGCAAATTGACCCCACTGAGCGTAACTATACCTATCAACCAAAGGCAAGGTTTGCAGGGACTAGCGAATTACACACCCTAACGTTTTTGGAGCATACCTCTGAACCAAACCCTGAAACCCAAGCGTTTGAAGTATGGATGAGAATGAAACAAGTTTCGCCCGCCATATTACCGGGTACTGCAGTAACCATGTTTGTGGATTTAGACGCCGCAGGTTTAGTGGGCAAAAGTGGTTACCTTTTACCGATGACTGCCATAGACCCAGGCAGCAGCGACCAACAGTTTTATGTATGGAAAGTGATAGAAGGTCTCGCTCAAAAAGTGGAAGTAAAAGTGGCACAAATTCATACCGAAGGTGTATTGGTTAGCGAGGGCTTAGCTCAAGGTGATCAAATCATAGTATCTAGCCTCGCTCGCTTAAGAAATGGCCGAGCAGTTAACAGTAATTTGCAGGAGCAATAAGCGTGACCATTGCTGAGTATTCAATAAAAAATAAAGTCATTAGCTGGATGTTTTTGGTCATACTTGCTGTGGGTGGTGTCGTGTCGTTTGGCGAGTTAGGCCGCTTGGAAGATCCACCGTTTACCGTAAAAGATGCCATGGTGATTACCTCTTATCCGGGGGCTACGTCTACTGAAGTGGAAGAAGAGCTAACTTATCCTTTAGAAAAGGCGATTAGGCAGCTTCCTTATATCGACAAGATCACTTCTACCTCTTCTGCAGGCTTATCGCAGATTATGGTGAGCATGAAGATGGACTACGGTTCTGATGAGTTGCCACAAATTTGGGATGAATTACGCCGTAAAGTGAACGACTTGGAGCCGTCGTTGCCACCGGGTGTTAATCCCGTTCAGGTGATGGATGACTTTGGAGATGTTTATGGTGTGATGTTAATGATCACCGGAGACAACTATTCGTATGTAGAACTAAAACGTTATGTTGATTACCTGACTCGCGAGTTAGAGCTGGTTGAAGGTATTGGCAAAATTAGTTTAGCGGGTGACCAACATGAGCAGTTATATGTAGAGATGTCGCTAAAGCGTGTTTCAGCACTTAACCTCGATATGACAACCATAGCGGGCTTATTGACCCAGCAGAATGCGGTGATTAGTGCGGGTGAAGTTACCTTAAACTCACAAACTCTAAAACTACGCCCAAGTGGCGAACTTAACTCAATCGAAACCTTTGAAAACCTGATTATTCATGGTCGTGATACCGGTAATTTAATCCGTTTAAAAGACGTGGCTACCGTTTCTAGAGACGTACAAGAAGTGCCAAGTAATTTGCTGAATTACAACGGTCAACCAGCCCTAAACTTAGGGATTGCCTTTTCAAAAGGGGTAAACGTAGTAAAAGTAGGCGAAGCCTTGGATGTGCGCTTAGCTGAACTAGAAAACATTAAGCCAGCAGGTGTGCAAATTCACACCTTATATAACCAAGCAAAAGAAGTTGATCAGTCGGTAAGTGGCTTTGTATTAAGCTTGGCGCAAGCGGTTGGCATTGTGATTGTGGTGTTGCTGTTTACCATGGGATTACGCAGCGGTGTCATTATAGGCGCGGTATTGTTGCTCACGGTATTAGGTACCTTTATCTTGATGAGCATTTACGATGTGGAATTACATCGTATTTCTTTAGGCGCGTTAATTATTGCCCTAGGGATGCTGGTGGATAATGCCATTGTGGTGGTCGAGGGCATATTGGTTGGCTTGCAACGTGGCCGCACTAAAGTGCAAGCAGCAGTTGATATTGTAGAGCAAACTAAGTGGCCATTATTGGGTGCTACGGTTATCGCTATCATTGCTTTTGCTCCCATTGGTTTGTCGCCAGACGCTACTGGTGAGTTTATGGGCTCACTCTTTTGGGTATTGTGTTTCTCGCTATTTTTAAGCTGGGTCACTGCTATTACCCTTACGCCGTTCTTGGCAAACTTACTGCTTTCGTCAAAAACTGGTGAGCAAGAGCAAAGCAACGAAGACCCCTATAAAGGTTTATTGTTTGTGGTGTTTGGCCGCCTGTTAAAATTCTGTTTACGTTTTAGAATGTTAACAATTGTGCTGATGTTGGCCATGTTAGCGGGGGCATTCTACGGCTTTAGTTTAGTGAAGAACTCATTCTTCCCGCCGTCAAATACCCCTATGTTTTACGTAGACATGTGGATGCCAGAAGGCACTGACATCCGTGAAACCTATAAAGAAGTACAACAAGTTGAAGGCTACTTATTAGAGAAAGACCAAGTGGAGTTTGTTACCTCAACGACTGGCCAAGGTTTGCAGCGTTTTAGCCTTACTTACAGCCCTGAAAAAAGCTATGAAGCCTTTGCGCAGTTGCAAGTTAGGGTAACTGATCGCGAGCAGATGCTAGATCTAATGCGCGATTTAGACGTGAGTTTACGGGATAAGTTTAAAAGGGTGAGCTTCCAGTTCCGCTTGATGGATATTGGACCTTCACCAGCCTCAAAAATTGAAGCTAGAATCATTGGTCCGGATCCGCAGGTATTGCGTGATTTAGCTGTTCAGGTTGAAGATATTATAGGTGCCGATTCTGGTGCCAGAAATATTCGCCACGATTGGCGAGAGCGTACCAAAGATTTGCTCCCTCAATTTAACGAGTCACAAGCACGCCGTTTAGGTATTTCCAAGCAAGATTTAGCGGATACGCTACAAATGGCCTTTGGTGGCAGTGCGATTGGCTTGTTTAGAGACGGCACCGAAATGCTGCCTATTGTGGTTCGCTTGCCGGTTGATGAACGGGTTGATTTTTCTACCGTACAAAACCTTAAATTGTGGAGCCCCGCACTACAAACTTATGTGCCTATTCAGCAAGTGGTCGACGATATTTCGCTAGATTGGGTAGAGCCATTAATCCAGCGCCAAGATCGTAAACGAACGCTAACAGTATTGGCTGACCACGATATTTTGGGGGATGAAACTGCAGCTAGCTTGTTTACGAGAGTGAGACCAAAAGTAGAAGCGATAGACTTACCGGTTGGTTACTCTTTGGAGTGGGGCGGCGAGTATGAGTCGTCTAAAGACGCACAAGAGTCTTTGTTTAGCTCACTGCCTATGGGTTATTTGTTCATGTTCATCATTACGGTGTTCTTGTTCAACTCGATTCGTCAGCCGATTGTTATTTGGTTAACGGTACCGCTAGCGGTGATTGGGGTAGCAGTTGGCTTACTCTCTACTAATTCAGCCTTCAGTTTCACTGCTTTGTTGGGGGTATTAAGCTTGAGCGGTATGGTGCTTAAAAATGGCATTGTATTGATGGATCAAATCAACTTAGAAACCCATTCAGGCAAAGACCCTTATCAAGCAGTGGTAGACAGTGCCATTAGCCGGGTAAGGCCAGTAAGCATGGCGGCCTTAACCACTATTTTGGGTATGATTCCGCTCGTATTTGACGCCTTCTTTGGCTCAATGGCTGTCACCATCATGTTTGGCTTAGGCTTTGCGACTGTGCTTACCTTGGTGATTGTTCCGGTATTGTATGCTTTGTTTTATCGTATCAAACCGAGCGTAAATCCAGCCTAGTAACGGGTGTGTTGGGATTAAAAAAAGGCGCTGATTAGCGCCTTTTTTATTGGATTTGGCTCGCTCACTTAAGGCGTCGGGCTACTAAGCCAAACACCGCCAAACCAAACAAGGCAATGCTGCCAGGCTCAGGCACCGAGAACTTAATGTTGTCGATAGCACCAGAACCGTTTAGGTGAATACGCAAAGAACTCACTTCGGCCACATCAAAGTTCAATCTATCCCAAGTATTATCACCGCCGGTATGCGGGGTGTAAAAATCAGCAGGGAAAATCTCGTTATTTTGAGCATCAAACAAGTGAATGGCGTTTTGTGGCGTATAACCATTTTCGGCAAGTTCAATATCAAAAAAGTCGATGCTTTCTAACAATACCGCGCTAGAGAAATTAATGGTGAAGTAACCAGCAGGGCGGCGACCTTCATCATCTGGGTTGCTACAAATAAAGTCATTACATGAGTTTGGATTCTCATGAATAATCAGCACATTACCAGGGTTAGCAATACCTAAAGAAGGCTGATTAATATTGCTAAAAGGTGATTCTAAATCTGGATCTTGGGTATTGATTAAGCTGGTATCAAAAGCGACAGCCAAATTGTTTTGCCCCAAACGTAGGTTGGTGGCATCAATGCTCACGCCATGGCTTAGCTGGTATTGGCCATTAACTATTTCGCCGTTAGCGAGTTCATTAAAATCAATAATAGTGGCATGGCTAACAAACGATAACAGTAAGCCACTAAGGGTGGATAAAACTTGCTTGCGGTTCAATTCGATCTTCCTTGATGTAAATGGTTCGACCAGTGATAGGCAAGTACTATACCAAAATTGCTCAGCCCTTAGCCAGTATGACTTCATCTATTGATTTAACTAATATTAAATATCGATTGTAAAGTAGGCTGACAGAAAGTTAAGCGGCTAGTGGACGGTGGGGTAGATGTTTATGCTTAAGTCTGGCATGGCGATCTTTATGCCATTCATTTGAAAGAAGAGTGGTCTGGGTTTGTCATTTTTGTACAGTAGGAATATGCAATTTCACTTTTGATTTAATTGTTACTTTCGGCCTTAGTCCGCTGATTAATATCAATATAAATGGTAGTCTTCTTAGTTATGAACAGAGAATGATCAGGTTTTTTATGCATACTTAACGTGCACTCGAACAGTGCTTAAGTAGCGTCGATAGTATAGTAACCTGTCATCACTATCTTCCCTGTGGCTCTAGTTCAGCAAGAAGCAAGGATTATGCGAGTGCTATTTATATTTCAAAGTGAGTCAGGAAATGGATAACCAAACAAAGGCTTTGAGCGAAAAGTTAGCCACTTTGGAAGTTGAGTTTAGTCGAAGGGTTGGTGCGTTAGAAAAACGCATTGATTATTTGGAAGGCAAAAGAGCGTGGTCAAAGGATGCTGAATTAAATGAGCAAACGAATGCCATTGAGCGCATCGAGAACCAAAAGCAAAATCAGTCGGCTAAAGAGCCAGTTTCTACCTTAAATGCGAATGCTTTAAATATCGAACATGTTCAAGCTTCTCTCGTTGTAGCTGAATCGCCAATGCCGCCAGTTCAAGATAAAACCAAAGAAACGACAAATTCCTCGAACTTGGAAACCAGCAGCTTAGCGGCGGAAGTCGGCAAGCAAGGTTTATTCGCCATACTTGCACCATTGCTAGCGCCTCTATTTGGGCCTGTTGCTTCATTAACCTCATCACTCTCTAGGCTATATAGGCATTATCAACAGCAAGGTAAAGCACCCGTCTTCTTTATGACGGCGACGGGTATCTTGGCTTTAGTATTAGGTTTTGCTTATCTATTACAATATTCATTTAACGAATACTTTGGCCCTACCGGTAAGGTACTTTTAGGTTTTGTTACTTCTATTGCTGTTACTGCTGGTGGTGTGAGGCTGAGTAAAACCAACAAAGAAATGTCGGAATATGGTTCAAGCATTATCGCATTAGGGCTTATTTTAAGTTTTCTTTGTGCTTATTTTGCTGGCCCATATTATGAATTATTGCCGGCAGTGGCGGGGTTCTTTTTATTGGCAGCGGTCACAGCTGTTGCCTGTATTTTGGCATTGCTGTTTGAAACAAGGGTGGTTGCAGTTGTTGCGTTGCTAGGTGGCGCTACCATGCCTATCGTTATGGGGCATGTTGATCAAGCTCCAGCGCTTTACCTTTGTTACCTTCTGCTGTTATCCGTTTCCATGCTGTACTTATCGCAAAGAATTCAATGGCCACAATTAGCTTACATTTGTATGGGCTTAGGCGCTGCAATGATCGAATTTTCAATTTCTAATAAAGCGCAAACGTTTACCGAGTCGTATGGCCTTATTGCGGTCATTCATGGTTTTTTCTATGCCTTTAGTTACTATGCTTTACAGGGCTTGAATCGCCGTTTAGTGATAAACAAAGCTCGCTTAATAATTTTAAGCTCCAATGTGATCTTCTACCTCTTTATTTGTCAGCAACTCATTCTAAGTAGTGAATTTATGGCTACTTTATTGTTATTCAATGTATTGCCTTGGATAGCGCTATTTCTGTTCCAGAGCAAGCTATTTGGATATTCACCAAATAGTGAAGAATATCGAGCTGTTCAGGCTATTGCTTTATTGCACGCAGGATTGTTAGCCGGTGTTGGAATATTAATTTTGAGTTCGCCTGAGCTGATAGGATTAATTTGGTGTATTGAAGCTCTAATGTTGATTTATTTGGGCTGCCGGTTTCAGTTTGTGGCAGTACGCATAGAAGGGTATATCACCTTAGTTGTATCGATTGGAGCAATGGCTAGCCAAGTCGTTTTCTGGGTAGGTCGCTCCATCGAACCGTCGGTGAATTTATTGGCGCTTAATATGGACATTGGATGGGCTAACCTTTTGGCTCTCACCGTCTTAATTTATAGCACCGTTGTATTGCTTAAACGAGAGCAGAACGAGCTGACAGAAAAAGAATCCACTCTTATTTTAATTGCTGAAAATTTCATGTCAGTTTGCTTGTCAGTGAGCTTCTTACTGACTATCGGTATTTTTTCAGCCCAAGCCATGTGGCTGTTTGCTATCGTGCCCATGTTTTATTTAATTAAGCGTTCAGAATCCAAAGGTTTGGCATTAACCGAGTTATTTGGCTTAGGGCATTTTACATTGCTGTTGGTACCCATGGCCATTAGTGCTCATGAGGTAGGAAATTTTCATTTTTCAGAGCAAAGTACTTTTGGTCAAATCGCGAGAGTAGAAATATTCCTGAGTTTATGGGGATTAGCTGAGTTTTATAAACGATATTATCCAGAGAGTTCACTTTTTGGGTTCACCGAGTGTTTAAGAAAGCTGTTCTACTGCTTAATACCTGTGTTGTTTTTACCAAAAGTACTGCGTCAATACGGAGACTATTTCCCACTCGCTTTATGGGGATCTAGTGGTATTGCATTGTTTCTATACAGCCGTTTAAAGTTCGTTTTGTTAAAAATAGAGTTATATGTATTGGTGGCTTGTGCAACAGTTACCACCCTGGTCGCTTGCGTATTGTCTAACTTTAATTTCTGGCACGGTAATGCGGTGGCAGCCTTACTTGCGGGTTTAGTATTGTTTATTGTTATTGGATGGTTAGGGCAGGCACTTCGCTCAGTACCTATTGGTTCACCGGATAAACGTTTGCTCAACAAAGTGCTGAAACCACTCAGCACTGTTGCGGTTTATTATTTTGGATTGGCTATTTTTATCGTGTTGTATCCGCTTACCGGAAACGTTGAACTATCGCTACTCGCAATGATGATTTATTTTACCGGGTTCTCTTTGTATCAACCAATAATGCCACCTGCACGTTCAAACTTAGTGGCGCTGCATATCGTAATATTTCTGCTGTTCTCGATGATAACAATTAGTCATGTATTGTTAGTATGGCCTATTCAGTTGGGGCGCTCACATAACCTTTGGTTAGCGCTAATTAATGGTATTGCCGCTCTCTGTTCATACTTTTTCGTGTATAGATGTACATCTCAGAATAAAATTGTTTGGAAAAAAACCGGGGGAAGGTTACTAAATACTTGGATATTCAACTTACTCACCATTGGCGTATACGTGGCATTACTGTCGCAGTTGTTTGATGACATGTTAGGGCCTGCTATTTCATTTCTGTTGGTTGTTCATGCCACGATAATTCTATTCCAAACTATTAACCCAAAGCTGAAAAAGCTTATTTGGTTGTCAGCGGTTTTGTACTCCTCCGCTGCCTTAAAAGTATTGATTTGGGATATGCATGATTTTTCACTCATTCAAAAAATCATTGTCTTTATGCTGATCGGTATTTGTATGCTAGGCGCCGCGTTTAAGTTTCAAAAAATAGTGGCTAAGAATCATCAACCTGCTTTTTAGCCTAGTAGTACATTTAGTAGAATCGCATACCAAGCACGAGGACCGAGTGATACATGGTTTAGAAGTGATTATACCAGGGAGGAATTACCCATACATATTGATCTATTTTCTCAGTGTTTCAGCTTTATTGGATGAAACGTCATAGTTCGCTTTGAGTGTGGTGATTTTAGTAAGGTTCTTAATCTACTTAAGTGTCGACTCTCCGATATTGAGAAGTTTACAGTCATAAAGAGTGCCTTAATAAGTCTGTTTCATTTATCCGATGAAGCCTTTTAACGCCACCAACAAAACCGCCGATTGTTTATCAAAGCTAGATCGGCGAAAATACCTGCCAATTACGATTAACTAAACGCTGGGTGATTGTGCTGTTTCGGCCATTATTGCCACTTTGCTGCATCCTTGCGTTGCCAAATTAGAAGAATCAACTCGATGTCTAACGCCTCACTCTTGCAAGATATTGCCAGCAGAAGAACCTTTGCGATTATCTCTCACCCGGATGCGGGTAAAACCACCATTACTGAAAAAGTACTGTTGTTCGGAAACGCCATCCAAAAAGCCGGCACTGTTAAAGGCCGTGGTAATGCTACCCATGCAAAATCAGACTGGATGGAAATGGAGAAAGAGCGTGGCATCTCGGTAACGACCTCAGTGATGCAGTTCCCGTTTAACGATTGCATGGTAAACCTGTTAGATACACCGGGACACGAAGACTTCTCGGAAGATACCTACCGCACATTAACCGCCGTTGATTCTTGTTTGATGGTGATTGACGCCGCCAAAGGTGTAGAAGACCGTACCCGTAAGCTAATGGAAGTGACACGTTTACGTGATACTCCCATCGTGACTTTTATGAATAAATTGGACCGCGACATTCGTGACCCAATGGAAGTGATGGACGAAGTTGAAAGCGAGCTAAACATACTTTGTGCGCCAATTACGTGGCCGATTGGCTGCGGTAAATTGTTTAAAGGTGTTTACCATTTGCTTAAAGACGAAGTGATTCTTTACCAAACTGGTCATGGTCATACCATTCAAGAGCAGAGAATTATTAAGGGCCTAGATAACCCAGAAGTAGAAGCTGCTATTGGCGACGAGCTAACCGAGCAACTTCGTGAAGAGTTAGAGCTGGTTATGGGGGCATCTAACGAGTTTGACCAAGAGCTATTTTTAAGTGGCGAACTCACGCCGGTGTATTTTGGTACCGCATTGGGTAACTTTGGTGTAGACCATATGTTAGAAGGTCTAACTAACTGGGCGCCTGCGCCTAAACCGCGTGCTACCGATATTGGCGAAGTAAGCGCTACAGACGATAGTTTCTCAGGCTTTGTCTTTAAAATTCAAGCTAACATGGACCCTAAACACCGTGACCGTATCGCGTTTATGCGTATCGTATCGGGTGAATACAACAAGGGCATGAAAATGCGCCATGTTCGTTTAGGTAAAGATGTTAGCATTTCTGATGCTGTTACCTTTATGGCGGGTGACCGTTCGGCTGCCGAGCAAGCGATTGCTGGTGATATTATTGGTTTGCATAACCACGGAACTATTCAAATTGGTGATACCTTCACTCAAGGTCAGGCCATGAAGTTTACCGGCATTCCAAACTTTGCCCCTGAGATGTTCCGCCGTATTCGCCTAAAAGATCCTTTGAAGCAAAAGCAATTGCTTAAGGGTTTGATTCAGTTGTCTGAAGAGGGCGCGGTGCAGTTATTCCGCCCTATGCGTAACAATGATTTAATCGTTGGAGCGGTAGGTGTGTTGCAGTTTGATGTGGTTGTGCATCGCCTGCGTACTGAATACAAGGTAGAAGCGGTATACGAAGGTATTAGCATTGCCACTGCGCGTTGGTGTGGCGGTAACGATACTAAGAAGTTTGAAGAGTTTAAAAAGAAAGCACACGACAACCTAGCCTTAGATGGCGGCGATAACTTAACTTATTTAGCCCCCACTATGGTTAACCTAAACTTAGCGACAGAGCGTTACCCAGACGTTAAGTTTATGCAGACTCGCGAGCACTAAATTTGTTGGCAGCGAGCTGCAAGGTTCGCCGCTTTTAGCCGGAGATAGATTATGTTTAACAGAATTTGGCGTAAAATGTCTCAATACCTAGCTGCTTACGACAAGTGGCTAGCGGCCAATGGATTAGATAAACCCTGCCGCAGTTGTATCCCTCGCGAACATACTAAACCTGAGCAAGATTAATATGGCTTGGTTTGATACCCATTGTCACCTTGATTTCCCTCCCTTTAAAGATGATTTAACTGCACATCTAGAAACTTTTGTTCAAGCGAATGTCAGCCATTGTATGGTGCCTGCAGTTGCCCCTAATAATTGGCAAACGGTGTTAGATTTAAGTGTTATTCCTTCGCTATTTGTAGCCTTGGGCTATCACCCGTGTTTTCTAAATGAACAAGCCTTAACACAGCATCCTGATGCCTTGTTAGGCGAGCTAAATAGCTTGCAGACCTTAGTTAAACAAGCGGGTGATAAAGTACAAGCGTGGGGCGAATGCGGCTTAGACGGACGGTTCTCGGATACTATGGCTCACCAAGAGTTTGCTTTTGATTGGCAAATACAGGCAGCCCAGCAACAACAGTTACCACTACTGATCCATTCGGTGCGTTTACACGACCGAGTGGCACAGTTGCTAAAGCAGCAACAATTCAGCCAAGGCGGCATTATTCATGGCTTTAGTGGCAGCTACGAGCAGGCTAGTCGTTTTGTGGATTTAGGGTTTAAAATTGGCGTGGGTGGCACCATCACATGGCCACGTTCAGAAAAAACCCGTAAGGCTTTAAAGCGGCTGCCGCTTGATGCTCTCGTATTAGAAACTGACGCCCCCGATATGCCGCTATTTGAGATGAAACAAGCTCACAATACTCCGCTTAATTTATCTATTATCTTTGAACAATTAATTGCGTTGCGTAGCGAACCGGCAGAGCAGTTAGAGCAAGCGTTGTGGGATAACAGCCTTCAGGCTCTGCATCTACCACTGTAACCCTTCTGCAGGTTGTTTAGCTCGCTCTTAGAGCGAGCACGAAGCTACTGCAGCTCAATACTCCATCAAGTTAATCAAGGGCAGACTTTAGGCTTTAAACTTATCAATATGGTCTGCATTCACCGCGGCTACTGCGGCAGTAACTAAGGCGGTTCCACTTAAGGGGGAATCGCTGCAACCCAAGCGCATGGCGGGTGTTTGCCCGTTATCGTCACAAATTACATAGTTAAATAGTGCTCGGTTTATCTCAAATAGCGCATCTACCGAGCTGGCGCTTTTTAGCTGCTTGGACATGTTTTGTTCAAGATGCTCAAAGAACAAATGGCAGGCTAGCGGCCTGGGCAATTCGATAGGTGCTGGCACTTGTTGGCCGGAAGTAATGCCACAAAAAGCGCCAAAGTCAGCAGGAAACCAGCGGTCATTCCACCAACCTACTTTGTTACCAGCAGAACCCATATCAGATTGGGTACGAGGGTGGCGGTAAATGTAATATACCTCAGCCGTTTTATGTTTTATCTCGTCTACACAGCTCATTAACGCAGCCCCACGAATACTACTTTCGTGCTCAATATAGTGATGGCAGCTGTCGCTTTGTTGGGTAAAACCGAACAGCAACTGGAAATGTGCATAGGCGCATACCGAAGGTTGAATAATTTGAGTACCGCGCAAATGCGAGGTGGGTCCATAGTGTAAATCTTCAAAATGATAGCGATTCAAAGTGAGCTGATAACGGCGTTTTAACGCGTCCACGATAGGGCTATCGCTAAGACTTGGCAGCATGGTGGAAGCTTGCTGTTGATAGTACACAGAGTTGTTGAGCTGCAATTGAGTTTGATTATGAGTATGCAGCAAGACATAGCCAGATTCCGCTTCGCTAGAACAAAGTGCCCATACGCGCTTTTGTTCAGAAAACTCGTGCACATTACTCTCGGTGTGTATCGCAATAAATTTGCGTGTTAGCACCGCGGTCTCTTGCTGGCGTGAATAAAAGCGTAAGCAGTGAAACAGCCGCTGTAATAATTGGTAGTAAATTTTTGGTGCAATGCTTAACTGCTGCATAATCTTTTGCGGGCTGTGGCCTAAACTCAAAAAATTAAATAGTCGGCATAGTTGCTCGGTGCCTTTAACGTGAACTTGAGTAAAAACACTTTGGCATTGGCGGCATTGGTAGCGCTGGCTATTCGCCCCTGTTTTACCGTAGCGCTTAACTCCAGCGGTGGGGCCTAAGAAAAAGCCCGGTTCACAATGGTTACAGCCGCAAGGGGCTTTGCTTAAATGTAATTTGGCGCGCTCTTCTACAATTAAATTCACGCTATGGCTGTCTACCAAAGGGGGGTAACTGCCACACGCTTTGCAATGCAGAGCAGGGTAGCCAAGCTGATGACTTTCGGCTAAATAGTCTGAGCTCTCGGTTAAACCAAAATTAGGGCAGCGACAGTTCTTACAGCAGTTAAACTGTTGTCTAAAGGTCACTTTTTCCTCATTCTTGCTCACCATAACATCAACCACTCAACGCTCCCTTTCAACACATTTAGTAACTAACCTCATTTTGACTAATCTTTGACTATTATCCCGTGATGCACCTCACGATTTTTAACAACTTAGAAACTTAAACTGCTTCCCATGAACTGAGGGAAAAAACAGCAATAGCGCTGTGTCTTGTGTTAGTTCCTCTGTATTTAAAGGACGAAAAAAATGTACGAAGTTATTATTGCTCTAATTACTGGCGCTGTTGTTGGCATAGTATTTAGTGCTATTAAGTTGCCTTTACCGGCTCCTCCGGTGTTGTCGGGCATTATTGGTATTTTGGGTATTTATTTGGGCGGTATGGCCTACCAAAATGTACTAGAGCGTTTTTTTTCGTAACAAATTCGTTAAACATTCGGGTTAAGTGCTTGGGAAATAAATTAGAAATTTCCTATAGTTTGCTTAACAAGATTGTGAATAGTCAGGCATCTTAGGGAAATTGTGAAAAATCATCAACACATTTGGTTAACAAGTTGATGGCAAGCGCTCAGAAGTGGATTAGATTTGATCTAGTTATCATTTGGGCTAAAAACCCAAGGTATGATCGCCGGCAGTAGAAGTCATTACACCTCGGTCGGCACTATAGGTAGTTACCTGAACAGATACCTGAGTGTAATGGAATACTAAATAAACGCGTTGTAGATGGCTTCTTTTGCATGTGGCAAGAAGATGGAAGCGATGTGAGTTTCACTAAAAAAGACAATTAAACAATAGGGACACGTATGAACAGTACAGTAATGAGCTTGGTTGGCGTACTTGCGCTGCTAGGGATAGCATTCTTGCTCTCCGACAACAAAAAACGAATTAACAAACGTACCGTACTTGGAGCTTTTGCTATCCAAGCTGGTTTTGGTGCATTTGTACTTTACCTTCCATTTGGCCAAGACGTGCTTGCTGCTGTTTCTGGTGGTGTTCAATCGGTTATTGATAGCGCGCAAGCGGGTATCAACTTTTTGTTTGGTGGCTTAGGCACTAACGCAATGTTTTCTAACGGTGTTGGCTTTGTATTCGCGATTCGCGTATTGCCAATCATCGTGTTCTTCTCATCACTCATTGCAGTGCTTTACTACTTAGGCATTATGCAGAAGATCATTTTGGTTATTGGTGGTGCACTGCAAAAAGCGCTTGGTACAAGTCGCCCAGAGTCAATGTCTGCGACAGCAAACATCTTTGTTGGCCAAACTGAAGCGCCAATTGTGGTTAAGCCTTTCATTCCTAAAATGAGCGAGTCTGAATTATTCGCCATTATGGTAGGTGGTTTAGCCTCTGTTGCGGGTTCGGTTTTAGCCGGTTATGCAGGTTTAGGTGTGGAGCTTAAGTACCTTATTGCCGCTTCATTTATGGCAGCGCCGGGTGGCTTATTAATGGCCAAGATTATCAAGCCTGAAACCAATGCTTCAGAGCAAGATATGGACGCTACTTTAGCTGAAGAAGATCGCCCTGCAAACGTAATTGACGCTGCAGCAAGCGGTGCATCAACGGGTTTGCACCTTGCCCTTAACGTAGGTGCAATGCTACTTGCCTTTATTGGTTTGATTGCTTTGCTAAACGGTATGGTTGGCGGCATTGGCGGTTGGTTTGGTGTTGAAGGCCTAACCATTGAACTTATCCTTGGTTACATCTTCGCACCGGTTGCGTGGATTATTGGTGTGCCATGGGCTGAAGCCGTTCAAGCGGGTAGCTTTATTGGTCAAAAGCTAGTTGTTAACGAATTTGTTGCTTACATTAACTTTGTTGAAATCCGTGAAACACTATCTGAGCATACCCAAGTAATTATTACTTTTGCGCTATGTGGTTTCGCTAACCTTTCATCAATTGCAATTTTACTAGGTGGCTTAGGTAGCATGGCGCCAACACGCCGTTCTGACATTGCTCGCTTAGGTCTTAAAGCTGTAGCGGCTGCATCATTAGCTAACTTAATGAGTGCTGCACTTGCTGGTTTCTTCTTCAGCCTGCTATAAGCTAATAAGGCTTCTCGGCAACCTGTCGAGAAGCCTCTAATTCAGCTCAATCGATTGCTGCTCTGGCAATCGGTTTAATCTTAAAATTTTGAGGAATAATTATGTCTCAGTCTCTTACTGCTGTGGCGCGTCAAGCCCTTTCTTTAATGGACCTTACCACGCTAAATGATGATGATACTCGCGAAAGCGTAGCGGCATTGTGTGCTCAAGCTAAATCAGCTGAAGGCCAAGTGGCGGCAATTTGTATTTATCCTCGATTCATTCCTTTCGCCCGTAAAGTGCTAGCCGAACACGGCGCTAGTGAGGTGAAAATTGCTACCGTAACCAACTTCCCGCTGGGCGAAGATGACGTTGCGCTAGCTGTTGCAGAAACCAAAGCAGCAGTAGCCTACGGAGCAGACGAAGTAGATGTAGTGTTCCCATGGCGCGCACTAATGGCTGGCAACGAAGAGGTAGGTTTTGAGCTGGTTAAGCAGTGTAAAGCAGCCTGCGGCCAGATTAAATTAAAGGTAATTATTGAAAGTGGCGAGTTAAAAACGCCAGCCCTGATCGCTAAAGCTAGTGAGTTGTCGATTAAAGCCGGTGCTGATTTCATCAAAACCTCTACCGGTAAAGTGCCTGTAAACGCCACCCCAGAGGCGGCTGAAATTATGCTTAAGGCGATTGCCGAGTTTAATCCTGCCTGTGGCTTCAAAGCGGCTGGTGGCGTAAAAAGTGCCGAACAAGCTAAAGTTTACCTAGATATTGCCACTAACGCGCTAGGTAACGATTGGTTGGGCGAGGCTCACTTCCGTTTTGGCGCATCAAGCTTATTAGCAGCGCTTCAAGCCACCATTTCTGGTGACGAAAACGCGCAAGCAGGCGCGGGTTACTAAGGTTTAGCTTTTCTAAGGAATGCTTATGTTGTTACCTCAAGAAATCATTCGACGTAAACGCGATGGCAATGCGCTATCGCTAGAAGAAATCCAATTCATGGTGGATGGCATTACTAATGGCCAACTGAGTGATAGCCAAATTGGCGCATTTGCCATGGCGGTGTACTTCAACAGTATGAATGGCAGTGAATCCACAGCCTTAACCTGCGCCATGCGAGATTCTGGTCAGGTACTCAATTGGGATCACCTTAATTTGCCTGGTCCAGTGGTAGATAAACATTCTACTGGCGGTGTTGGGGATTTAACGTCGTTGATCTTGGGGCCAATGGTGGCTGCTTGTGGTGGGCACGTGCCGATGATTTCGGGACGCGGTTTGGGCCACACTGGCGGTACCTTAGACAAGTTAGAGGCGATCCCTGGGTATTCCATTAGCCCAAGTTCGCAACAATTTGAAAGCATTGTAAAAGACGTAGGCATTGCCATTATCGGCCAAACCGGTGAATTGGCGCCGGCCGATAAGCGCCTTTATGGCATTCGCGATGTGACGGCGACGGTGGAGTCTATTCCACTGATCACGGCCTCGATTTTAAGTAAAAAGTTAGCCTCTGGCTTACAAGCTTTAGTCATGGATGTAAAAGTGGGCAGCGGGGCATTCATGCCCGATTTCGCCCAATCTAAAGCCTTGGCTGAAAGCATTGTTGAAGTGTCTAACGCTGCTGGTGTGAAATGCTGCGCTTTACTCACCGACATGAATCAGCCTTTGGCACCAAGTGCCGGTAATGCGGTCGAAATAGTAGAGACTTTACGTTACTTAAAAGGTGACACGTCTGCGCATCGCCTACATCAAGTAACGACTGCATTAGCCGCAGAAATGTTGCTATCAAGTGGCCTAGCCAACAGTAAGCAACAAGCGGAGCAAAAGTTGGCCGACAGTATTAGCTCGGGCGCAGCCCTAGAGCGTTTTGCCAAAATGGTCAGTGCCTTAGGCGGGCCAACTGACTTTGTAGAACGCAGTGATCACTACTTGCCACAAGCTAAAGTGATTAAGCCGGTATTGGCAAAACACAGTGGCATGATTAAACAACTCGATTGCCGTGAGTTAGGCATGGCAGTGGTGGGTTTAGGTGGTGGCAGAAGTGTGCCCGGTGCTGCGATTGATCACAGTGTTGGCATTAGCGAACTCGTAGAATTAGGTGACTTGGTAGATAAAGGCCAAAACCTTCTGATGCTACATGCTGATGATGAAGACGCTTGGCAAGCCGCCGCAAAACAAATTCAACAGGCCATCAAACTTGATGAGCCTAGTGCAGTGCAGGCCGATGTAAACCCTGTTTATCAGCGTATTGGTCCGCAGTAAGGAGATCCTATGAAACGTGCAATTATTTTAATGCTGGATTCTTTTGGTATTGGTGCCAGCGACGACGCCGACAAGTTTGGTGATGTGGGCGCAAATACGATGCTGCACATTGCCGAGCAATGTGCTTTAGGCAAAGCGGATGTTGGTCGCTCTGGCCCGTTAAACATTCCTAACTTAAACCGTTTAGGTTTAGGTAAAGCCTGTGGCGAAAGTGGCGGGGTATTCCCTCCTGGCCTAGATGCCGAAGTAACACCGATTGGCCACTATGGCTATGCAGCTGAAATGTCGAGTGGTAAAGACACTCCAAGTGGCCATTGGGAAATTGCTGGCGTACCTGTGTTATTTGACTGGGGCTACTTTAGCGACTTAGAAAACAGCTTCCCGCAAAGCTTATTAGATGAGTTAGTTGAGCGTGCTGATCTGCCGGGTTACTTAGGTAATTGTCATGCATCGGGCACCGAAGTGTTAGAACGCTTGGGCGAAGAGCACATGGCCACAGGTAAGCCGATCTTTTACACCTCGGCAGACAGCGTATTCCAAATTGCCGCTCACGAAGAAACCTTTGGTGTCGAGCGTTTGCTTATGTTGTGTGAGTTAGCCCGAGAGTTGGTAGACAAATACAATATTGGTCGAGTGATTGCGCGGCCATTTGTGGGCGCGAATGCCCAAGAATTTGCCCGCACGGGTAATCGCCGAGATTTATCGGTACTGCCGCCAGCACCTACCTTGTTAGACCGCATGGCAGATGCCGGTGGAGAGGTGGTAAGCATTGGTAAAATTGCCGATATTTACGCTCAACAAGGCATCACTCGCAAGGTAAAAGCCACAGGTTTAGAAGGCCTATTTGACTTAACTTTGAGTGAAATGGATCGCCAAGTTGATAACAGTATTATCTTCACTAACTTTGTCGATTTTGATTCGTCGTACGGCCACCGTCGCGATGTTGCAGGTTACGCAGCGGCCTTAGAGTACTTTGATAAACGCTTGCCTGAGCTACTGGCCCAGTTAAGTGATGACGACATTGTGATCCTTACTGCTGATCATGGCTGTGACCCTACTTGGCCGGGCAGCGATCATACTCGTGAACATATCCCAGTGATTTTTTATGGTAAAAACTTAGGCGCAAAAAATGTTGGTAAGCGCGATACCTTTGCTGACATTGGACAAACCATTGCCGATTACATGAAATTGCCAGCCTTAGAATATGGCAGCAGTTTTTTACAAAAATAATAACTGAGGGTGGTCGCTAATCTGCCGCCACCTCGAACTAACTTTATTTAGGAGTTTATATGGCTACCCCACATATCAATGCTAACCCTGGTGATTTCGCAGAAACGGTTTTAAT
The DNA here is from genome assembly GCF_046774965.1 of Agarivorans sp. DSG3-1. Taxonomy (NCBI): domain Bacteria; kingdom Pseudomonadati; phylum Pseudomonadota; class Gammaproteobacteria; order Alteromonadales; family Alteromonadaceae; genus Agarivorans; species Agarivorans sp. DSG3-1. The sequence goes on along the minus strand of NZ_CP177241.1, from coordinate 182,511 downwards.
GCCTGGCGATCCGCTGCGTGCTAAACACATTGCTGAAACCTTTTTGGAAGACGTTGTAGAAGTAACCGGTGTGCGTAACATGCTTGGTTATACGGGCACCTACAAAGGCAAACGTGTTTCTGTAATGGGTTCTGGCATGGGTATTCCAAGCTGTTCTATTTACGCTCACGAGCTATACACTCAGTACGGTGTTGAAAACATTATCCGCGTAGGCAGTGCCGGTGCAGTCAGTAACGACATTCAGTTGCGTGATGTGGTTATTGCCATGGGCGCGTGTACCGATTCAAAAGTAAACCGTAGCCGCTTTAAAGGCCATGACTTTGCAGCTATTGCTAACTACGAGCTATTACGTGCAGCTGTAGACAGTGCTAAAGCACAAGGCATTGATGCAAAAGTAGGTAACATTTTCTCTGCAGATTTATTCTATTCACCAGAACCAGATATGTTCGATGTGATGGAAAAACATAATGTATATGCAGTAGAAATGGAAGCGGCTGGTCTTTATGGCGTAGCGGCTGAATGCGGTAAAGCGGCTTTATGTGTTGTGACTATTTCAGACCATATTCGCAGTGGTGAGCAAACTACCGCTGAAGAGCGTCAAACCACATTTAACGAGATGATTACCCTAACCCTTGAGTCTTTACTTTAGCCTTTAGCGGTATCACTTCTAGCGGCAATGTCCGCTAGAAGTTTCTTCGCTTTCTTCGCTTCTTTACGTTGGGCGCGTTTGTTTATATTAAACAAAGTGGCCAAATGGCGTTTCCTCGACAATACCCGCGTTAACAAAAATCCAATGCTAATCGACATCAAAAACATTATCATGATTTTTGATTGGCCATTAGTGATGTAAGTATTTGCTTCGGCCAGTAAGGTTGTATGCTCTAGAGTTATTCGTAAAAAACCTAAGGTTTCTCCTTTTTCTCCACGAACTTCAGCAATATAAGGGCGCCTGCCTAAACCTTCTAACGGTAAATGGCTATTGCCTGCCAAAGGCAGCAATTGCGAGAGCGGTAAGGCCAGATGAGAAGCGGCTAAGCGAAGCCCTTGATGGTCATAGATGGTGGCATCTTTTACAAAATGTTCTTTGACTAAAGAGTTCACCAACTCCGTTAAATCTTGTTGATTATCTTCTTCGATGTAGCCTGCTGCATTTAACGCGGCTAAAGAGGTTAACGAGCGCGCCAGTTTTTCGGTTTGGTTTTCGATTAACTGTTCACCGCTGTGTTTTAAATCAACGTAGTAATAAAGTACCCAAACACAACATACAATGGCTAACACCAATTGAGTGAATTGAATAATTCGATAGCGTCTAACTGCAGATTTGGCCACACGAACCTCTTTTTTATGCTTAAAGCCATTGTAGGTGCTTGCCAAACCAAAAAGCAATACGCTATCTTGATGCGCCGCAATTTTTAGAAACAAGGATCTCGTTTTGCAATCACCACATAGTCTTGAAAGCTTACCGCAGTCATTAAGTCAGTGGTCTTTGGCCCTAAAGCAATTTCCATATCGGGTATGTCCTGATGAAGGGCTCTTAGAAACCAGTGGTGCACTGACTGGTGCGTATATTTTGGTATGGGCAAAAGAATTGTTGATTCCAGACTTTGCCGTTTTGCGTCCACTGGTCGACGATTCTACCGCGTTAAACTTCTGCGGCGTAATGCCGGAAGCGGGAAATATTTGCGTATTGTTGCAAAGTGAAGCTGATACTCAGTGGTGTAAAGAAAAACTCGCGGGTATTGAGTTTAACTTTGATTTGGCTGTGCTAGATAGTCTGCCAGATCTTAGTCAGCCAGGGGTGGTGTTGATGGACATGGATTCCACCACCATTCAAATTGAATGTATTGATGAAATAGCTGTTTTAGCCAACATCGGCGAGCAAGTGAGCGCGGTAACTGCCGCCGCTATGCGTGGAGAGTTAGACTTTGAGCAAAGCTTACGTAGCCGCGTAGCACTGCTGAAAGATGCGCCTCAAAGTATTCTCAAGCAAGTTGCCGATAACATGCCGTTAATGCCGGGCTTAAAATGTTTGATAGAGACAATTCATGATGCTGGCTGGAAGGTGGCGATAGCCTCAGGTGGCTTCACCTATTTTGCCGAGCGCTTACAGCAAGATTTAGGTTTTGATCATGTACAAGCCAATGTACTAGAAATAGAAAATGACACGCTGACTGGCGAGGTATTAGGCCCGGTGGTGGATGCCCAAGCCAAGGCCGATATTCTATTACAACTTAAGCAGCAGTATGCCGCTCAGCAAACAATGGCGATTGGTGACGGAGCTAATGACCTTAAGATGTTGGCAGCGGCTGATTTTGGGGTTGCGATTCATGCTAAACCTTTGGTACAGCAACAAGCACAACTTACCATTAAACACAGTGATTTAGACGGCGCAGTATGTATTTTACGCGCCGCTAAAATGTTAGCTGCTTAGTTTGAGCTGTTGAGGTGCAGCGCTTAAGTTAAAGCGCTGCATCAGTTCTTCGGTGACATCGGTCACTTCAATCACTCCCGCCACACTCCATAGCTCATCTTCTAGTTGTTTAGCGCGATGAATTGCGTAATGGCTAATGTAGTCTAGTTCGCGTTGAATATACTCTGTATCTGGGCGACCTACTCGAGACAATTGTAAACAAAAAGCATTGACTTGGCCTCGACTTAAACTCAAGTTAACAAACTCTCGTAACTGCGCTACCGAAGTAAAATTGTCGCTACAACGCACCGACAACAGCTTGCTGTTGTCTTTAGTACTCACCGTGATCACTTCAATACGCTCAGGGTTGTCACTGGGCGTATGGCTACGTAATTGGGTGGCGAGGAAAGATGCTAAGTTTTCGCTGGCAAGGAACTTGGTTAAATCTGCCTGATGCGAACTGCTATCAATATTCAACCAATTATCACTGGCCTGTGGAATAGAGCCGTAAGTCACGCAACCTACATCAAGTGCGCCCGGTACTTTGTGAATAAACATCGCTCGGCAAAATAGTGGTGCGCATACTATTTGGCGTAGCGCGTCAGACAAACCGGCGATGGTTTTGCCTTCTGGCAGCATTGGCAGTTTGTCTAAGTTGTTATCGATGAGCTGTTTGAAAAAACTTACACCTTGGTGCGAGTGTCCCTTCACTTCAATCACTTTCAAGTTGTATATGGTGTGGCTGTTATTGCAATTCGTTACTTCGTAAGCCAAGTGCTTAAGCTCAAAGCTTTTCACCAGTTTTTGAAACTGCGGCAGGGCAATGTGTACGGTATCGCCAACGGTATAATCCAGCGGTGTCTCGACTTCAATCTTCATTCCGCTGATTGAAAAATCGCTAATCCAACCTGATTCATTATCACCATGATGTTCAACCTCTACTAATGAGCGGTATTTGTAGCGATTCTCTTTGCGTAGCTGCAGATACTTATAGTTTACCTGCTCAAAGTGCTTGCTGGGCTGTTTGCTTTGATTAAACAGCGCAAGTTTATTGGGGTTGCCGTCAAGCGGGTAGGCTAATTGGTAGCTTTGCTCAATATGTAAGTTGGTAACGTCGCTTAACAAACCTACCATGCTTAGGTTTCCTAAGGCTTTAGCTACACGCTCACGCTCAATTTGCGAGTCCTTTTTAGGAAGAGGGGAGCTTACCTCGGCATCGCTGGCCTGAGCCGGGTGATACTGAAACTTGAATACTTTCCAGCTGGGTTTGCGACAGCCAAAAGCAAAATATAATTCTCGAAGTTCTGGGTGCTCGGCCAGTTCCTCACTAGAGGCAGAATAGAAAAATAACTTGTTGTTGGCAGTGTGAGTAAAGCAATAAATTAAGCTTTCCCCTTGGCCCTGCTGCTGATAACGCATCATTCTTGGCGGGTGAAACAACTGCGACAAATGGCTGTTATTGGTTTCATCTCGCCAATAAGACAGCAGTTCTAAATTATTTTGTGTGGCTAACACATAGTTGAGTTGCGCGGGTGTTTCACCAGAAAAATACAACGGCACACTGCTTAAGCGCGGCATTAAATATTGCTCATAACCTTTAGTGATAACCGCTGCAGTGATGTTATCTACATCTACTTTATAGCGCCCACGATAAGAGCGTAAAAAGTTTTTGAAGAAGTTATTAAACTCCTCCCCTGGATCGACCACAATTAAGCGTACCCATTGCTGGCTACCTTTACGGTCGATGCCTACTACTTGGTATTCCGTGCCAGCGCTCAGCACGCGATTAACAAATTCTTTTTCTAAGCCGCTAAAGTAAATGAAGTAATGCTCGCCAACGACAAACTCTCGCTGCGAGTCGACCTTAGCTCTAAGTCCCGAAACTGACATGTTTGAAGTACGAGCATCAAACAATACGCCGTTTACGCCTGCCATTTTTAATGGCGCGGTAAGGTGCATGCGCTCTTCACTGCGCCCGATGTAATGGCCTAAACGTACTGCGCGAGCGACGATATTTTTGGGGCGACGGGCGGCCGCTTCTTGTGGGCTGATATTGTTCTTCTGCATTACCTTGAAGTTATTCTCGGTAGTTTGCAGTTTTTCAAATATGCCTAAGGTGTACTGGTTGTTATAGAGTTTGAGCTGCTGTTTAAAGACTTTAATGGCAATGTCGTCTAGATAGTGTGTTTTACCTTGATAGTGAAACTCTTTACATTCGCCATCTACTTTAGTTCTAAGATCAACCAAGCGTTGGCAAGGAGCCGATAAGCGGTTCATTTCCATTTTTAATAAGAAGCGTTCATTATTAGACAGCTCTTGGGTGGCGCGACTAAATACTTGGTTAAAGTCACTGCTTCCCATTAGTGGTAATAAACGTTCAATTATTGCGTAGTGCTTGGTGTCCGCCATATTGCTGGGTATTATTCCTTAAACGGTTGTTTTGCTGTCAAAACTCTGTCTCAGTCTTTACAATCTTAGATAATAAGCAAAGATTGTGCCTTGTGACTCGGCTAAGGCAAGCATTATTAACAGTATTTTAGCATTATGTGACCGCCCGGAGTGAAAATGGCAAAAGTGAAAACGGCCTATGTGTGTAACGACTGCGGAGCCGATTTCCCTCGTTGGCAGGGGCAATGTGGAGAGTGTAAAGCCTGGAATACCATTAGCGAAGTACGCTTAAGTGCGGCGCCAGCGCGTAACGACCGTTTTACCGGCTACGCTGGTAACGCCACTGGTAAGGTGCAAACGCTTGAGAGTATCGATTTAGCCGAACTGCCGCGATTTTCTACCGGTTTTACTGAGTTTGATCGCGTGCTGGGGAGCGGTGTAGTGCCGGGCAGCGCTATTTTAATTGGCGGAAGCCCTGGCGCGGGTAAAAGTACCTTGTTGCTGCAAACCATGTGTGGCTTAGCGCAAACCATGGATACCTTGTACGTTACGGGTGAAGAATCTTTGCAGCAAATTGCCTTGCGTGCTCAGCGTTTAGGCCTGCCTAAAGACAAACTAAAACTGTTAGCCGAAACCAGTGTTGAGCAAATTGGCCAAGTTGCTTTGGAAGTTAAACCAAAGATGATGGTGATTGACTCGATTCAGGTGATGCACATGGCTGATATTCAGTCGGCACCGGGGGGTGTAAGCCAAGTTCGCGAAAGTGCCGCTTGGTTAACGCGCTTTGCCAAGCAGCACAATATTGCCATGTTTATGGTGGGGCACGTAACTAAAGACGGATCGCTGGCAGGCCCTAAAGTATTAGAGCACTGTATTGATTGCTCGATTATGCTGGAAGGGGATGCCGACGGCCGTTTTCGCACCTTACGTGGCAACAAAAACCGCTTTGGCGCAATTAACGAGCTCGGCGTGTTTGCCATGACAGAGCAAGGTATGCGTGAAGTGTCGAACCCATCGGCGATATTCTTATCGCGTGGCCAAGAAGCCGCACCTGGCTCGGTGGTAATGGTGGTGTGGGAAGGTACACGCCCCTTATTAGTCGAAATTCAAGCCTTGGTAGATTACAGCCAAATGGCCAATCCTAGGCGCGTTGCTGTAGGCCTAGAGCAAAACCGTTTAGCCATGCTGCTTGCGGTAATGCATCGCCATGCCGGGGTGCAAATGTCTGACCAAGATGTATTCACCAATGTTGTAGGCGGAGTACGAGTAGCTGAAACAGGGGCTGATTTAGCGCTATTGGTTGCTATGGTATCGAGCTTTAGAAATCAAGTATTACCGCAAGATTTAGTGGTATTTGGTGAAGTAGGATTATCGGGAGAGATTCGCCCGGTGAGTAATGGGCAAGAGCGTTTAAACGAAGCATCTAAACATGGTTTTAAACGAGCGATTGTGCCTTTAGGCAATCGGCCAAAACAGCCGATTGCAGGTTTAGAAGTGATAGCGGTAAGTAAACTCGCAGAGGCGCTAGAAGCGGTTTAGTCTTGTTGCTGCTTTTGATCAATCAAGTGCTCTAACTCGCGATGCAGTAAATCGTCGTCACCTAAATTTAATTCGATTAGGCGCTTGAGGTGGCTGGCACTTTCAATGTCAATGTGAACACAGCGCAAACCAAGTTGCTGGTTACGTTCGTGTTTTACTTCAACATCCATAGTAATACTTAGCTCATCGATTGCTACATCACTTAAACTAAAGCTTAAGGTGAGTTGAGTAAGGGTGCTATCCCAGTCATTAGGCAAGGTGACTAATGCTCCTTGCAACGATAAATCCAACAGTTGGCATGACCAAGATTGCTCCCCATGATTCAAGTAAGCGGGGCGATCAAATAGAACTCGCAAAAATTGGCGGCGCTCGTGCATACTGGGTTTCCTATTTCTCTTATAATCTAAGCTTAAGCCTAGCTTAATTACGGCAAAGTTGCAGCTAAGCCATCGCTATTTAACGTAAACTTAAGTTAACTGATTATTGAGCCCGCAAGACAACAATAAAGCGCTGCTTTTTAAGGGCTTATTGTGAAACGCTGCTAACGAACAATAAACGTCGATAGCAGAGTATTGATTCGCCTAATTGGGCGCTCGCAATATGTGTCTAAATGAATGGAGTTGATAAAACGAGTGTTAATGAGATGAGGCCATGGATTAAAAGAGCCCTGTTGCTAATGGCAGCAAGTTTTTTGATTGCGGCCAAACCCAACTTGGGAGGTTTTAAACCCGAACAAGTATGCCAAGCTGCAATCGCTAGTTTGCAAGGCGTTAAGCCTCACTTGGTTCGCCAGTACCGGCGTAACGGTGACACTATGCAGCTTCGTTTGAGCCAAGGTGGCAACACGCACAGCTTTTATTGTGAACTGCAAGCCGACAATGTGCTGTGGCGGCGATCTGCAGATAGTGTGTGGCAGCAAAGTCCCAGTGTAGGTTTCGCTTATAACTCTAGCGGTAAAAAGCTGGTGATTAAACACACTTTAGGTTCGGCTCAGCTAGCAGAGTTTAGCTTTCGTGGTGAAGATTTTTAAACCAACCTCCAATCTGCTCGCTGTAACACTAGGGCTAAAGTGAGTTAAATCCTGCACCTAGTGGTGAAACTGTGTCGCATAATTTGCAATTTATGGTTCAAGATGTTGCTTATTTGGATTTTAGTAGTTCATAAATCTTGATTGATTGGCTTGTTGCTTGTATTCTTTCGCGAAAATTTATTCACCTTTAGTGAATACAACTACTAGATTTACATATTCGAGTGATTTTGTATGCGTGAAGCGGAGACGGCACCTATGCCAACAGCTAGCTCAACTAGCCCCCAAAAAAATGTAGCAGCCTGGAAATTTGTTATACCTTCGCTGCTAGGTATCTTCCTATTTATGCTACCGCTGCCTTACGACGGTTCTTACACCATACCGGTGGCTATTTTAGCCAAAGCGTTAGTGGCGGTTTTGGGTGACAGCGCGCTATGGGTATTGGTGGGTTTGATTAGCATTAGCGCTGTAATGTCGACCTATACTTTACTGGCTAAACCCGCTTTTCTAGGTAAAAATGCCTTGCTAACCTCTTTGTTTCAAGTGTCAAAGGCTTGGTACTCAGTAAGAATGCTCGGTTGGCTATTGGTGTTAGTGTGTGCTTTTAAAATAGGCCCTGAAGCCCTGTGGTCTGGTGACACCGGCGGTCTAATTTTAGGTGACTTGCTGCCAACGTTATTAAGCGTGTTTATTTTTGCTGGCTTATTGCTGCCACTATTACTTAACTTTGGTTTACTTGAATTCATTGGCACTTTGCTCACTAAAGTGATGCGCCCGGTATTTGGTTTGCCAGGGCGCAGTGCCGTTGATTCAATGGCATCTTGGCTGGGTGACGGTAGTGTGGGAATACTGTTGACCAATAAACAGTATGAAGAAAAACACTACACTCAACGCGAAGGAGTAGTGATTGCCACTACATTCTCTGCAGTGTCTATTACCTTTAGCTTGGTGGTATTGGCACAGGTAAACCTTGAGCATATGTTTGCCCCATTTTACCTAACGGTTTGTGTTGCGGGTCTTGCTGCCGCAGTGATTGTTCCACGCTTACCGCCTTTGTCTGGTTTTAAAGATCAGTTTATTGATGGCAGTAAACGCCAGCAAGATGATGAAATGATCCCCAGTGGCTACAACAGTTTTACTTGGGGTTGGCAGCAAGCTTTAACCCAAGCTGGTCGCGCTAGCCATCCGAAGCAACTGGTTAAACAAGGCATGCACAACGTACTAGATATGGTGCTTGGTGTGCTGCCAGTCATTATGGCGGTGGGTACAGTAGCTTTAGTTGTGGCTGAGTACACGCCTATCTTTAGCTATTTGGGTAAGCCCTTTATTCCGCTATTAGAACTGCTGCAATTGCCTGAAGCTGCGCGTGCTTCTGAGACGCTAGTGGTGGGGTTTGCTGATATGTTCATCCCATCCATTCTAGCGGCTTCTATTGAAGCCGATATCACTCGCTTTGTTATCGCAGCAGTGTCGGTCACTCAGTTAATTTACTTATCTGAAGTGGGTGCGCTTATTATGGGCAGCCAATTACCGGTTAAATTATGGCAATTGTTCGCTATTTTCTTAATTCGTACGCTGGTGACGTTACCCATTATCAGCTTAATGGCGCATTTGTTCTTTTAAACCCGTTTGCTCGCTAGGCTACTGGCGAGCAGTTTTTACCTAGCTTAGTGGAGATTGTAATGACTTATCGTGCTGCGGTATTTGATATGGACGGTTTGTTACTCGACAGTGAGCGTCTTGCTTATGATACTTTTGCTGCGGCCTGTGGTGACTTAGGTTTAGAGTTTAAAGAGCAAGTTTACCTTGGCATTATTGGTTCTAATGCTGAGAAGATAAAACAGATCATCTGTGCTGGTTATGGTGAACATTTAGCTTACGATGAGTTGCGCGCTTGCTGGTTGGAAAAATACCATGCGGTTATTTTACATAAACCGGTACCGGTTAAAGTCGGCGCTGTTGCGCTACTTAAGTGGTTGCGCTCACAGTCGATTCCCTTGGCTGTAGCTACCTCATCGAATCGCCACGCTGCCGAAACTAAATTAGCAAACGCAGGCTTAATCGACTTCTTTGACAGCATTTCTTCAGGCTGCGAAGTGACTTATAGCAAACCCCACCCTGAGATATTTTTAACGGCGGCCAATGCCTTAGATATTCAAGCCAAAGATTGTTTAGCCTTTGAAGATTCAGACAATGGTGTAAGAGCAGCTGTAGCAGCGGGTATGCGGGTTTATCAAATTCCAGACCTGATACCACCTAGCGAGCAGCTTAAACAGTTAGGTCATCAAATTCGACCTTCTTTGCATGAAGTATTAAGCGAATTACGTTAGCAGCGTTTTTTTGACGCCAAGTGCTGGCATTGTTTTTGCTCATTAGTGATTATTAGGATCAGTGATGAGCAACTTATGATAGAAATTCAAATTAGTAACAATGTGCAAGCAAGCTTGCCACGAGAGTTACCTTCCCTAGAAAATGCCTCCGTTCGCCATAGCTGGAGTGCGCATTCTTTTGCAGTTGGCTCGCATGAATGTTTAGCAGTGTTAGAGCGCGCCAGCGGTTACGTGATGTTGTTTTTTGATTTACACCAAGATGATTACCAAAACTTTTCTCGCGTATGGCAGTTACGAGTATTAACCGAAGCTATCGCCGTTGCTGATTTACAAGACGAAGAAGTGGACGCCTTAAAACAAAATATGTTGGCTGACTTTCAGAATGTGTTGGTAACCGACGGGGTAAATCACCCGGTAGCGCCGCAATTAGAGAAGGTTAAGGCTTTAGTACTGGCCATGGCTAAACGAGAAGCCAAGGTGCCTAACCAACAAATGGAAGAGTTTCGTTGGGGAGTCATTTTAAACGATTACGCCCAGCGCCAAACTGGCATTAGCCCATATCAAAAAATGCAGCAGCAATGGCAAGCAATGGCGGCTTCGGCTCAGCTTAGCCAACTGACTGCTGCACCAGTTCCTAGCCCAGTATTGCACTAGTTAAAAATTAGTCAAAATACTTGCGGCGAGTCATTATTTACTGCTTAATCAGTTCTTTAGCCTAATGGTTGAGCAGTAAATTGGCCTTACCTTCCTCACAAAATTCTCAGCTCTATGTGGGCCTGCTAAGCTCGGTAGCCGCCTCCTGCATGTTTGCTTTTTTACCTTGGTATATCCATCAATTTCCCCTAGAGCCAAATAGTGGTAACTGGTTAGCTGCGCAACGTATTGTATGGAGTTGTTTATTGATGCTGATTGGCTTAGGCCTAATGAAGCAACTTCCTTTGATCGTAAGCCAATTGGTTAATGTTAAAGCTTGGCCACGATTGATGGTCGCCTCAATATTAGTGGGTTTGCAATTCTGGCTATTTATTTGGGCACCAGCCAACGGGCAAACATTGCCAGTTGCATTGGGCTACTTTTCTTTGCCGTTGGTATTGGTGTTGGTAGGACGATTTGTTTACCAAGAGCGACTCAGTCGCGTTCAGTGGGTGGCCGTATGTGTAGCTGGGTTAGGGGTTGCTTATGCTTATCTAATGGCTGATGGCTTATCATGGGTCGTGTTGCTGGTAGCATTTGGATACCCCTTATATTTTATGTTACGACGTAAGTATCCGCTGCCAAGCCATATCGCATTCACCGTAGATAACTTATTGTTGTTGCCACTGGCGATTGTGTATCTGTTGTTCAGTGACGGTGTAAGCGTTGAACAAAGCCAAATAGTCAGCTTTTATAATCACTACCCTTGGCTCTATTATTTTGGTTTAGGTATTGCTGGTACAGTGCCTATGCTGTTGTTTTTATTGGCATCTAACCACTTACCGCTTAGCTTGTTTGGCTTAATGGGCTATTTAGAACCAGTTTTGGTGTTTAGTGTAGGCTGGCTATTGGGAGAGCGTTTATCTGCCGAGCAATGGCCAACCTATATATTGATAGTGTTGGCCTTACTGTTATTGGCAATTGATGGCAGTAGAAGAGGATTTAAACGTAAAGCTAGTGTAAGTTTAAACTAACCGTAATAGGACGGTGATCTCCGCCCATTGACTCCAATACCATTGCTCGAGTTATTTCAAAATGTTCCGAGGCCAGTAGGTGGTCGATTCTTGCGCCATGCCATGAGGTATATTTGGTGTAATTTACGCCGCTACCAGCAATATCAATTGCATTGTTTAATTCTGCTAAATGGCGCTGATAGATATTTTCATAGGTGGTCATATTGAAATCACCAGCGGCGATAAAGTTAGCCTGTTGCTTGGCCCATGATGCCAACAATGAAGCTTGCATGTTGCGGGCAAAGTGCAGATTGGCAAATTCTTCAGCGGCGACACTTCGGTGTATCAAGGCATTAATCGTAGGGCGTGGGGTATCCATGTGGATGTTGGCAAGTTGCAGTGTGGTATCGCCAATTTGAGTTTGGTAAAAAACCGCAAATTTCCCCCAACCGCCAAAGGTCTCTCGTGACAAACTCCCCTGATGCTCAATTGGGGTTCTACTCACTGTACACAGGTGATCACAATGGCTAAACCAGCTGTCATCAAAGATTTGCTCAACGCGTTCGGGTTTTGACTCCTGCATAAACACAATATCTGGTTGCAGCTGAGCCACCAATGTTCGAATCTGTTCTGAACTGGCCCCATTACCGTTGTTTAAAGACAACACGGTAAATTCGCCAGCGCTTTGATTAGGCAGTGCGAGCTGTAAATCTTGAAACTGAACAAAAATTACCGCGCAAAGTGCCCAAGACAAATATTGCCACTTGGTCATTATGCTTAAGAACACGACTGGACTTAACAATACTAAAATCGCCCACCAGCGGGGTGAGAACAACATTAAGTAACTGAGCGAGATACCCCAAGTGGTATCGGGCAAATATTTCAAAATGAGGATCAGTGTTGCCAGCAGAAAACTGATAAGAGAAAGTATAATGGATGATGCTTTTAGCAGTTTATTCATGGGCTTACAGAGACTGTCCTTAGTCGTACGAGATGCTGTAATTATTGTTGCACGAGGAAAGTCAAAATATAGCAAAAACACCTCGTTTAAGCGTAATAAAACTCGATTAGTATTATCAACCACTAAAACGTAAACAATATGTAACAGTTAGTGAAGAGCCTTTTTGCTGTTATTGGCATATTTGTTAAAAACCAGGTTGATTTAAAATGGTATCTAAGCAAGGATCTGTAGCAGAAATAGAGTTCGATATTAAGAACTTAAGCTTAAAAAAACCAAGGTGGGTGTTTTGCTTCAACTGTTGTTGATTTTGTTTGGTGCGGTGGTGCTGTTTTTTAATCGGCGTGATAACAACGAGCGCACATGGCTACGCTTGCCAACACTAAAAGATTACCAGCAGCGCTACCCAGAAAAGGTGGAGAGCGAAACCACTATTCGTTGTATTCATTGTAATAGCAACCAAACTTGGGAATACGGCTTAGAAAGCTTAATGGATTACCGCCGAGAATGTGTTTGTTTAGAGTGTGGCCACCGTTTGTGGCGTAATGAACAAGAGAGCCTAGCCGTACAACAAACCAAGTGTGTTAGTGCTTCTTAAACCTGCCACGTAAACCGAGCGGTATATTCAACTCGGCTTACCGCTTTACTCATTTCTTAGTATGCTCAAAAATACTGGTGAATAGAACAAGCATTGGCGCTCTATTCTCCGCTCAAATATTTATATCGCTTGCCTTGGTACTTAATCCCTAATTACCCACTTTCACTCAATGGTGACTTCAGCAGAGGAAAACTGACTCGGCCAGGTTTGATTACGGCCAGCTTGTTTAGCTTGATACAAGGCCATATCTGCACGTTGAATCCAATCGTCGATACTTTCACCATCTTTAATCACCGAAATTCCGGCACTAAAGCTAACGCTTAATTGCTCTGGCGCTATTATCTTGGCGATGGTACTCACCAGCTTCTCGCTGGTTTTGTAAGCCATGTCAAAGTCAGCATCGTGAAAAAGAATTAAGAACTCTTCCCCTCCATAACGAAATACTCGGTCGTTGACTCGAGTATTCTGCTGCAGAAAATGAGCAAACCACACCAGTACTTGATCCCCTACATTGTGCCCTAGTTGATCGTTCACTTGTTTAAAGTGGTCTAAATCTAATAACACAATCGCTGCTTTAATGCCGCTGCGCTTATCTTGCTGTTTTGCCTTTAATAGTTCATCGAATAGGGCTCTGCGGTTGTAACAGCGAGTGAGCGAATCTTTAAAGGCGAGATCTTTTAGCTCGTTATGTTGTTTAACCAACACCCTTGCTAAGCCCCAAGCGAATATGTGGGTAGCAAGGATCCCGATGCCAAAACGTATACCTTGATGAATACCCAGATGGTTAACCCCAAGTACAACCGCCACAATACTCACTGCTAACACTAAGCGTTCCGCCACCTTTAACGGTAGGTGAATAAAACAAGCAAGAATTAACGGCGGGACAAAAAATTCACCATGCATATCATGGCGGGTTAGTGCTAATAACACTGGCGGAATTGCTAGCAGCAAAAACCATACATCGGCTATTTTGTAACTCTGTGAGTCTGGTTGAGTGAATAATAAAAACAATGAAACCAAAATGGCAAATGTGCAGGGAAGAACCACTAAGCCATACCAAAAAGTGCCACCAAAAAGGTGAACGTAAGAGAAATAAATACAAGGAATTAAACCGGCCAAGTGCATAACAAGGCTCATTTTTCTTTCTGTAAATTCTGCTGGAGACCAGTCAGACACCATAGTGTGAAACCTTTGCCAAACTGCAAATTGATGAGAAGGGAACAACTTAACTTATGTTATTAAAAGTAAACTCTTTTTGTGCGTTTCGTCAAATAATTAGTGAGGATTATTGCGGTTTAGCGCGCAGGGTTCTGGTGCCTTTTAGTTGGCTAAAGGCTTGCTCTAGAATGAGAGAAATAAACGCTTGTAAGGGAGTGCTGGTTCGCAGGTTAGTTGAGTAAGCAGCGTACATAGGTCGCCATAGTGCTTGTTTAAACGATCGTAGGCTAATGAATTGCTGGGCCGCATAATGCTCCACAGCCCAATAAGGCATGGCTGCCACTCCCATTCCTGCTGCAACCATTTGTAACAGCATGGCGGGGTTGTCGGCATGTTTCCATTGCCTAGGTTCAATGTTGGCGGGCGCGAGTATGTGTTGGTGTAGGTCTAATCGTTGCAGCGCCACTGGGTAGCTAATGACCGTTTCACCGGCTAAGTCTGCAGCTTGAATGCTTTGGCGCTGACTTAAACGATGCTGCGGAGGGCAAATTAATACCATTTCATATTCAAATAAGGCCTGATAATGAATCTGCTGATCTACTTTCACATTGGAGGTGAGGAGTAAATCTGCTTCACCACTTTGCAACAGCGGCAATCCGTTGTAGTCCTTATCTTGGCAGAAGCTACTGCTAACCTGCGGCCAGGTTTGTTGAAATTGCTGCAAGCTAGGCAGTAACCACTGAAAGCAAGCGTGACAATCTACACTAATGTTCAATCGACTCTGTTGCTGATGAGAGTGTAAGAGTGTTTGCTCCGCTTTTTCTATTAGCGGCAATACTTGTGTGGCAAGGGATAACAATTGGCAGCCTTGCTCGGTAAGCGCCAAAGGTTGCTGTTTTCTTACGACTAAGCTGGCTCCAATGCGCTGCTCAATATCTTTTAGCTGATGAGATAACGCAGAATCAGTAATAAACAGCTTAGCGGCCGCTGCTTTTAGTGAAGAGCTATTGGCAATAGCTTTAATACTGCGTAAGTGTTTTAACTCTAACATGTGTGCCTTGCCCTCCATTTCTTAACACTAAGTTGCTAGCTTAAGCATGGCTACTCAGCTTGTATAGCGTGAGGCTTAGTTACTTAGGCAATCATGAATAATATTCAATTTTGCAAATAAGTTGTTGGCTTTCAAGCCTTGCTAATTTGGGTATGAGATTGATGGTGTTGAATAAACTTCAATTTCACTTGATAGCTTTTCAATTGTATTGCTTGGTTCGACTAGTCACTATGGATTTATATACATCTAGACGGCTAAAAGGATTATTGAAATGAGCATTACACACGTATTGGGTTATCCGCGAATTGGTAAGCATCGAGAGCTAAAGTTTGCCTTAGAAAGTTACTGGCGCGGTGAGTCATCGCAGCAGCAACTACTTGAAGTAGGCAAAACAATTCGCCAACAAAATTGGCAAGCCCAGCAAGACAGTGGTCAGGCTTGGGTAACAGTAGGTGACTTTGCTTGGTACGACCAAGTGCTGAATACTTCACTGCTATTAGGCAATGTGCCGAAGCGTCACCAGTCAGATGAAATTACCTTAGACAGCACATTTGCAGTGGCTCGTGGCCAGCAAGGTTGTGGTTGTAACCATGCTGCGTCTGACATGAGTAAATGGTTTAACACTAACTACCACTACATTGTTCCTGAGTTTTCTGAAAAGACCGAATTTAGCTTACAGTGGCAACAATTGTTTGATGAAATTAAAGAAGCACTAGCCTTAGGGCACGAAGTTAAACCCGTTATTCTTGGCCCTGTATCGTATTTATACCTAGGTAAAAATGATGATGCTGCAGAAGATGGTTTTCAACGTATCTCTTTGCTTCCACAATTGCTTACCGTTTATCGCGAGATTTTCCAAAAAATCGCTGATTTAGGCATTGAGTGGGTGCAAGTTGATGAGCCAGTGCTTGGTTTGGAGCTAGAGCCGCAGTGGCAAGCAGCCTTGCTAGACGCCTACAGCACGCGCATAAGCTCTAGTAAGTTACTTCTTACCAGCTACTTTGCCGATGTGCTTTATAACGCTGAAGTAATTAAACAGTTGGCCGTAGACGGTTTACACCTAGATTTAAGTGCTGCACCAGAGCAATTGGAGCAAGTGCTCACTTGGCTGCCAGAGCATTGGGTGCTGTCGGCTGGCGTAGTTAATGGTCGCAATGTATGGCGCGCTAACTTACCGCAGCTTATCGAGCAATATAGTTCATTGAAAGTGCGCTTAGGTGAACGTTTGTGGTTTGCTTCATCATGTTCGTTACTGCACAGCCCGCTTGATTTAGAAAGTGAAACAGATTTAGGCGATGCAAAATTCCGCTTAGCCTTTGCAGAGCAAAAACTAACAGAGCTACAAATATTGGATGAAGCCTTAAATGGTGACGCTGATACCTTACGTTTATCGCGTCAATACAGTGCTGCTTTACAATCGCTTAGTAATCAGAAAAATACAGAACTACAGCAGCGTATAGAACAGCTGGCGCCGGCACAGCGCGAGCGTAAGTTAGCGTTTACTCAGCGCCAAGCTATTCAGCAACAAAGCTTGCAGCTGCCACCACTGCCAACTACTACGATTGGTTCGTTTCCGCAAACCAATGAAATTCGCCGTCAACGTCGTGAATACAAAGCTGGTGAGTTAAGCCAAGTGGATTACGATGCCGCGTTAGCGAAACACATTGCCGATGCTATTGAGCGCCAAGAAAAGTTAGGCCTAGATGTATTAGTGCATGGCGAAGCTGAGCGAAATGACATGGTGGAATACTTTGCCGAGTTATTAGATGGCTTTATCGCTAGCCGTTTTGGCTGGGTGCAAAGCTACGGTTCACGCTGTGTAAAACCTGCAATTATTGTTGATGATATCGAGCGTTCTAAACCATTAACGCTTGAGTGGACCAACTACGCCCAGTCACTCACCAACAAGCCAGTAAAAGGCATGCTTACAGGGCCGGTAACCATTCTTACTTGGAGCTTTGCTCGAGAAGATATTAGCCGGGCAGAAATTGCTGAACAAATAGCATTGGCTTTGAATGATGAAGTGGCTGAGCTGCAACAAGCAGGTATTCAGGTTATTCAAATTGATGAGCCTGCTATTCGCGAAGGCATGCCGCTTAAGCGCAGCGAATGGCAGCACTATCTAGATTGGGCAGTATCAGCCTTTAAATTGTCTGCAGCCAGCGCTCAACCTGAAACCCAGATCCATACGCATATGTGTTACAGCGAGTTTAACGACATTATGCCCTCCGTTGCAGCACTAGATGCCGATGTATTAACCATTGAAACCTCACGTTCGGCAATGAGCTTGCTACAGGCTTTTGAGCACTTTGAGTACCCCAATGAAATTGGTCCAGGCGTTTACGATATTCACTCGCCAAATATTCCAAGCATTGCAGATATAAAAGGCTTAATCGATAAAGCCGCCGAGTGGATCCCTCATCAGCGTTTATGGGTAAATCCAGATTGTGGCCTTAAAACCCGTAACTGGGAAGAAACCGAAGCTGCCCTTAAAAACATGGTGTTAGCGACTAAAGAGTTACGCGCTAGCTTAGTATAACTTTAGCGTTGCAGAGCAATAGCCCCTTTAAATTAGGGGCTATTCTGCCCATGACTCAACACCAGTTTGCGCCTACACTAGAAGCTATCCAATCGTGTTGCGAGTTTCTATGCCAAAGGCCAAGTTTGTTTCCGGTGATATTTTTCGCCACATAGTGGTGATGTCTTCAACCAATGCTATTGGTTTAACTGCTCTTTTTCTCGTTGATTTGGCCGATCTATTTTTCATCAGTTTACTGGGTGAAGCAGAGCTGGCCGCTGCGGTAGGTTACGCTGGAACTATCGCATTTTTTACTACCTCTATTTCCATTGGTTTATCCATTGCTATGACCGCGCTAGTCTCTAAGGCCATTGGTCAGCAAGACAAAGCTAGAGCTAGGCAACTGGTCACCAATATTCTGTTTACGGGCTTTATTATTAGCGCATCCTTTGCCGCTTTGGTGTGGTATTTCGCTCCTGAATTATTAAGCCTTATTGGTGCTAAAGCGCGTACCCATGAGCTGGCTATAACCTATATTCGTATTTTGCTGCCTTCATTGCCGATACTGGGTTTAGCCATGAGCGCAGGCGCTGCGTTGCGCTCGGTGGGCGATGCCAAGCGAGCCATGTGGTCTACTTTGGCCGGTGGAGGTGTGAATGCCGTTCTTGACCCTATTTTTATTTTTGCCCTTGGTTTAGGTTTACCAGGAGCGGCTATTGCGTCTGTTATCGCTCGTTTTGTGGTGGCTGGTGTCGCGCTATATGGCGTGGTATACGAGCATAATCTGTTCGCTCGATTCAGTGGACAAAGGTTGTTGGAAGACTTACGCGGTATTTTAAAAGTAGCCGGTCCTGCGATGATGACCAATGTAGCAACGCCGCTCGGAAATGCTTATGTTACTGCCGCGATTGCGGCTTTTGGCGATGCTTACGTCGCTGGTTGGGCAGTGGTTGGGCGGATCATGCCGGTGGCCTTTGGGATGATTTTCTCCTTATCTGGCGCTATAGGCCCGATAGTCGGACAAAACTTTGGTGCCCATTATTACGATCGCGTTCGTGAAGCACTGAGTAAGGCTTTGTGGTTTAACGGTGGCTTTGTGGTCGTGGTATCTCTGCTTATGTTAGTGGGCCAAAACCATATCATTAGGGTATTTGGTGTAGGCGGGGAAGCCGCCACAGTGATAGCCTTCTTTTGTACGTGGATTAGCTTTAGTTTTGTATTTAACGGGGCCATGTTTGTGGCCAACGCCGCCTTTAATAACCTAGGTTATCCCAGCACATCTACCATGCTAAATTTTGGTAAAGCAACTTTAGGCACCATGCCGTTTGTATATTTAGGCGGGGAGTGGTTTGGCCCATTGGGTGTGCTGGGTGGGCAAGCTTTAGGTACCGTTGTGTTTGGCTTGTTGGCCTTAAGAATGGCGTTTTACGTGGTAGGTAAAGTGACCGATAAACATCAATCTCACCTTACAGAGCAAGAGCAAGCTATGGAGCCAAGTGTGCCGCTTACGCCATTTTGTTCCAGCCGAGCCTATATGTGCGCCGAAGCGGAAGTGGACAATTTAAGCAACGGCGAAGCTGAACCTGCGCAAGCCAAGTCTTAAGCTGCCGAAGCGGGTCGCCCATCAAAGCGATCACCCAATAGGTTTAGCAATTCAGCATGGCCTTCAATAACCGCCACAATGATTTTCCCTTGCTTGTATTTAGCGCTGATCATTACCCGGCCTTGCTGGGTTTTTACTTGATCTTTAAGCACCAGTGATTGTAGCTGATAGGGTTTATCTTCAGGGTAAAATAGCAGGGTCACTTCACTTAAGCTGACTGATGGAGTGTTCATCTTTATGCCCTTTAATATGTTACTCATACAAATAACGGTAGCAGGCTACTGATAGATCACTGCATTTTGTTGTCAGGCTTAATATGCAGCCTGTAAACAATCGTTGACTTCTAAAGCTAGCTCGCTAATCTGGCTGAAAAAAGGGGAAACGAATGACGTCTCAAACCTCAGCAAGCATGCTGTTATTCGATTTAGACGATACCTTGGTTGATGATGCCATCGCCACTGAGACTGCGGCTAAAGCGCTGTTTACACACTACCAACCAGAGCTCGAAGCTGAAGCAATGAGCCATTGGCGTCGCGCGCTTAAACAGCATTATCCCGCTTTTTTGCAGGGCCAGTTAAGTGCTGCAGAAATGCGCCAAGCGCGCGCCCGCGAAGCCTTACAAAAACCTGAATTAAGCGATAAGCAAGCTGAAGACGCTTTTGAGTATTTTATGCAGCAATATATAGCTGCCACTCAGCTTTACCCCGATACTTTAGTTTGTTTAGACAAATTGCGTCAGCAAGGGTGGCGATTAGCATTGGTCTCGAACGGCCCAGAAGATATGCAGCAGCGTAAGGTTAGAGCGGCTGGTCTTACTCATTATTTTGAGTTCGTGTTAACCGCCGAAGCGGCCGGTTCCGCTAAACCTGATCCCGCCATTTTTGATAAAGCCCTCGCTATGGCCAAGCTTTCTGCCAAAGATTGCTGTTATGTGGGGGATAATTTTAAAAATGACGCTCAAGGGGCTGAAGCAGCGGGCCTTACTAGTGTATGGTTACAGCGCCAGGTCGCTGGTGAAGTAGTTGCTCAACCTTTTGATAATGTGACTTGGCAAATTTCGGGTCTTTCTCAATTATTGGAATGTGTTCGCTTGGCGTAGCGCTGGCGCAAATAGGTTTAAGAGGTGGTTTTGTATTTAACGCTAGGGAAATGGCTAAAGGAGTACCATGGCAGTTAGTGGTTTGTGGGATTGGTTAGCTGACAGTGTTCATTTCTACCGTCGGCACTTTATGGCTATTGCCTTAATGGTGTTGCCTTTCGCAATCCCCTTTGCGGCAATTCAAAGTATGTATGTACAGAACTTACCCGAAGAGTCGGCGATTAATTATTGGATGTTTGTTGGCTTGGGCTTGTTAATGCAGCCAATCTACCAAGGCGCAATCATTCTTTATATGCGCAGCCACATTAAGCAACAGGCGTGGTCGATTAGTCGTTGCTTTGAAGCAGCCTTGAGCATCTGGCCCAGTTTATTTCTAGTGATAGCCATGACTTTTAGCTTAGTGATGTTAGGGCTGAGTTTTTTTGTTTTGCCGGGCATTGTTATCGCCAGCCGTTTAATTGTGGCCGACTTGCACTGCGTATTACATAGAACTACACCGCTGCAAGCGATTAGTGCCAGTTGGAAACAAACCGAAGAATATAAGTGGCCACTATTAGCTGGTGTGATTATCGTGGCTGGAGTCACTATGATTCCTGTATGGGGCGTTCACCGTTGGTTGTTGGCGCAGCAAGCCAGTGAACTACTGGTGTTTAGTAACCGAGTGCTAGGACAAATACTTGAAGCGTTCTTTCTAGTATTTGCTTATCGGGCTTATAGTGCGATGAACAGTGAGAGTGAGGCCAGCTAACATCAGCATTCAGCCTTTAACGCTGGCGATTTACCCAGATCCTGTGCTTAAACAAGTAGCTGGCGCTGTGCATTTTCCCTTAAGTGAGCAAGAACTCGCATGGGTAGAACGTTTACGTTTTACTATGTTAGAAGCTCAAGGTGTAGGTATAGCCGCGCCGCAAGCAGGAAAGTCGTGGCAGTTAATGATTGTGGCTAGTAAGGCAAATCAGCGTTATCCAGATGCCCCAAACCTGCCGGCCTTTGAAATTTGTAACCCTAAGATTGTAGCGTATAGTGAACAGCAAGAGCTGGGTTGGGAGGGGTGCTTAAGTGTGCCAGGTAAGCGGGCAAAGATTGCTCGGGCTAGCGAAATTATGCTGCGTTATCAAAACGTGCAAGGCGAGTATTTAGAAGCGCGCTATAGTGGTTTTGTTGCTAGGATCATTCAACACGAGTATGACCACTTACAAGGTATTTGTATTGTTGAACGGGTACCTGATGCGGCGTGCCTTATCTCTGAACAAGACTACCAGCAACAGTTTATGCCGCAGTAAATTGCTGGTTTGCTTGTAAGGTATAACCTGCAAGTGCCAAGCGCTGTACTAATTGGTTTTGGTTGAGCTCGTAAAAATGGCATAACTCCTCAAAGCTCGAAAAGTCATTTCTCACCTGCATGTTAATAATGCTCAGTAAGATATTAATATCCATTGTTTGTACACGGTTTTGGTCTAACATTTATCCGCTCCTTAATGCTGAGGAGTAGGGCTTAAACCCCATTTTACCCAAGCTTTTTCATGGAAGAAGTAGGCCACGCTGTTCACTGCTGGCTCTACAATAGCTACTAAACCACCAATCATAATATCGCCAGTTAATAACCAAGTGACCAAAAAAGCGATGCTAAAGTGCATGCTGGCAAAAGTTATTGTTTTAATCATTTGTCTGTCCCCTCTTTAATCTATATCTAAATGATAATCATTATCATTTGATGGTTCAAGTAGTTTTTGATGTTTTTTTAATCTTTGTTGAAACGCTACTGTGGTGAAGTGTAAAGCCAGGCTAAAAAATCATGAGTTGATGTATACTTAAGGCATTGTAAGTAGTGTAAGATGCCGCGCTAACTTGATCAGGGAAGAGCTATGTTTCGACGTTTTAGTGTTTTTTGGCTCCTGCTGTTAATTGCAGGCTGTTCTACCATTATTGTTAATCAATTCGACCAGCGCTTTGGCAAAGCCTCTGTGCAACCCCGGGTGTTTTCTGAAAATTATCCTCCAGCCGCTGAGTTTTTGAGTGAGGTTAAACCGATCCTCGATCAACGCTGCGTTATGTGCCACGCCTGTTACGACGCGCCCTGCCAATTAAAACTAACCTCAGCTGCTGGCATCGACCGGGGTGTTACTACTGCTCGCGTTTATCATGGAAGCCGGGTTACTGCTGCGCCAACAACACGTTTATATACCGATGCTAAATCTACTCAAATGTGGCGTCAAAAAGGGTTTAATCCGGTATTAAATGAACGGGTTCAAACTGAAGAGGCAAACCTTGAAGCGGGCGTAATGTATCAAGCGTTAAAACAAAAGCGCAGCTATGTAGATCCCGGCGATGAGATCCTCGACCCCGAAGCGTTTGACTTCGCATTGGATAGAACCCAGCAATGTGTAGGCATTGAGGGTTACGCTAAGGTGCAAGCATCTCACCCTGAGTGGGGCATGCCTTACGGCTTGCCCGAGATAAGCGATGAGGAGTTCGATACACTCACCGCTTGGTTAGCTAGTGGTGCTCCAATGGCTGATGACTTAAGCGCCCATAACAAACTAATGGATAAGGTTGAACAATGGGAAGCCTTGTTAAATGGCGATTCAAAAAAACAACGCCTGATGGCCCGTTATATTTACGAGCATTTGTTTATAACCCACCTTTATTTTGCTGACGATCCCAATACTCGTCCGGCCTTTTTTAAGCTAGTTCGCTCGCGCACCGCGCCGGGCAATCCTATTGATCAAATTGCTACTCGCAGACCTTATGATGATCCAAAAGTTGAGCGAGTTTATTACCGCCTTGCGCCAGAACGTGAAAGCATAGTGGTAAAAACGCATATTCCTTACCGTTTAGATCAGGCTCGCGCCGAGCGTTGGAAAAACTGGTTTTTGGGTGATGATACGGTCGTGAATGAGCTGCCTGGTTATGAACCTAAAGTGGCTGGCAACCCATTTGTGGCCTTTCAGGATCTCACCGTTAATGGCCGTTACCGCTTTATGTTAGACGATGCGGAAACCTTCATTATGGGCTTTATGAAAGGCCCTGTATGTAGAGGTCAGGTCGCGCTCAATGTGATTCAAGATCATTTTTGGGTGTATTTTGCTAATCCAGATAACCGCTATGAACAGCAACAAGCAAAGTTTTTGGTAGAGCAAAGTGAACATTTACGCATGCCTTCTGTGGAGCAAAGTAATGTACTGCCAATTAGTACTTGGATCAGCTATTCCAAGCGTCACCGTAAATACATTAAAGCCAGTATTGAAGAAGCGAAAAACTGGTTAAATAAAGACGATAGCCTATTGAACTTAGATTTACTTTGGGATGGTGATGGTGACAACCCCAACGCTGCATTAACCATATTTCGTCACTTTGACAGTGCCAGCGTACTCAAAGGCACTGTAGGTAAACAACCTAAAACAGCATGGGTAATTGATTATTCCTTATTTGAGCGTATTCATTATTTATTGGTGGCTGGCTTTGACCCTTATGGCAATTTAGGTCATCAGTTAGTTACGCGCTTGTATATGGACTTTTTACGTATGGAAGGCGAGGGCAGCTTTACTTCTTTGTTACCTGCCGAAATGCGTTACGACGAACTACGCAGCTGGTATGTGGGAGCCGATAAACAAATTGTTGATTTTGTAGAGTCTCGTCCACAAGAAGCATTTTTTAAAAGCGCAGTTGAATACCGAGATGACTTACCCTATAAACAGCAACTGTTTGATATGCTTGATGAGAAGCTAGCGTCGGCATTACCTAAGAAACATGATATTACCTTCCCTAAGTTTTCTCGCGAAATCAGCGACTTTGCGATTCAGATAGATGCTTGGAAAGGAGGGGCGGTTAAACTGTTACCGCAGGTGGTGTTTATTCAAGTGGATGAACCGAGTAAAACTGAACCCGAGTATTTCACCTTATTGCGACACAATGCGCATACCAACATCTCTAGTTTATTCCTAGAAGACGATAATCGTATCCCAGACCAAGATCATGTTTCTTTGTTACCCGGTATAGTGGGGGCTTATCCTGGCGCATTTTGGCAGGTACAGAAATCTGAACTTAAACGCTTGCAGCAGCAACTTGTGCATGTGAATGACGAAGCTTCATATCAAGCCTTTATGAAGCGCTATGGTATTCGCAGAACAAGCCAAGAGTTCTGGCCATTTAGCGACCGTTTGCATCAAGCATACCTACAAGCAGAGCCGCTTGAGTCTGGAATATTGGATTACAGCCGTTTAGAAAATCGCTAAGCCAGATGTGCGATAGAAACAGAAAAAGCCCAGGCAAGTTTGCTTGGGCTTTTTGTATTAGAGAGTGACTAACTAGTTTTAAAGCGTGAGACCATTTCCTGTAGGCTACCGGCCAGGGAGTTTAAGGTGGTCGCGCTATCTTCAAGCTCTTGTGATACTTGATTAGCTTGACTAGAGCCGTCGTGAATATCAGTGATGTTACGATTAATTTCCTCGGCGACTAAATGCTGCTCTTCTGCCGAAGCGGCAATCTGGGTCGCCATATCCCGTATAGTGAGTACCGACTGCAAAATAGCCTCAAATACCGTACTGGTTTGATTGGTGGCCGTAACTGAGGTTGATGAATGCTCAATGCTGCTCGACAGCTTAGAGGCAACATTAGCGGTTTGTTGGCGTAGGTTACTTAGTAGTTTATCGATTTCTTCGGTGGACTCAGCGGTACGCCCAGCTAAAGTACGAACTTCATCGGCGACTACTGCAAAGCCACGGCCTTGTTCACCAGCACGCGCCGCTTCAATAGCTGCGTTGAGCGCCAGTAAGTTGGTTTGTTCAGCAATACCACGAATGGTATCTAAAATGACCGTAATATTGGCCGATTCTTGTGACAGTTCATCCATAGCCTGATTAGATTCGTTTAAGGTCGTTTCGAGCTGCCCAACGGCTAGTACAGTATCTTGAATCAACTGATGACCTTCTTCCACTTGCTGTTGGCTATCATCGGCGCTGGTGGCTGCTTGGCTGCAGTTTGAGGCCACTTCGTTAGAGGTGGCCACCATTTCATGAAAAGCGGTGGATACTTGCTCTACCGCGGCTAATTGTCCTTCGGCTATTTGTTTCATGGTACTAGACAGTTCGCTGGCATGAGCCGCTGAATTATCTACTTGCTCACTATTGCCTTTGATACTGGCCACTAAGGAATTTATAGACTCAACAAAGCGGTTAAAGGCATCGGCCATCTGTCCCGATTCATCATTGGAGTGGATATTAAGGCGCTGGGTTAAGTCGCCTTCACCTGAGGCTATACCTTCTAGGCCTTCGGTAATGGTTATCATTGGTTTAGTGATGACATTCATCAAGGTGAACCCAAGTGCAATAAAGACCACCACCATTAAAATAGCCACGCCCATGATTAAGGTAATTAAGGAGTTGGCTTGCTGGTAAACCTCGCTGGCGGGCATAAAGCCAATAAAGCGCCAATTGAGGTCGGGAGATAAATACACGTTGGCTAACCAAGTTTCACCATCTTTTTCAATAGTGTGCAAACCGGGGGGCGAGTCTTTAATGGCTTGGTAGCTGGTTACGTCGCTAATGTCTTGGAATAGATTATCTTCGCTGGAGGGGTCGGCCAATATGGTATTGGAGTCCTCAATCATGATGATGTAGCCTTGTTCTCCAAATTTAATCTTTTTAATTAAGTCGGTGAGTTTGTTTAGCGTCACGTCTACACCAATGGTACCAAAGGCGCCATTTTGTCCTTCAAAACGTACCATGTAATCCACTAAAGGTGTCTTGCTGACTAGGTCTTGATAAGCAGGAATACGAACCGGCGTAGTAGAGTCGATGGAAAGCGGATACCAAGGGCGTATACGAGGATCATAATCAGCAGAGTTTTTGCCGAGTGGCCATTGGATATAGCCACCGTGGTCCATGGCTAAATATACGTAGGCTAAGTCTGGGCGAGCTTCACCAAATTCGCGCATGAAATGAAACGCAGTTTGTTCAACGCCACCGTTTTTATCGGGGGTCATAGGTTTACTTGCTTTGCCCATATAGGTGGTAATAGAGTGATCTAATTGACGGATGGTATAGGAGTTGGCAAGAAACTTAGCATCTTCGGCCAAGCCATTGAGGTAGATAGAAAAGGTTGTGTCGATATGCCCTAGTTCCGCGGTACTTCGTTGTTCAAAACTGAGTTCGGCATTACTTCTAACGTTCCATACAGTAATGATTGAGATGACTAAAACCGGAAAAACTACACCAGCGAGTAACAGCAACAAAAACTTTGTTCTTATTTTCATTTGTTAATCCATTAATCGAGTTTGTATAGATAAATATAGTTAAATTAAACGGCATTACTAAATGAGGATTGTGCTTTGTTTAAATGGCTCGGGAGTTTAGAAGACTAAGCATTGGCTTAAGCTGCAGGTAATATCCAGAATAATGTTAAGGGAATAAAAAACAGGCTGGCGATGTTTCCTAACATCACAATAGAGGCCACGCGTTGTGGCTCTACCTGATATTGCTCAGCAACAATAAAGTTGAGTACTGCTGGTGGCAGCGCAGAAAACAAAATCAAACAAGACTGTTGTAGCGGTGTTAGCGGCAATATCATTATGGTAATACTTGCACATATCAAGCCACTAAGCGGGCAAGCTACAGCGCCTAATAAGCCAATTTTCCAGTCTTTCAAATCCACGTCAATCAATCTTACACCTAGGGTAAACAACATAAGTGGTACCGATATTTGACCGAGCAGGTCGATTGGAGTAGCAATGATGGTGGGCAAGGATAGCTCCAAGCCGCCCCAAATGAGGCCAGCGATAGCAGCAATAATCACCGGGATTTTTAGGGTAGAAAGCAGCTTGGCTTGGGAGTCGATAAAATACAGCCCCACCGAGAAGTGCAATACCATTTCTACCACAAACAGGATCACTGCAATGGGCATGGCGGCTTCACCAAAGGCCAAAATAATCAGCGGTAGTCCAAGGTTACCGGCATTGTTGAACATCATTGGTGGTAGAAAGGTGCGCGCTTTAAGTTTAAAAATTTTGATTAGCGGCCATAAAATAAGCCCTGAACCTAATACCACCCAAATGGATGCCAGCAGTAATTCACTGTAATCGCTTAGTTCAAGTTGAGTGTTCGCCAATACCGAAAAGATTAATGCAGGGCAGAATATTTCCATATTCATGCGATTTGCAGCACTAATGTCGGGGCGATGTTTGCGCCCGTAAAGCAGTCCTAGCACCACTATAATTACAAGTGGAGCAACAATACTTAATATTTGCCAAGCCACGGCGTTTACCCCGAATAAAAAAACTAGCTTAGCAGAAACGCATTGATAAGCTCATTAGCAAATAGTGGCAAGGGCAAGCGCCGTTTGCGGTCACAGTAAGCACCCGACTCAAATTCGAATGACTTATCAGGGGAAAGGTGTTGACTTGAATGCTTACCAAGCAGCAAAAAGTGCTTATTTTCAAGTGCCGCCTAATAGCAAATAATCCATGTGAAAAAAACAGAGCCAAGGCTCTGTTTTTTAATGCGGTATTAGCATGAGCTATTTGCTTGGCGGGGTGTAGCCTTCAATGTCTACTTCGCCGTCTTCAAATAAGTATTTCACCATTTCAGCCTGAAGCAACTCACGATCGTCTTGATTCATCAAGTTGAGCTTTTTTTCGTTAATGAACATGGTTTGTTTCTTTTGCCACTCAGTCCAAGCTTCTTTGCTGATGTTATCAAACACGCGCTTACCGACATCACCAGGAATCAGTTGGAAATCTAAGCCATCGGCTTCTTTCTTTAAACGTTGGCAAAATACTGTTCTAGCCATAATTATCCCTTATTACATGCGCTGCTGTGTTGTACGGCAGGCTTAAATTTTAAAGTGCGTGTTGCGCTATTTTTAGCAGCTTTTCGGTTACGGCCGCTAAGCCAACTTTTGGCGGGTTTTGCATGTTATACCAAAGTTGTTGGTTGTCTGCCATGACTTGTAGTGGCGGCGCTTCACTTAGCTCAACCAATGCTGGCTGAATATCCAAATGGTAGTGGCTAAAGGTGTGGCGAAGTGGTTCTAGCTCGTAAATCGCATCGGCACTTAATTGCTGTGCCTCTAACCATTGGCTAATGCTGTCTTCTAGCGCTATTTCTGGAAAGCAGTACAAACCGCCCCATAAACCCTGCATGGGGCGTTGAAACAGCAAGTATTCATGTTGCCAGTGCAGTATTAACATTTGCACTGGCTTTTCTGGCAGTACCTTTTTAGGTTTTTTCCCTGGAAAGTCGCCTTGGCGCTGAGTGGCTAGTGCCACACAGTCTTCCGCCACAGGGCAGAGCTCGCATTTAGGTTTTGAGCGAGTACAAATCATCGCGCCTAAATCCATCATTGCTTGGTTGTAAGCAGTGGTTTGCTGAGCAGGAGTGTTTGCTTCAGCAAGTTCCCAAAGTTGGTTTTCTACGGGCTTTTTACCGGGCCAGCCAGCGATGGCCTGATGACGAGCTAATACCCGCTTTACATTGCCATCGAGTATGGCGTGGTGCTGACCAAGAGAAAGTGATAACACCGCACCTGCGGTAGAGCGGCCAATACCTGGCAGCGCTATGACTTGCTTAATGTCTTCTGGAAACTGCCCTTGGTACTGCTCGGCAATCACTTTGGCTGCTTTATGTAAATTGCGGGCGCGGGCGTAATAACCTAAGCCTGTCCATAGGTGTAGTACTTCATCAGTATCTGCTGCTGCTAAGTGAGTGACATTAGGAAAGCGTTGCATAAAGCGTTCGAAATAAGGTATTACCGTAGCGACTTGGGTTTGTTGCAACATAATTTCCGACAGCCACACTTTGTAAGGTGTTTTGTCTTGCTGCCAAGGCAGATGTTTACGGCCAGCGCGGTGGTACCAGTCCACCACTCGAGTGGGAAATGCTTGAATTGTATTACTCATAACGTAGGGCTAGCTTAAATAATGTGTGGGCAAAGAAGTGGTGGATTTCATGACTTCCATTGAAAAGGCAGAGCTGACATCGGTAAAGGCTAAACGCTCAATCAGTTGTTTATACACTTTGTCGTAGTCGTTAATGCTGGGCACTACGACTTGAAGCAAATAGTCGATGCTGCCACTCATGCGATGGGCTTCAATGATTTCAGGAATGTCTTGTACTGCTTGGTTAAACTGCGCTAACCAAGAGGGATCGTGCTGTGAAGTGCGAACACTAACAAACACCGTGACACCTAGATTGAGTTTGTTTCTGTCGAGTAGAGCCACTTTATGGCGAATAAACCCGGCTTGCTCTAGTTTTTGCACGCGGCGCCAGCAAGGTGTGGCCGATAAACCTACACGCTCGGCAATCTCGTTGAGCGCAATACTCACGTCTCGTTGCAGCAAATCGAGTATTAACTTGTCTTTACTATCGAGTTTCATTTTTTAACGATTGCCCAAATCAAGAAAAGTGATTCTATTTTTACGTGCTTTACGCCAATTAACAACCGCTATCTTTGTGTGGCTACTTGTCACCGAATAAGGCTTGTTCTAACCACAGTGCTTTACTGGCATCAAAACCCCCTTGCTCAAGAAAATCGGCGTGAGAGATGTTACCCCTAAATTGTTCAATCATTTTTTGGCTGGAGCGTTGATTAGCCTCAATCCAGCAGTCTTGTGGGCTATATTCACCTTGGTTTTGTGCTTGTTGATTCAGCATTACCGGCGAAAATCGCCAAGGTTTACCCGGTACATATTCGCCGTTCAGCGATAAGCTATCCTGACCAATAGTGATGTCTATTTGATGAAAAATGCCAGCAGGTCCACCTAAGCTAAAATCCACATCGATGAGGTGTTTACCAGCTTGCAGTTGTAATTTCAGCCTTTGGCCGTCCACTGTTTTTTTCTGTTGAGAAGGTTTACCAAAACGGTGTAATAGCCAAGATAAAGGATGGCTAGTGGTTTCTAAAAACCACTGCTCTAAGGTAAAGTTGAGGGGCAGGTTAACCTGTGAGTTCAAGCGCACATGGGCTGGCTGAGAATAGCCACTAAGCAATGAATCAAGCTGTTTAGCGCTGGCTAGTTGGCTAAAGGCATAATTCACCCAAAGCCGCTGCGGCCAAGTAAAGTTGTTATCTACTTGGCTTAAACCCAGCAGTGGTTTTTCACAAATAATCGCACTGTCTTTAAAGTGTTGAATAACCTGTTGGTGGCTTAGCGCTGGTGTGGCAATTAGCACCAAATCTACAGCGGGAACGTGCTGAATGTGGTTGCAGGCATGCGCAATATTGTGTTGCTGGGCAATTTGCTGAGCTTTTGCTAGATCTAAGTCGACAAGGCTAACGATTTTTAGGCCACGTTGTTTGAGTGCATCAACATGCACCATGCCCCAGTTACTGCCAATTATTGCCGCGGTGTTAATGGTGTTGTTTAGCGGATTTTTTAACACAGTAATATGCTCTAGGCGCTGACTTTAGCGGCAACAACAATGAAGCGAGCACCATCTTCACCGGCTTGCACAAAATGGCTTTGGCCTGGGTGAATGCAGTGTGAGTCACCAGCCTTTAAGTGCTGGGTTTGCTGTTGCTCCCCGTCGACTATAGTGATCTGAAGTTCGCCACTCAGCAGGTAATACAGTTCTTCAGTGTGCGTATGCTGATGTAGCCCGATGCTAGCGTTTGCTTCTAAGCTTGAGTCCATGACCAGTTCAATGCCGCTAGCCAGAATACCTTCGGCTTTATCTGGCTCTTCGCTATAAATCCAAGTGCCGTCTAATCGGCCTTTACCCTGCATGCCTTGTGGTGCGTTGTGGTTTAAATGAGCGGGTTGGTAAACCACGGTGGCCATATGTTCTGCTTGCTTAAAACTGTGTCCGTTACCGAGATAAAGTGGGTGGTCGCCACCATGAAATTGCTGTTCTCTAAACAAGCGGACTGCTGGCTTTGACTTCATGATGTGTCCTTCAATGTATTCAAACTTAGTGTAATAGATATCTGTGAGATGATGAAGCAGCGGTTTGCTTTAACAATCGCTAGTTTTTACCGTAACGCTAGGCCCGCTACCATTTTCTTGGTTGGTATAAAGCACATGGCAATTAAAGAACACACTCTTGCTCGCTAAGTCTTCAGAAAAGAAAATATAGATATGATTAAACGCGGTGGATTTATCTATAAAAAAGGGGGCAGCATCATTGTCTGCGGTAATAGTGGTAAGTGCTACAGAGTCGATGCTGAGCCAAGCTTGTACTTGTCGATTCAGCTCTTCAAAGCTGTCTGTTCCCTCTACGGCAGGGTGACCATTGTAAATCGGTAAAGGCGTGCCAAGGTAGTTGATTTGCTGATTACCAATGGCTTTATTTTCCAGTGCAGCCTCAGTGTAAACCAGTCTCAGGCCTTCTTGCATAGAGCCACCGATGGTGTTGAGTACCGCAGCTTTGCCATCGGTTTTAAGGTTGATAAGTTTAGGTGCTGCCACCACAGCAATAATGGCAAGAATAACAATCACCATCACTAGTTCAATCAGGGTGAAGCCAAATTGCTGTTGCCTAAAGCTTGTCATCAATAGTGTTGTATCCAATATGTTTATAAAGCCGTTTCTTGTTCTATTATAGATACTCAATAACGAATAGGGGTGACTATGCTGGAATTACGTCCGTGCTGTGAGCGTTGTGAAGCACCATTACCTGCCGATGCTAGCAACGCAATGATTTGCTCTTTTGAGTGCACTTTTTGTGTGGAATGCGTGGAGACCCACTTAGATAATGTTTGCCCCAATTGCGGCGGTGGTTTTACTGCGCGGCCTATTCGGCCTAAGCACGATTGGGTAAACGGCAATTGTGTCACTCATTATCCCGCTAGCACAGAGCGAGTCGTTAAGCCGGTAGACCCGCTTGTTCAGCAGGCCTTAGTCACGCGCTTGGCGGGTAAGTTACCTGAACAACGCTAGGAAAATCTTAAGGACTCGCGCGTGCAAAGCTTGCACAACTGCGAGATCTTTGGATAATGCCAGCCCTGTTCTACATTTAGAATGTCACTGTAATATCTAGTCTGGAAATATCATGAGCGAGCAAGACCAAAATCCAACTCCTGAGGCGCCTCAAGAGCAAGTAGAAGACAAACGTTTACGTAAGATTCGTAGCTTTGTTAAACGCGAAGGCCGTTTAACCAAACGCCAAGAGAATGCGCTAAACGAGTTTTGGCCTACATTAGGCTTGGATCATCAGGCAAGCAACTATTCGCTTGAAGCAGTATTTGGTCGCAACGCTAAAACGGTACTAGAAATTGGCTTTGGTATGGGCGCATCGTTAGTTGAAATGGCTAAAAACGCACCAGACACCAACTTTATTGGCATTGAAGTGCACCGCCCTGGCGTAGGCGCTTGTATGGCCGACGCCATTGACGCTGAGATTAAAAACCTACGTGTATTTGAACACGACGCCGTAGAAATATTGAATGATAGTATTGCTGATAACAGCCTAGATACTGTGCAATTGTTCTTCCCAGATCCGTGGCATAAATCTCGCCATCATAAACGCCGTATTGTGCAATTAGAGTTTGTAGAAGTGCTGCGCAAAAAGCTAAAAGTTGGCGGTGTATTCCACATGGCGACCGATTGGGAAAACTATGCAGAGCATATGTTGGAAGTGATGCAAGCGGCTCCAGGTTATAAAAACACCTCAGAAACCAATGATTACGTGCCACGCCCAGAATGGCGCCCATTAACCAAGTTTGAAAACCGCGGCCACCGTTTAGGCCACGGCGTGTGGGATTTAATCTTCGCTAGAGAAGCCTAAGCCTATCCTTAATCGGTAAAGCAATTAAGAAGGTCGTTTAGAAATAAACGGCCTTTTTTTGTCACTATCCAATAGTGCTCATTTTCTTCCAATAAGCTTTGCTGCTTGGCATCGCTTAATGAAGATTCAAGCGTATCCAGCCCTAAGCCCGTTAGGTTTTCAAATTCGGCCTTAGGAATATCTTCAAACAAACGTAAACGATTTAAAAAGTACTCAAAGGCTAAGTCGCTAGGCTCCACTGCCCATTGCTTAAACAAAAAGTCGCGATCTTGTTCCAGGTAGCCTTTAGGGTGTTTTACTTTTTCGGTTCTAAGTAAACGCTGGCCAGTTAAGTCGCTTAGTTTGCCATGAGCGCCACAGCCTATGCCGAGGTAATCGCCAAAGCGCCAGTAATTGAGGTTGTGTTGCGAGCGGTCACCATCGCGGCAATACGCCGATACTTCGTATTGATTAAAACCCGCTTGCTGTAATTGCTGGTGGCCTTGCTCATAAATATCCCAGAGTAAATCTTCGTTAGGCAATTTAGGCGGGCGTGAAGCAAAAGCGGTGTTGGCTTCAATGGTAAGTTGATACCAAGACAAATGGCTTGGGCCAAGGGCAAAAGCTTGCTGTAGGTCTTGCATGGCTTGCTCAAGCGTTTGATTAGGTAAGCCATGCATTAAATCTAGGTTAATCCGTTTAAAGCCCGCTTGCTGAGCAAACTCAAAGGCACGAATCGCTTCATCACCATTATGGATGCGGCCTAGTTTGTCTAAGTGTTGTTGCTGAAAACTTTGTACACCAATTGATAAGCGATTTACGCCAGCTTGAAAATAGCCAGCAAAACGATCGGCTTCTGCGGTGCCTGGGTTGGCTTCCATGGTGACTTCAGTGTTAGGGCTGAGCACTAAGCGCTGCTTTACACCATTAAGTAAATCACTAATCGCTTGAGCGGAAAGCAAACTAGGAGTGCCACCGCCAATAAAAATACTGTGTAATTCTCGCCCTTGCATGGCAGGGAAGCGCTGTAAATCTTGGTCTAAATCAGCCAGCAAGGCTTGAATGTACTCTTTCTCGGGTAGGTTTTGCTTTAAGCCGTGGGAATTAAAATCGCAATAGGGGCATTTTTGCACGCACCAAGGCACGTGCACATACAAACTTAGCGCAGGGCTTAGCATGCTTCTGTTTCCATTTGCGTAAGCAACTGGCGTAGTGCCTTGCCGCGATGGCTTAAGGCATTTTTATCGGCTTTGCTAATTTGCGCAGAAGTCGCTTGGTGTTGCTCAACCCAAAACACAGGGTCATAGCCAAACCCGCCAGCACCATGAATATCTGTGGTAATTGTGCCACGCCATTTGCCATGACAAATTAGCGGAGCAGGGTCTTCGGCATGACGTAGATACACCAATACACAATGAAACTCAGCGCCGCGTTGGTCGCTGGGCACATCTTTCAATGCTTCAAGCAGTTTAAGCACATTATCGTGGT
This sequence comes from Agarivorans sp. DSG3-1, assembly GCF_046774965.1. NCBI lineage: Bacteria > Pseudomonadati > Pseudomonadota > Gammaproteobacteria > Alteromonadales > Alteromonadaceae > Agarivorans > Agarivorans sp. DSG3-1. Next base: position 148,000 of record NZ_CP177241.1, on the reverse strand, counting down.
CGCTTGCATTCGCGCCAGCATAGCGAGAAGAGTACAAGCCTGGCGCACCATTTAGATAATCTACGGCTAAACCTGAGTCATCAGCAATGGCCGCAAGGCCAGTGATTTTGGCAGCATGACGGGCTTTGATGATGGCATTTTCTACAAAGGTAGTGCCGGTTTCGTCTGCGTCTTCAACTGTAAATTCACTTTGGGCAATAATTTGTTTTTGCAGCGGTTTGAGTAGCTCAGAGAGCTCGGCAACTTTGCCGGGGTTACCGGTGGCGAGTACAACTTTTTGCATGACGGTTCCTATAAAGTAGCAGTGGTTGAAGAATGGAGATAGGGGCTTAAAACCATTCGCCCTAAAGATAACCTTAGGGCGAAACTTAGCCAGAAAAACGTTTAGTCAACGTAAAACTTTTGCTGAAACTCGAGGGTTTGCTGGCGTTTCCCATCATCTACAATCACTTTAAAGCGAAAGGTTTCTTCATTGCTGTGGCGCAATTCAGCGATGTAATACACCGATTCACCTTCGCGAATTTCTTTAAATTCTAGATTGGTTTGATTGCCAATTAAGTTGCGCGCTGTGCCTGATATTTTGACGGCGACGGGCTTTTTATCAGCCGATTTACCATCCAATACCGTTATGTTGATTAGGCCGTTATAGCGGCTGCGTTGCAGCCCATATACTTTGGCGACTTCTGCGGGAATAAAAGTAGAATTAAATGCCACGTAATGGACTTCGTAATCACCCAATACTACCTTTTGTTCTGCGCGGCTAGGTAGGGTAAACAACATCAAACTTGAGATTAAGCTTATTAATAAAAACTTACTCATAATGGCGACCTTTTAAACAAATATGGTTTTAGTATAGAAAGAATGTAGCTAACAAAAGTTACATCAACTTGGCAATTATCTCGGGAATAATAGTGGGGTTGCTTACGCTCACCGTTTTATGTCTCCCCAGTTCGCCCCGTATAATGCTCACTTGAGACTTAGCCACTTTGCATTGCTTGGCTAAATACTTGACGAGGTGCTGATTAGCTTTACCATCAATGGGTGGGGCGGTAATGGCAATTTTTAACTCTTCGTCATGTAAACCTACAATGGCATCTCGGCTGGCCTTGGGTTGCACGTAAACCTGCAAAAGCAGGCTTACGTCATCATAACTAATCGCCGGCAATTAAACGATCTGCCATATATAAAACCATTCGCCGATGAGAAGGTTAAGGAAGTTAAGTCCGATAAACAATACCAAGACGGACAAATCTAACCCGCCAATTGATGGCAGAATACGGCGAATTGGCGACAGTAGTGGTTCGGTTAATTGGCCAAGTACGTATTCAACCGGGCTTCTTCCCTGGCTTACCCAGCTTAAAATAGCGCGCAGTAACAATACCCAGAACAGCAGCATTCCAGCTTCTTTTATAATATTTACAAGCGATAACAAAGGTACAGAAGATAAGTCAAATCCCACGACTCCAAGTCTCGTAGATATTTGCCCGCCAGTGATAAAGTATAAAGCCACCCATTTTGCAGCCACTACAGCAAAAGCAATCACTACTGCTGCCCAATCTACTCCGGCAAAACCGGGAATGATTCGACGCAATGGCACTACCACAGGGTTAGTAACTTTAACCACAAATTGGCTGAGTGGGTTGTAGAAATCGGCACGAGCCAATTGCAGCCATACACGTAACAACACCACCATTAAGTAGAGGTTGAATACAACTTCAATTAAGTAACTAGACGCTTGCATAGGATCCTCTGATTAAATTAAAACAAACTTTCCATTTCACGACCGCGTTCTACCGCAGCGTTCATGGCGTTGGCAACCACTTTACGTAAACCTTGTTCTTCAAAAATTCGAACCGCCTCGGCAGTGGTACCACCTTTAGAAGTAACATTGGCCCGAAGTGTCGCTAAATCAAGGTCTGGGTTTGCTGCAACCAATTCGGCACTGCCTAAAGCTGATTGTTGCACTAAGGTTCTGGCTTGCTCTGGGCTAAAGCCAAGTTGCTCAGCATGCTGTTGCATGGCTTCCATAAACATGAAGAAATAGGCAGGTGCACTACCTGCAGCAGCAATAATGTGGTTAATGTCGTCTTCTTGCTTCACCCAGCAGGTTTCGCCTACCGCTTGCATTAGCTGTTCTGCTGCGGCGATTTGCTCGGCACTTACGTCGCTAGGGGCGTATAAACCGGTCATGCCGCGGCCAACTAAAGCGGGAGTATTAGGCATGGTGCGAACAACGGCTACCTGCTCACCTAACAAACCTTTTAAGCGTTGTACGCTAATACCAGCCGCAATTGATACAAACAGCTTACTGCTTAGGTCTATACCTAAGTCGGCGATAGCCTGACAAACAACCGCCATAAGCTGCGGTTTAACCGCTAACACAATAACATCACTTTGGTTTATGGCTTGGCCATTATCACCGGTAACATTTACCGAGAACTGCTGCTGAAGCTTTTGCTGTTGTTCAACATTGGGATCGCTAGCGGTAATGTCGCCAGCATTTGCGCCGTTGGCAATTAGGCCGCCAATTAAACTGCTGGCCATGTTACCGCCACCAATAAACGCAATTCGAGCTGTCATGTTGTATTCCTTTATTCGTAAAAGTTAGCTTCGTTGGCCAAAGATAGCACTGCCGACCCGCACCATGGTGCTGCCGTTATTGATGGCTAGCTGCATATCGCTGCTCATCCCCATGGAAAGGGTATCGACACTAGCATACTGGCTTTGCAATTCAGCATATTTTTTGGCCATTGCGGCAAATTGTTGCGCAAGCTCTTGGCCTTGATTCAAATTTTGTGGAATGGCCATTAAACCGCGTAAACACAGCTGTGGCTGTTGCGATATGTGTGCAGCCAAATGATTAACATCTTCTAGGCTCACTCCTGATTTGGCTTGCTCTCCGCTAATATTAACTTGAATACATACTTGTAGCGGTGCCATGTTGCTAGGGCGTTGAGCGGCTAGGCGGTCGGCGATTTTGGCGCGCTCTAGCGTTTGCATCCAATCGAAGTGTTCTGCGACCAAGCGGGTTTTATTGGATTGTAAGGGACCAATAAAATGCCATTCAATGGGATCGTTTAGCCACGCTTGTTGCTGGCTAAGGTTTATTTTGTCCACGCCTTCTTGCACGTAGTTCTCGCCAAACTTGCGCTGGCCTGCTTGATAAGCGGCAGCAATGTCACTCAAAGGCTTGGTTTTACTAACGGCTAATAAATCAACAGCATCACTGGGGCGATGTGCTTGAGCTAACGCTTGCTGAATTTCGTGGTTAACAAATTGAAGTGCTTGGGTAATACTGCTCATAGTCTCACATTGAGGAAACAATTAAATGGATGTTACTGAATTACTGGCCTTTAGTGTAAAACATAACGCGTCGGATCTACACCTATCTGCCGAATTACCACCAATGATTCGAGTTGATGGCGAAGTGCGTAAAATTAATATGCCAGCATTAGAGCATAAACAAGTACACAGCTTGATTTATGACATTATGAACGACAAGCAGCGCAAAGAGTACGAAGAAAACTTAGAGATCGATTTCTCGTTTGAAGTGCCAAGTGTTGCTCGCTTCAGGGTAAATGCTTTTCAACAAAGCCGCGGCGCAGCAGCAGTGTTTCGTACCATTCCCTCGGAAGTATTGAATTTAGACCAATTGGGCGCGCCTGCTATCTTTCGCCAAATTGCAGATCACCCACGTGGCTTAGTTTTAGTCACCGGCCCTACTGGTTCGGGTAAATCAACGACCTTGGCGGCGATGATTGATTATGTGAATGAGCAACGTCACGAGCATATTCTGACGATTGAAGACCCTATCGAATTTGTACACAAAAACAAAAACTGTTTGATTAACCAGCGTGAAGTTCACCGTGATACGCACAGCTTTAACAACGCCTTGCGTTCGGCGCTGCGTGAAGATCCCGATATTATTCTGGTGGGTGAATTACGTGATTTGGAAACCATTCGCTTAGCGCTTACCGCGGCCGAAACCGGTCACTTAGTATTTGGCACCTTGCACACTACCTCGGCGGCTAAAACCATTGACCGTGTGATTGATGTATTCCCAGCGGCTGAAAAAGACATGGTTCGTTCAATGTTGTCTGAATCATTACGTGCAGTAATTGCGCAAACCCTGCTTAAAAAACTAGGTGGCGGCCGTGTTGCAGCCCATGAGATTATGATTGGTATACCAGCCATTCGTAACTTGATTCGAGAAGATAAAGTGGCGCAAATGTACTCGGTAATTCAAACCGGTATGGCGCATGGCATGCAAACCCTTGATCAAAACCTTAAAGAGTTAGTGAACCAAGGCATGGTGTCATATGAAGACGCTAAGCTTAAAGCAGCTGACGCAAATAACTTTTAGGAGTCACCATGTTAATTGATGAACTACTGAGTGATATGTCGGAGCGTAAAGCCTCCGATTTATACTTATCGGTTGGCGTTCCTCCTAGTGCAAAAGTGAGTGGTCGCTTAACACCGTTAAGCGAGCATAAGCTCATGCCTGAAGATGTTATGGAAATGCTGGCAACCATTCGCACGCCCGCTCAAATTGAGGCATTTGAAAGCGGACGAGAGGCTAACTTTGCTATCGCCCGTAAAGGTTTGGGCCGTTATCGTGTGAGCGCATTTTTTCAGCGCGAACAGCCAAGCATGGTGATTCGTAGAATTGAAACCGATATTCCCAGCTTTGAGCAGCTTCAACTGCCACAAATTCTTAAAGAAGTGGGAATGTCTAAACGTGGTTTGATTCTGTTTGTAGGGGCAACAGGTGCCGGTAAATCGACTACTCAGGCGAGCATGATTGATTACCGCAACCACAATTCTAGTGGGCATATTCTTACCATTGAAGACCCAGTGGAATTTATGCACAAACATGCTGGTTGTATTGTTAATCAGCGAGAAGTGGGCATTGATACGCCGTCGTTTGAAGAAGCGTTGAAAAACTCGTTGCGCCAAGCGCCAGACGTTATTCTTATTGGTGAGATCCGTACTCGTGAAACCATGGAATTTGCCCTGCAGTTCTCTGAAACCGGCCATTTATGTATGGCGACCTTGCACGCCAACAACGCCAACCAAGCCTTAGACCGAATTATGCACCTTGTGCCTGAAGAACGTCATCGCCAGTTATGTTTTGATTTGTCTTTTAACTTGCGAGCGATTGTGGCGCAGCAGTTAGTGCCAACCAAAGATGGTAATGGGCGCCGTGGTGTATTTGAGATCCTACTTAACACCCCATTGGCTGCAGATTTAATTCGTAAAGGCGACATGCATAAGCTGAAAGAGCTCATGACTAAGTCGCGTGAACAGGGCATGTTAACCTTTGACCAAAGCTTGTTTGAACTCTATGAATCGGGTGTGATTGGCTATGCCGAGTCAATTGCGCACGCAGATTCGCCAAACGATTTGCGCTTGATGATTAAATTGCATGGCTCTGAAAAATCGAATAACTTAGATGGCGGAATGTTAGATGGGGTAACCATCGATTTTTAAGGTCATTAAAGGAGCATTATGTTAGCCGTTATTTCACCCGCTAAAACCTTAGATTTTAGTTCAGAGTTAGCCAAGCAATCGCATACTCGCCCGGAGTTGCTAGAGCATAGTGCTGAGCTAATTGATGTGGCTAGGCAGTTAAGCCCGGCGGACATTTCTAGCTTGATGAAAATTAGCGATAAACTTGCGGGGTTAAATGCGGCTCGATTTGCTGAATGGAGCACTGAGCTACCGCAAGACTTGGCTCGCCAGGCTATTTTTGCGTTTAAAGGCGACGTTTACACCGGCTTAGATGCTGCCAGCTTAAGCGGCAAACAGCTGGATTATGCTCAGCAGCATTTACGTATATTGTCGGGTTTATATGGTTTGTTACGTCCGCTTGATTTGATGATGGCTTATCGCTTAGAAATGGGCATAAAGCTGGCCAATGCTCGCGGTACTAATTTGTATCAGTTTTGGGGTGACATAATCACCAGCAAGTTAAATCAGGCTTTAGCTGAACAAGGTGACAATGTGCTGGTGAACTTGGCGTCGAATGAGTACTTTAAGGCAGTAAAAACCAAGCAACTTGATGGCACGGTAATTACGCCGGTCTTTAAAGATCAAAAGAACGGCCAATACAAAATCATCAGCTTTTACGCGAAAAAAGCGCGTGGTTTAATGGCTCGCTACATGTTCGATAAGCAGGTGACTAGCTTGGAACAATTGAGTGATTTTGATTACCAGGGTTACTACTTTGATGAAGCGAGCTCTGATGCCAGCACTCTCGTGTTTCTGCGCGACGAAGCCCAGCAATAGTCATTCTCTTTTTTAGATGATAAAGCCTCATTTCGATGGGGCTTTTTTATACGTAAAATCTTTACAGCGCCTCGTGAAAAGTAGGTGAACTGTTTACGCTAAGAATCAGCTTAACCAAGCTCGCGCCTATTGTTTGTAGCCTTCGCCAGCCCATAATTTTTTTTCTGAAGCCCTATTTGCAAATTAGATAAACTCGTTATTTGTTATTCGCCATAGGACAGATGATTATGCGTGGTATTCGATGGAGCTAAGTTTTCGCGTTAAATGTGTAATCTGGAAATAGTACTTAGCTAGATCTAGGGCTACGCCTTTATTTGGGTGGGATTACACGGTTAAAGAATTCCTCAGCAAGGTGTCGCTAACCCTCTATAGGTGTTAATGAGCTGTTGTTTCCCTGCCGTAATTTTGACCGTGCATATGATCTGCGCAGCTGCATTCCTATTGGTATAGGCTTTGATTGCGAGTCGCCAAAGACCTCTGTTGGAGTTCACCAATCAATTTAACAAAACCACCTTATTGATTTTAACCTTAAATTCACTTGAGCTTTTACTCCTGCCCTGCCAATATCAAAAGTAGCGGCCGAAGAGCAGCTTTATTTGGTAAATAACTGACTTATTTTTTACTCAAGGTAATCGACAAGAATCGTCGAGCAAGGCCATATGGAGATAATATGAAAAATAAGATTGCAGTGATATTGGCGCTAGTTGGCGCAACCACCTTGGCAGGGTGTTCAAGTCCTCCTGAGGGAGATGTTAGAGTATTGTGTCCCATTATTGGCGGTGCTTTTGGTTCTGTTGCTGGCGGAGGAGGCATGGTTGGTGGTGTTATCGCTGGTGCCTTAATATGTTCAAACCCTGATTTAGACGGCGACGGTGTGGCCAACAGTATTGATGAATGTCCAGACACGCCTGCTGGCGCAAAAGTTGATGAACGTGGCTGTGAAATTGTAGAAGAAGTCATTGTTGAAGAAATTGTTGTTGAGGAAGTCGTCATTGAAGAAGTCGCGGTAGTTGCTGTTGCAGCGGCGGTTTTAATCCCCGAATCTTGTGAGCAATATGTGTTGGTTGAAGACAATAAAATAATGAGCTTTGAACACATTTTGTTTGGCTTTAATAAAGATGAATATCATCACGACGAGCAACATAAAGTAGAGTGTATTGCTAAAACCGTGATTGCCAATGACCTCAAAATTGATGCGGTTGGTTATACCGATAACATTGGTGACCCAGGTTACAATATAGAATTAAGTAATCGTCGTGCTCATAACGTTGGTGTAGCGTTATTGGCTGCCGGTGTCACTAGAGATGCTGCAGTTGAAGAAGGTAAAGGTATTGCCGCTCCCATTGCTAGTAATGCAACTGAAGAAGGACGCGCGCATAACCGAAGAGTGGAAGTACGCGTATACCATTAACATTACTGCTCTCTTAAATACAAAAAGCCACGCATAGCGTGGCTTTTTTAGTGGCTGTGTACCGTCCTAAATAAGGTTGACACATATCCAACATGAAATTGGAGAGTGTCATGAAAACAACCAGTAAACGTACCCAACGAAATTATTCTCTTGCCTTTAAATTGGCAGTGGTAGACCAAGTTGAAAAAGGCGAAATGTCTTATCGACAAGCTCAGGACCGTTATGGGATCCAAGGTCGCTCTACCGTTTTAGTTTGGCTTCGCAAACATGGTCGACTAGATTGGTCTAAAGGAATAGAGCATACGAGAATGGTAGGTACTGCTATGTCAAATTCTTCTTCGCCTCAAACCCCAGAGCAACGCATTAAAGAGCTAGAGAAGCAGCTAGAAGACTCTCAGATGAAAGCTGATTTCTTTGAAGCGGTGGTAAAAGTCATGGATAGAGACTTCGGAGTTCGGCTCTCAAAGAAGCGCAAGGCCGAGTTATTAAGGAAAAAGCGGTCCGAAAGCTAACTGTAACGAAAGCCTGTCACTTCATGGGTATTACACGGCAAGCTTTTTACAAGCGCGGTATTGCCCAGGCTCACCAAATACAAAAAGATGAGTCAGTGCTCAACTTTGTGAAAGTACAAAGAATGATGCACCCTCGTATCGGGGCTCGTAAGCTCAAGTACCTACTTGCCCAGAATGCTATCGATATTGGCCGAGACCGCTTATTCTCTTTACTAAGAATGAATCGATTATTAGTTCATAATCGAAGCGCTTACCATCGAACCACACATAGCAATCATCGTTTTTACTGCCATCCTAACCGCATAAAAGAAGGCCTAATACCAGAGAGACCAGAACAGCTATGGGTGGCTGACATCACCTACTTGGCAACGCTAAGCGGTGAAGCCTATCTCAGTCTCGTGACGGATGCTTACTCAAGAAAAATAGTGGGATATCACCTAGGTAAGGATATGAAAGCTTACACGGTCAAACAAGCATTCTTAAATGCGTTGAAGGAACGAAGGTCTATAGGGGAGCTTGTTCATCATTCGGACCGAGGTGTTCAGTATTGCTCCAGTGAATATCAAGCGATACACCGTCAGCAGAATGTATCTTGTTCGATGACAGACGGTTATGACTGTTATCAGAACGCCCTTGCGGAGAGAATAAATGGAACACTAAAGATGGAGTACTTGCTGAATAAACCTACAGACTTAAATGAGGCACGAAAAATGGTCGATGAATCGGTTAAGCTCTACAATGAATATAGGCCTCACGAGGCACTAAAATACAAAACGCCCGATGAAGTGCATCGAGCGTTTTAGTTAATCAAGTGTCAACCCATATCAGGACGGGTCACTGGCTAAGGCTTACTTCTTGGCTTTTTTGGCCAGCTTTTTAGCTCGTCCCTTGGCCTTCTTCTTAGCCGCTTTTTTAGCCTCTACTGTTTTTGGCTTTTTCTTCTTGGCTGGCGGCGCTGCAACACGATGTGTCGGGCGCAAGCTGTCAATCACGCGGCGTTTAATCGGTTCATCGGTATAGCGCTCTGCTTTAGCTAACGCACCCATATCATGCGCTTCGATTAGGTTTACAGCCATGCCTTTACGGCCTGCGCGAGCGGTTCGGCCAATGCGGTGTACATATACGTCTGGTGTACGAGGCATATCATAGTTAAATACGTGGCTAATCTCTGGCACATCTAAGCCGCGGGCTGCAACATCAGTGGCAATAAGGATCTTCACTTCGCCATCACGGAAGGCTTGCATCGCTTGGTTACGTTTGTCTTGAGCCATTTCACCGCGTAAGTAAGAGGCTTTAATGTCGTCACTTTGCAGTTGCTCCGCTAGTGCATACAGGCGGTCTCGGGTTTTTACAAAAACCACACAACGCTCGATTTCTTCGTTGAGTAAGTAATGACGTAATAATTGGTATTTGTGGGCGGCATCATCGCAAAAGTGCAATATTTGATGAATTTTAGCGCGTTCTCGGCGCGGTGAATCTACTTCAATTTGCTCAGGGTCTTCCATTACTTTTTCAGCAAAACGTAACAAACCTGAACCTTCTAACGTGGCAGAGAATAGCGCGGTTTGGCCTCGTTCACTGGTTGCATCACTAATGGTTTCCATGTCTTTAATGAAGCCCATATCGAGCATGCGGTCGGCTTCATCAAGAATGAGAACTTCAATGGCTTGGGTATCAAACACCTTGTAGGTGATGTACTCCATTAAACGGCCCGGCGTGGCAATAACAATATCAATGTTGCCTTTAAGCTGCTCGGCGTGTACATCGTATTTAACTCCACCGGTAATATCGATGGTAGTCAGATTGGTGTGAGCAGTGGCTAAACGCGCCTGCTCGGCAACCTGCATAGCAAGTTCGCGAGTAGGGGTTAAAATCAGTACTCGCCCTGGGCCTGCTTTACGGCGCGGGTAATCGAGCAAGTGCTGAATAGCCGGCAGTAAAAACGCCAAGGTTTTACCGGTGCCTGTGGGGGCGCTAGCCAATACATCTCGACCATCAAGCATAGCTGGGATCGTTTGCTGTTGGACCATCGTCGCTTTTTGCAAGCCCATGTCGCTTACAGCGGCTAATATTTGTGAGTCTAGGTCGAGGTCTTCAAAGGTCATAAATCTACCAAGTTGTCAGGCGCCATCGACTTGAACCAAAAGCGCGGGTCATTTACATTCGCGGCATAGTATAGCGCCAAACAGGGGCAAGCAAGAAGTGATCGAACACAATCAACGACCAGGTTTTACTTTTAAGCAGTTTCATGTTGCTCATGATCAAACCGCAATGAAGGTGGGAACCGATGGGATCCTGTTAGCTGCTTGGTCGCCTTTGCATAATATTAAGCGTGTTTTAGATGTAGGAACGGGCACTGGGCTGATTAGTTTAATCTTGGCCCAGCGATTGGCTGGTGAGGTGCTTATTGATGCCATCGATATCGAAACCGATGCTTGTTCTCAAGCCCAGCAAAACGTAGCACATAGTCCTTGGCCCTTGGCGATTAATGTTCAATTACAAAGTATGCAAAACCATCAGAGCGCGCAGAGCTACGATTTGGTTATTTCTAACCCACCATATTTTTCGGCTGGGCAAGTGTTTGAAGAAAAACGCCAACAAGCTAGGCATAGCGGTAGTTTAAATGCCCAGGCGTTTTTTGCTGCGCTAGCAAAATTAGCCCATCAACACACTCAACTGGCGGTGATCCTACCTTGTGACGTGGCCGAGCAATGGCTGCGTTTAGCTGAATTGGATGATTGGCATTTAGCGAGGCGTGCTCAAGTTCATTCTTTCGCCAATAAGCCAGCTATTCGCAGTATGTTGTTACTTACTAAATCACCGGTTTCGTGTTGCCAGCAAGAGCAAATTCTTATCTATCAACAAGATAAAAGCTACTCTACTCAGTTCGTTAATCTCTGTAGGGATTTGTACCTTAAAATGTGATTTTTGTTGGTGTTGAGTTGGATCAATTATCATTAATGTAGTTCGATATACTGGTTTTATGTTTAAAAGCCATGCTATATACTTCTCCGCTTAAAATTATAAATGATTGCAATCTACAACGAGGAATACACGTGACCAAAGCACTTGGATCATGGAACACAATTAGTTTAGGGATGATGGTATTTGCCTTCTTTTTAGGCGCGGGTAACTTAATTTTTCCACCTATGGCGGGCATGTTAGCAGGCGATAATTTGCTGTTATCGATGCTTGGCTTTTTAGTAACCGCGGTAGGTTTGCCATTGCTAGGCTTGTTGGCGATTGCTAAAGCTGGCGGCGGCATTGTTCATCTAGGTCGTTATTTGCCAAGTAAAGTGGCCAATGCTATCGCACTGGCTATTTACTTAGTGTTAGTGCCAATGTTTGGTATTCCTCGTACCTGTTTAGTGGCTTATGAGCTAGGTTTTGTACCTTTGGTAGAAAGTGCTAGCCAGCTAACCTTAATTGGCTACTCTCTGTTTTACTTTATTGCAGCACTATTCTTTATTTTACGTCGTGGCGGGCTGATCGACACTGTAGGTAAAATTATTACTCCGCTGTTGGTTATTTGTATCGCAGTGATTGGTGTGAGTGTATTTAGTGCACCGTTTGCCGAAATCGCCCCGGCTCAACAAAACTTTGCTGACATGCCATTTGGTCAAGGCTTTATCGATGGTTACAACACCATGGATGCCTTAGCTGCGCTAATGTTTGGTGTATTGATGATTGATGCGCTAAATGGCAAAGGTGTATCGGGTAAGTCTGAGCAATTTGGTTACTTGGTTAAAGCCAGTTTAATTGCCGCGGTGGGACTCACTCTGTTTTATGTTGTGCTGTTCTACTTAGGCGCAACCGCTACAGGTGTAGCGCCAGAGGCTAAAAACGGTGGCGAAATCATTGTCGCCTATGTTGGCGTGCTATTTGGTGCCAAAGGACAGTTTTTATTGTCTACGGTGGTTGGCTTAGCCTGTTTCACCACCGCTATTGGTGGTATTTCTTCGTTTTCTACTTATGTGAGTGACAATACCAAAATCTCTTACAAGCTCACGGCTATTCTAACGGCAGCGTGTTGTGCGCTGGTTGCTAACATTGGTTTGAATCAATTATTGGTTGTGTCTATTCCTATTCTGATAGGTATTTACCCGGTTGCAGTAGCATTGATTGCCTTTAATTTGTTGGTGGACTGGTTTAATCGTCCACAAATGGCGGCTCGTTTAATTATTGGTGTAGCCGCTATTTTTGGGGTACTTGATGCGATTAAAGCGGCAGGCGTAAATATGGATGCCTTTAATGTATTGCCTGGTTTCTCACAAGGTTTTGCTTGGTTATTACCCACTCTAGCGGCGGTAATGGTTAGCGTATTTGTTCGCGATAGCAAACAACAAGTGGTTGAAACCGCTTAATTGTTAAAGCGCTAGTAGCCCTGCTAGCGCTTTAGTTCTAATTATTCATCATAAAAAATCAACACAATCGGTTAGCTTACGTTTTTTTTGTTTGTCTTATCTCATTAGCTGAACGGCGGGATCTCGCATTCATTCAGCGTGGGTCATAACATGAATGATCATTAATTGCGCAGTGCAATACAAAATGGAGTTTGTCATGAAAGAAGTCCCATTTAGATGGATCGATCGCTATAACATTCATTTAAAGTTACAGGAGAAATTCCTGTTAATGTTTGCCTTTCCCATGTTGGCCTTGGTGGCCATTTTGCTTATTGTATCAAGTAATTTTGAACAGCATTTGGCGCAGGTACATTTGCAAGAAGCGCAATTGCTAAGCCAAGTGATTCAAGCCGAACCAGAGCATCTACGCAGCGTGTTATCGCGCGCGGGGTATTCGTTACAGCAAAATACAGTGACTTCGCAACACGACGATACCTCAATATTTGATTTGTTTTCGGGATTTCAGTACGCCAGTATCGCGGCCATTTTATTTGTGGCGGGTTTGCTGTTTTATTACATCATGACCTTTATTGGTGGGGCGATGTACCAAATACACAACGCCCTAGATATGCTGGCCAAGGGTGACTTAACCTATCGTTTAAACTATTTTCCTGTACGTGATGAATTTAGCTCTATTGCCATCATTATTGATAAAGTCGCAGAGCGCGAGCATCAACTGGTAAGCGAAACCAATGCCACCAATGGCTTGGTAAAGCAGCTTTGCGAGCAACTAAGCAGTACCAGTGAACAATGCAACAGCCTTAGTGTTCAGCAGCAAGACAGGGTTGATTCGCTGGCAAGTGCTATTGAGCAAATGGTGGTCACTATTCGCAACGTTGCCGCAAACGCTAATGATACCGCCGAGCAAACCGGCCAAGCTAATCAAGCTACCAGTGACGGGCAGCAAAAAGTAGAGCTAACCGTAGACGCCATTGAGCACCTAATGAATGACGTGCAACGAGCGGAACAAGCAGTAACTCAGCTAGAACAGCGCACGCAAGATATTGGCGCAGTGGTCACCACTATTAACTCTATTTCAGAGCAAACCAACCTACTGGCCTTAAATGCGGCTATTGAAGCGGCGCGAGCAGGCGAGCAAGGCCGTGGATTTGCGGTGGTGGCCGATGAAGTACGTAGTTTAGCTGGGCGCACCCAGCAAGCTACGGTAGAGATTCAATCGATGATTGAAGAGCTGCAATCTACCAGTTCCGGTTTAAGTTCTACAGTGAAAGAAAGTGTGCAGCGCGGTGAAACCAGCAAAGAGATGATGGGCGGAGTGCACCAAACTATTGCTGATATTCATCAGCGTACTGACATGGTCTCGGCAAAAATCTCTGAGATTGCTACCGCTTCCGAAGAACAAGGTGCGGTAGCCACAGGCATTTCGGATGATACTCATCAGTTGCGTGATCAAACGGTGTTGGTGACCGAACTCGTTCAAGGTTCAGACCAAGCGATTAAGTCTTTGTTAGAACAGGTAGAAGTGCTGGAATTACTGACTAAAGAGCTAAGTATTAAGCGCTAAGGTTTATTTAGGTAGGGTATCTGGTTAACTGCTCTTGCCCGATAAAGCGTTGAGTTACATGTATTTATAATTTAAATCTTATTAAGTCGGTTAAATGTGTCAGCTTTGTTTACATTTTTAGTGAAATTTTATTTGAAGAGATCCTAACCTACTGATTAAGTTTGATATTTTTAGGTGGTCTGCTTTTTGCTTTAGCCAGCGACGGATATAAAAAATATGATGTTACTTTAGGATAATTATCAATGACTAAGCTGTTCCCTTTATTGTTTCTAACTCTGTTTGCCAATCAACTAAGTGCCACTATCTTATCATTCGAAGATATACCTGGCGGTAGTGTGCAAAACCAATATGGGCATGCCCAATCGTACAAAGGTTTTAACTTCTCTAGCACACTCGATTGGTTAGATTTAGATGGTTCTCGTTGGAATTATGGCGCTAAGAGTGGTGAATTTGGCATGCTAAATAACCGTGGTGGTGTAGGCGTTATTACAGAACAGAATGGTGCGGATTTTACTTTTGATGGCCTTTGGGCGAAGAAATGGGCTACAGGTAAAGAATCTGGCGGCGCAGACTCTTCGTTTGGTATATTGCAAGGTTACAATAATGGTGTGTTAGCGTGGACTGTTGATACTAGTTTAAATGGTAGTTATGAGTACTATAGCGCTCAAACAGGCTTGATCGATGAGTTACGTTTGGGTTTTGGTGGTATCTTTTTAGTTGATGATATTGTGCTAAATGAAGACGTTTCTGCAACAGTTTCTGAGCCTGCAACCTTGGCCATTTTTGGTTTAGGTTTGGTGGGGCTTGGTTTTGCTCGAAAGCGTAAAGTAAACTAATTTATATTTAGGTGAACATCAAATGCCCTGACAGCTGTCAGGGCATTTTTATGTTTGGAGTAGTAAGCTTCTAACGAGCATTGGCTTAGGTTTAGGCTAACTGTTTCAGTTCTTCTTTCAGCTGCTCACACCATTGATGAATGCGTTCATCACTTTGTTCAAACTGGTGTTCGTCGTCTAGCGCTAAACCATAGAAGAATTCTCCGTCTTCAGTAAGCGCTTTAGAAGCTTCAAATTCGTAACCTTGGTTTGGCCAAAAGCCAATAAAGTTTGCGCCAGAAGGCGCTAATTGCTCAAACAACATGCCCATTGCATCTAAAAACCATTCGCTGTAACCAATTTGATCACCCAAGCCAAACAGGGCGATGGTTTTGTTTTTTAAATCTAGGCCTTCAAGGTTGTCCCATACCGCTTCCCAATCTTCCTGTAATTCGCCATAATCCCAAGTAGAAATACCGAGGATAAGTAGCGAATAATCACTCATTTGCTGCACGTCGCAATCTTTGATGTTGAATACATCAAGGTTGTGCTCAGCAAATTCAACTTGAATCTTTTCAGCTGCCATTTCGGTGTAACAGGTAGAAGAGCCGTAGAACAGGCCAATGCGCATGCGATGCATCCTTTAAAGCGTTGGAGAGTGCGCGGGCAGTGTACCAAAAGCCTTTAGTAACACCAATATGCTAAGTCTTAGCTTTGTAATGTAGTGAGCGAAATGACAAGTAAGTACGTTAAATCAAAAGCCAGCAAAATAGATAATCCGCATATTAACCGTTTTATCGAGCAACTGTGGTTTGAGCATAGCCTTGCCGAAAACACTCTTAATTCCTACCGAAACGATCTTAACCAGCTTGCCTGTTATTTACAGGGCAAACAGCTTGCGATTGAATTAGCTGAAGCATTGGATTTGCAAGGGTTTATCGCTTCGCGATTTGAGTTAGGTCAAAAGCCTGCTAGTGCGGCTAGGCAGTTATCTACCATGCGGCGTTTTTATCGTTTTTTACTGCAGGATAAAATCCGTACTACCGACCCTTGTGCATTGCTGGTACAACCCAAGCTGCAAAAGAAGCTCCCCGGCACCCTAAGTGAAAGTGAAGTTGAAGCCTTGTTAGATGAACCGCAGCTCGATGATCCTATTCAGCATAGAGACTTAGCCATGTTAGAGGTTTTGTATGCCACTGGCTTGCGTGTTACCGAGTTAGTGAGTTTACAAATAGAACAGGTGAGTTTACGCCAAGGTTTAGTCAGAGTCGTAGGCAAGGGCGGTAAAGAACGTTTAGTGCCTTTAGGTGAACAGGCTGTCGATGTATTAGAGCACTATTTAAAACTCGCTCGCCCAATGTTACTTAAACAAGAGAGTGACGTATTGTTTCCTAGCTTGCGTGGTAGCCAAATGACTCGGCAAACTTTTTGGCATCGCATTAAGCGTTATGCGAGTTTGGCGGGTATAAATAGTCATTTGTCGCCGCATACCTTACGTCATGCGTTTGCGACCCACTTGTTGAATCATGGTGCTGATTTGCGTGTGGTACAAATGCTGTTAGGCCATAGCGATTTGTCTACTACGCAAATCTACACCCATGTTGCTAATGAGCGTTTACGCTCGGTGTACCAGCAGCATCATCCGCGCGCTTAAATGCGCTAGTAAGCGCTTTGTAATTAAAATTTTTGCATTTAAGCCATAGAGACGGTAAGTTTTGCTGTGTTTGCACGGTCTGCTTAAACACCCCTAATTCGGAGAAGATTTAATGAAATTATCCAAGGCCTTACTGTTGTCGATGAGTTTCTTCGGCCTGAGCCTAAATAGCGCGTGGAGTGAAGACGCAGCCCAGTTAAGCGCTGTTAAACTAGATACCAGTAAAACACAACATGTCATTGAAGCACGTTTAGGGGTAAGTGTTGACTCCATTGCTGAAACGCCGCTGGCGGGAATATATGAAGTAGCCACCAGCCAAGGTTTATTTTACGTAAGCTCAGACGGAAACTATTTACTGCAAGGTAGCTTGTTTGATTTAGTGAACCGGGTAAATCTAACCGACCAAAGTATGTCTAAGGTGCGTTTAACGCAACTGGCTAGCTTTGAAGATGACATGATCGTATTTAAAGCTAAGGATGAAAAACACGTTATTACGGTGTTTACCGATACGAGTTGTGGCTATTGTCGTAAGCTGCATAACGAGCTTTATACTTATAGAGATAAGAACCCAGAAACCAATAAAGTAGAAGACCTTCCAGGTTACACCGACTTGGGTATTACTGTTCGTTACTTAGCTTTCCCGCGTGGTGGAGTGGAGTCGCCAGTGTATGGTGAAATGCAAAGTGTATGGTGCGCCGATGATAAAACAGCCGCTATGAGCGCAGCTAAAAATGGTAGCAACGTAGCACGTAGTAGCTGCGATAATACGGTATTAAAACAGTATCAATTAGGCGAAGCCTTTGGAGTACGTGGCACGCCAGCTATGGTATTGGAAGATGGCACTATGTTACCAGGCTACCGCCCACCTGCTGCTTTGCTTGAGTATTTAGAGCGCGGCTAAACATTAAGCGCCTATAATTGGGCTCCTGCTTTTTAATTAGAGCGGAGCCTTTTTTATTTACTTCAAAAAAGAGTAAACCAACCTTGCTATTACGCCGCAGAGAAGACCTAGATACCCAAGCATTACCCAAAGACTGGCCAGAGCTGATAAAGCAGGTTTATGTACGCCGTGGCGTAAAAACCGCAGCCGACGTAGAGCGCCGAGCGCAAGCTTTGTTGCCGTTTCAAGGTTTACAAGGCATGGACGATGCGGTGAATTTACTCATCGAAAATCTCAGCGTAAGAAAGAAGATAGTGATTGTGGGCGACTTTGATGCCGATGGCGCTACCAGTACCGCGCTGTTAATGGCGGGCTTGCCACAGTTTGGTTTTCGCCCGGTAGACTTTTTAGTGCCTAATCGTTTTGAGTATGGCTATGGTTTAAGCCCTGAGATTGTAGAGTTGGCTGCCGCTAAGGGCGCCGAGCTTATCATTACCGTTGATAATGGCATCTCGAGTATTAGCGGTGTAGAAAAAGCCAGTGCCTTGGGGATCCCGGTATTAATTACCGATCACCACTTACCTGGGGAGCAACTCCCCAAAGCAGCAGCGATTGTTAACCCTAATTTGTCGGCTTGTGCTTTTCCTAGTAAAAGCTTAGCGGGTGTGGGGGTTGCTTTTTATTTGCTAATGGCGCTGCGTAGCAAAATGCGTGAACAAGATTTGTTTGCAAAACAAGGTTTGCAAGAACCTAATATTGCCAGCCTACTGGATTTGGTGGCGCTTGGCACGGTAGCTGATGTAGTCCCTTTAGACAGCAATAACCGTATTTTGGTACACCAAGGCTTACAGCGTATTCGAGCGGGTGCGTGTCGCCCGGGCATTCAAGCCTTAATTGAAGTGTCTGGCAGAAATAAAGCCAATATGGTGGCCAGTGATTTAGGATTCGCTATTGGTCCACGTTTAAATGCTGTGGGTCGCCTAGATGACATGAGCTTGGGTATTCACTGTTTACTGAGTGACGATATTCATCATGCTCGCCAGTTAGCTAGCGAAATGGATAGCCTGAACAGCGAGCGTAAAGATATTGAACAAAGCATGCAGCAGGAAGCGCTGATTAGTGTGAACAAGCTGAGCTTAGATGCCGAATCACTCCCTAAAGCCTTGTGTTTATATCAAGCAGATTGGCACCAGGGTGTGGTGGGATTGGTGGCTTCGCGTATTAAAGAAAAGTATTACCGCCCAGTGTTTGCGTTTGCCGATGGCGATAATGGCGAGGTGAAAGGCTCGGGTCGCTCCGTCGCAGGAGTTCATTTACGTGATTTGTTAGAACGTATTGATACTCAGAATCCTGGTTTAATTAGCAAGTTCGGTGGCCACGCTATGGCTGCGGGGTTATCGTTGCCGCAAGCGCGCTTTGCTGAGTTTAAAGCGTGCTTAGAAAATACCGCGAAAGATTTTATAGATGAAGAGTGTCTTACTCATATGCTGCTTAGTGATGGCGAGCTGCTACCCGAGCAATTGGTACTCGGTTTTGCTGAAATGCTCAGGGAATCAGGTCCTTGGGGGCAAGGCTTTCCTGAACCATTATTTGATGGCGAATTCGAGCTTTGTGCACAACGGGTAGTAGGCGAGAAACACTTAAAAATGAGTGTAAAGCTGCCCGGCATGTCGCAAGAAATAGATGCTATAGCATTTAATGTCGATCGAAGTATTTGGCCAAATGCCAGCCTAAAACAGGTTCAGTTGGTTTACAAATTAGATGTAAATGAATTTAGAGGGCGCCGCAGTGTGCAGTTAATGATTGAGCATTTAGCGCCACTGTAAGTTGCTCGTTATCGGAGAATGAAATAAATGTCTGAATCACTCATCGTTATTTGCCCTAGTTGTAACGCAGGTAATCGTTTGCCTCAATCGCGTATTGGCGAACAGGCTAAATGTGGGAAATGCAGTGAAGCCTTATTTAAGGGCGAACCGATAGATACGGATGAAGCAGGTTTTGCACGCCATATTGGTGGTGAGTTACCCGTTATCGTCGACTTTTGGGCACCTTGGTGTGGCCCATGTAAAAGCATGGCTCCAGCCTACGAACAAGTGGCTAAGCAGTTTGCTCACCAAGCACAGTTTTTAAAAGTGAATACTGAAGAGCAACAAGCCTTAGCGCAGCGCTATCAAATTTGCTCTATTCCCACATTGATGTGCTTTAAAAGCGGTAAACTGCTCGGACAACAAGCAGGGGCTTTACCTGCCCAAGCTATGCAGCAATGGATTGAGCAGTTTGTGTAATGAGTCAAAGCTGTATCTAGATAAAATGCCCAGCACATCGCTGGGCATAGTTTAGTTAGTTGGTCGTTAAGTTATGAAGGTGAGTGATGGCTTTAATCGCATTATCGAAAGAAAAGGCAACATTGGGCTCGGCGAGCAAAAGTGTTTCTAAGCTTTCGGGCTCAACTAATACAGCTTGGTGAATAGCACCATTGTAATCAATTAGGGCCCAGTCTATTGCCATGTAAGCGCCCGCATACTCGTAGGGAGAGTTAATTCTTACAATAGCTAAATTAGCTACCGTGTCATGTTTTACTGTCCAGCGACTATCACCTATCTCGATGGTATCGTCGTCTATCAACACGTAGTTAACTTGCCCAGGAAGAATTAATTCAGCAATTTGCTCTAAAGTTTTTCCCTCGATAGAGCCATTGCTTATGAAGCTATCTTCGTCACTGACATCTACCATAATCAAGGGAACAGTAGGATAAGACACCATTTTGTAGCCATATCCTGCAAAGTTAGCGTCATCCCAGGTCCAGGGGACATCGCTAATGTTTAGCGCTGCATTTAATGCGCCTTGTTTAGATAGATCAACTTGCTTTGCGTAGATTTTAAAATTCACGTCTAAAATAGCACTGGATACTAACAAGTAATCATCAACCACTTGCATGTCATCGCCGTCATTAAAGAACTCTGTTTCAGGAAGAATATTCCATGAAGTTCCATTCCAAACATTTGAGGTAAGTGAGCTTGTCTCCGACTGCTGCTCTTCAAAAGTGTTGTCACTCATCGAATAAGCAATGGAGTAAGGCTGAGGATCTTGGGCAAATACTTCGATATTGATGGTATCTTCATCAAAGTGGTTGAGCGGATCGTTGGAGACGTTAGCGATGTAGCTTTCATCCCAGCTTAATATCTGTTGGTACTGCTCTAAGCTCAGTCTGCTAGGTGAAAACTCACCAGGAGTAGTCGGGGGTGTAGTGGGTTTGTTTGCGATTGGCGTTCCATCATCACCTCCGCCACATCCTGCCAAGGTTAAACTGATTGCTATCGTTATGGCACTTAAGGTTTTATTCATGTTTATTCCGTTAATACTTCGAATGACGTCATTGTCTTAGATTCAAAAAACGCTCGATAATGACATAAAAGTTATTAGCTGGTCTATTGTTTTGTAAGATGGTTAGTGGTGGCGTTATGTGAGGCGATAGAACTAGGCGAGATTACAAAAATGGGCTTATAAGTAAGTGACTTAGCAGCGACAGACTAACTATTGGCTATTGTTTTTCATTAGCAGCAAGGTCAGTACTATTTTACTCGGTACCATCAGTAATAAACCCAGACCAATAGTAACGGCGATAATCTGCACACCACGAACGCCCATTGATACGTTAATGTTGGAAAATAGTGCTAAACCCACGCCCAGTATCACTAATGCTAAACCTATAGCGATTACGATATACAACAAATATGTCCAAGCCTTTTGAGTCATTGCTAGTGTCTATGGTTTGAGCGATGACGACTATTATTGAGCAGTAAAATTTGGCGTGCTTTGCGCTAGCGCTAGCGCAGGCTAAGGCTGATTGCTTACAACCTCAAATTTCCCCTTGCTGCTTATGGTATCTAATACTGCAATGTTGTCTTGCCACAATAGCTTCCCTTCCACTCGCCAGCGGGAGTTTAAGTTTGGATTGCTGGCCGCTGGAGCGATAATAATCACCGAGAGAGCTTGGTTGGGTAAAACTTTCGCATGAATATAGAGGGTATTGTCTTGTAATGGGCTAATACCTTTCACCACAATGCTTCCTTCTGCCCAAGCTGCAGTTTGGCTGCTTAATGCTTGCTCTAGAGCTAGTTTGGGGAGTTTCTTAAATGGGCTGGCTGGGGCCCAAGTGTAGTAGCAAAACAAAGCAATTAATAAGGCTAATACAAAAGGGATGCGTTTATCGATGACTCGAGGATCTTTTACCATTTTTCTCACTTATAACGTCATATTTCTTAGTCCAGCATAACTGGGTTTTAGGCACTTAGCGCCCACCTGTTACATCCAAAATACTACCAGTTACGTAAGACGCTTTATCTGAAATAAGCCAAGCGATCGCTTCGGCTATTTCTTCTGGCTCGCCGCCTCGCTGGAGCGGAATTGCACTTCTTAATCGCTCAATACGATTTGGCTCGCCACCATCTGCATGCATTTCTGTGTGTATAAACCCAGGACGAACACCATTTACGCGTATTGCTTGCTCGGCTAATTCGAGAGATAAGCCTTTGGTTAGCGTATCTATGGCCCCCTTGCTTGCTGCATAGTCAATGTATTCAAAAGGCGAACCTACACGAGCCGCAGCTGAAGATACATTAACAATGCTTCCTCCAGATCCGCCATGGCTAGTTCCCATTCTCTTAATCGCGTATTTACAGCACATGAATGCACTCGTGACATTAACGCTAAAAAGCTGATTAATTCGCTGAGCGTTCATTGCTTCAAGCCGCATTTGAGGAAACAACATTGCGGCGTTGTTGACTAGCGCGTTGATTGGCCCAAGCTGCTGATCTATATGATTAAAAAGTTGCTTAACTTGGTGTTCATCACTGATATCCGCTCTTATGGCAATGGCGGTACCTCCTGTAGATTGAATACGTTCTACGACCTCTGATGCTGCGGCTTGGTTTTTCTTATAGTTGATACATACCGAATAGCCTTGTTCAGCGAGCAAACATGCCGTGGCTGCGCCTATTCCTCTGCTCGAACCGGTCACTAAAGCAACCTTGCTCATCCATGCTCTCCTTCGCTTCAACATTTTATTCTATGCTAGCAAGCTTAACACCTTAACTGAATAGCGTTACAGCTCGTATTAAGTGGCGAACCTTCGAACTATTGTGCGAGACATTTGAGTGTGAAGCATTGGTTTTAAGCCTAAACCTTTCTAGACTCAAGCCACTTATTGTTACTTGAAGAGATTTATTATGGATATTACCTTTGACCTTGCCCGTGCATTGACTGAAAAAGCTTTAGGCCTTGCTAGTGAGAAACAAGCAAGTATTGCGGTAGCAGTAGTAGATGCACATGGTGAGTTAGTGAGTTTTGCGCGTATGGATGGTGTCGCATTTCATGCTGCGGTGTTGGCCCAGAATAAAGCCTATACGTCGGCGCGTGACCGCCAACCTACCGCCAATTTAGCTGCTTGGGCTCAAGAAACTGGCAAAGATATGGGCTATTGGAGTGATGCTCGTTTTACAGGTATTCAAGGCGGCGTGCCAATTTATCAACATGACCAAGTGGTTGGAGCGCTAGGTATTAGTGGCATGAGTGAGCAAGATGACGCTACTTTAGCTCAAGCCGCAATCGATACCTGCGTTTAATTCAGATCAAACTTTTGTCACGAAGCGCAGATCTTTGATTTGCGCTATTGATTAATCTCTCATATTATTCCCCGTTAATCTTATCCGTCAACTCGCCTATAGATTGTCTTAAAGGCGTAATAGGCTTGAGTAATAGTCCTTAATCTTAGTGAGTTTTAAGGTTTTCTTTTCTTTAAAACTTGAGAAACGTAGGTTTACCTATAGCTTAGTCATTTTATTTGGATACAAAGTGGCAACAGCTTTGGTTGGTTAGATTAGGCATTTAGCTGCCCACTTATTGGGCATGGCTGCTTTGGTAGTTACAGCAATGAAATACAGGGAAGTAATAATGATTGTTCAAATTAACAGGCTTTTAAATCAATTTCTTAAAATGAGCTTGGTTACGTCGCTGTTGTTATTAACTGCTTGTATCGATGAAGAGGAAGAAGTGTCTCCTGTATCTAACTCCGATGCAGCAGTGCAGGTTAAAAACTTGCGCCTACAAGAAGGTACTACAAAGCTTGCCGTTGGTGACTCCTCTCAGTTGGTTGTTAATGCTGACTACAATAATGGTACTACTAAGCCTTTGCCTAAATCAGGCCTTATTTGGCGCTGTGAAGGCTTTGCTGTAGATATTAGTTCAAGTAGTGAAGTGAGTGCGGTCAAAGCTGGTGAGTCAAACTGCATTGTTTCATTTAGTATGTTACAACTCGCAGTAGATTTTGTCGTCGCAGCAAATGATAATCCGACTTCACCAGGAGATGGTGATACCACTTCACCAAGTGATGTTCGCAAGCTTCGTTTAGGTGCTGGGGAAACGTCTTTGAAAGAAGGTGACACCTCTCAATTAGTTGTTAACGGTGTTTATGCTGATAATTCAACTACGCCTATAGCAAACTCTGAGCTTGTTTGGCAATGTGATAGCCCAGCAGTGAATATTAGCGCCACTAGCTTCCTAAGTGCATATAAAGCTGGCGAGTCTATTTGTAAAGTCAGTTGGAACGCGTTGACGCTCTCTGTAAACTTCGTAGTAACAGCCAGTGAAGTCCTACCTGATTTTATTAGTACCATTCCTCAAGGGCATTTGATTCTTCCTTTGGCTACTAAGCAAGACATTAAGCTTACCGGATACTTCTCCAATGGCACCAGTGAGTCTGAGCCTTCTGACGCAACATTGAGCTGTGATACTAGTAACGTTAGCTTAGATGCAGAGAATGTGTTGACCACCGAGAGTGTAGGCCAAGCCACTTGTACCGCTACTTGGAAAGAAAAGACTGCTCAGCTTCTGGTCACTGTGGTTGATTCTGCAGCTACTCAACGTAAATTGTCCTTAGCCTCTCTCGACCACTTGCGCTATTCCAATGAAGATTATAGTAAATTTGCTGCTTGGGTAGATAGAGCAGTAGAAGGTAATCCAGGTTACGGCTTTTCGCCTACAGACGCAGTCTACATGTATTATTTGACCCAAGATAAAAAATACATTGATTTAGCGATCGAAGATGTAGAAGCGCAAGTTGTTGCTGCAGAAGCAAAAATGGCAGAGGGTGACAAACCTAAAACCAGTTTCGATTCTTATTTGTATGTAGGCGGCTTTATATCTGAACTGGCTTTTACCTACGACTACGGCTATGAATTGTTAAGTGAAAGCCAGCGCACTCGATGGAAAAACTATGCCGAGCAAGCTATTTGGAATGTATGGAATCACGGTGAGGCTGAATGGGCTGGTAATTCTTTCCCTTGGAGTGGTTGGGCAACCACCAATCCAGGCAATAATTACCATTTCAGTTTTTTAAAGGCCACCATGACTTGGGGTTTGGCCTCTCAAAATACCACTTGGCTAAATCTATTAAACGATGACAAGTTGCCTAAGTTAGTGGCTTATTATGAAGGATTTGATAAGGGGGGCAGCCGCGAAGGAACCGGTTATGGGGTGGCTCAAGGGAAGCTATTTGAACTTTACCAAATTTGGAAAGACACTACTGGTGAAGACCTCTCAGCAAAATCTGTTCACTCTAAAGAAACCATTGATTATTGGATTCATGCAACTACTCCACCACTTGAAATGTTCGCTCCGATTGGCGACCAGTCTCGTGTATCTAAACCGGTGCTTTTTGACTACCACGAGAACTTGGTACAGCGTGCTGCTTCGCTAAATGTAGGCACTGATGAAGCTAAACGCGGTAAGTGGTGGTTAGACAATAATTCAGTTGACCCTATTCGCTACGGTTTTAATCTACATACCACCTTGTTACAGCAAGAACTGAATCAACTAGAACCTACAGAGTTGGTATATCACGCAACGAGTGCTGGGCACTTGTTTGTTAGATCTTCTTGGAATAGTGACGCCACTTGGTTATCAGCAGTAGCGGGTATTTATGATGAGTCTCACGCTCACCGTGATCAAGGTTCGTTCAGTTTGTATAAAAATGATTGGTTAGCGGTAACTCAGAACATTTGGTCTCATAGTGGTATCCATCAAGAGTCCGAAGTACATAACATGGTGCGTTTTGTCGAAGAAGGAGAAACCATTCTCCAAAAACGCGGCACCGAAGCAACTATGGATTACACCGTTAATGGTGCTGAAACTGTCATCAATATGGATCTAAGTGGTATTTATGCGGCTTATGATTCGGTCACTTCGTGGAAGCGAGATATTAGTTTTACCGCAAACAAAGTGTTGGTAACTGACCAGTGTGTGGTAGCGGATAGTGTTTCTGCTATTTGGCAGATTAACGTGCCGCTAGAACCGGTTATTAATGGTGATGGTTCGATAACCGCAGGCAACTTATTGATTACGCCTATCACTCCGGCAAACCCGGCAGTTAATGTTGTTAATTGGTTTGTGGAAAACCCCGCGAAATTTAAAGAGCCTCGCTACAAAATCGAATTGCAAGGCGCAGGCTGTAACTATCAAGTACAGTTAGATGTATTGAATTAATCATCTAAACAGTAGATAAAAATAAGGAGCCGATATGGCTCCTTTTTTATTGTTAGTGTACCGTCCTAAATAAGGTTGACACATATCCAACATGAAATTGGAGAGTGTCATGAAAACAACCAGTAAACGTACCCAACGAAATTATTCTCTTGCCTTTAAATTGGCAGTGGTAGACCAAGTTGAAAAAGGCGAAATGTCTTATCGACAAGCTCAGGACCGTTATGGGATCCAAGGTCGCTCTACCGTTTTAGTTTGGCTTCGCAAACATGGTCGACTAGATTGGTCTAAAGGAATAGAGCATACGAGAATGGTAGGTACTGCTATGTCAAATTCTTCTTCGCCTCAAACCCCAGAGCAACGCATTAAAGAGCTAGAGAAGCAGCTAGAAGACTCTCAGATGAAAGCTGATTTCTTTGAAGCGGTGGTAAAAGTCATGGATAGAGACTTCGGAGTTCGGCTCTCAAAGAAGCGCAAGGCCGAGTTATTAAGGAAAAAGCGGTCCGAAAGCTAACTGTAACGAAAGCCTGTCACTTCATGGGTATTACACGGCAAGCTTTTTACAAGCGCGGTATTGCCCAGGCTCACCAAATACAAAAAGATGAGTCAGTGCTCAACTTTGTGAAAGTACAAAGAATGATGCACCCTCGTATCGGGGCTCGTAAGCTCAAGTACCTACTTGCCCAGAATGCTATCGATATTGGCCGAGACCGCTTATTCTCTTTACTAAGAATGAATCGATTATTAGTTCATAATCGAAGCGCTTACCATCGAACCACACATAGCAATCATCGTTTTTACTGCCATCCTAACCGCATAAAAGAAGGCCTAATACCAGAGAGACCAGAACAGCTATGGGTGGCTGACATCACCTACTTGGCAACGCTAAGCGGTGAAGCCTATCTCAGTCTCGTGACGGATGCTTACTCAAGAAAAATAGTGGGATATCACCTAGGTAAGGATATGAAAGCTTACACGGTCAAACAAGCATTCTTAAATGCGTTGAAGGAACGAAGGTCTATAGGGGAGCTTGTTCATCATTCGGACCGAGGTGTTCAGTATTGCTCCAGTGAATATCAAGCGATACACCGTCAGCAGAATGTATCTTGTTCGATGACAGACGGTTATGACTGTTATCAGAACGCCCTTGCGGAGAGAATAAATGGAATACTAAAGATGGAGTACTTGCTGAATAAACCTACAAACTTAAATGAGGCACGAAAAATGGTCGATGAATCGGTTAAGCTCTACAATGAATATAGGCCTCACGAGGCACTAAAATACAAAACGCCCGATGAAGTGCATCGAGCGTTTTAGTTAATCAAGTGTCAACCCATATCAGGACGGGTCATAGATGGTTATTATTACGCGGTTAAGGCTATTTGTAACCACTCTCTCTTAGGCGCTTATAAACAGTGTTTCGGCTTACACCAAGCTGCTGAGCGGTTTTGGAAATATTGCATGATAGGGATTGATAAACCGCAACAATATCTTGAGTACTGGCGCTTTTAGTTGGGTGTTCGGCGTCGTTGCTGAGCGTTTCTGTAGAAGGCGTAAAGGCTTGCACATTGTTATTTTTGCTGTCTAAGTCAGCAAAGAAATCATCGGGTAAGTGTTGAAAATCGATGGCTTGGCTGTCAGACATGGCCTGTGCAATTTGAATTACGCTGACTAACTGACGAATGTTACCTGGCCAAGGGTGTTGGCAAAAGCTCTGCATGGCACGCTCGGTAATTAAGCCATCTTGTGGCGTCTCAGCGTAATAATTAAGTAAGAACTGAATCAAGTGTTGGCGGTCACTGCGGTGGCGTAACGCAGGTAACTCTATGTTTAAACCGCTGACCCGATAATATAAATCTTGGCGAAAACCGCCGGCTTCTACCTCATCTTTTAAATTACGATTAGTCGCCGATACCAGTTTAAAATCTACAGGGTATGACTCAGTGCTGCCCAACGGGTTAACGCGACGCTCTTGCAGCACGCGCAATAATCTAGCTTGCACATTTAAGGGCATGTCGCCAATTTCGTCTAAAAACAAAGTGCCTTTATCGGCTTTACGTATTAAACCAATATACCCCTTATTGCTTGAACCTGTGAATGCCCCTTTTTCATAACCAAATAGCTCTGACTCGACCAACTCTTGGGGAATAGCAGCGCAATTTACCGTTACCATATTTTGTTTACTACGCAGGCTAGATTGGTGCAGCGCTTTTACAAACACTTCTTTGCCTACACCGGTTTCGCCGCGGATCAATATTGGGATCTCTTTATCAACAATACGCTTACTTTGTGCCACGGCTTTCGCCATTACAGGATCGCCTAGGTTGAGGTCATCTAACAAGAACGGCTGTTTCTTATCGCCTTGCTGGCTATCTGTGTTGGTATCAGTTTTCAACAGCGTCCTAAAGTCTAAGACCCTAGGTTTAGCTTGTTTAGGTTTGTGTAAAATTCCATGCACTCTAAATTGCTGACAGGTGAGCAAAGGAACTTGAAAGCTCTCTGGCTGGTTAATGAGCTGGCTCACGCTTATGTCGAATAATTCACTGATATTTACCAGTTTTAAATCTGTTGCTAGCACCAGCTCTGCTCTGCGATTAGCTGAGATAACGAGTCCATTCTCGTCAAATACAATCAATGCAGACCATTGGCTATCTATGTTTTCGGGGCTGGTATTAAAACGCAGTAAAAAGTGTTCACTGTTAAAGTGGGAGATAATGAGTTGGTTTTCTACCGCTTGTGACATGATTTTTACCATGCCTAAGGTATGAGATTCAGGTAGGTAGGTATCACTAGAGATATCGATTACGCCAACCATTTCTCGGTCCACTCCAAAAATAGGTGCAGCAGATCCGGTCATAAATCGATTGGCCACCAAAAAGTGCTCATCGTGATGAATTTGCACCACACTCCCTGTTTTTAGTGCGGTACCAATTGCATTGGTTCCTAATGCCGGTTCTTGCCAGCCGGTACCTGGAGCAAAAATCTCTTGGTGTTGTTGCTTAAAGCGCTGCTCGCCCCAGCTTTTTAATACGTAGCCTTGGTGATCTGCCAGCATTACTTGGCTGTTGCTGTTAGCTAAGAGGTTCTCGTAATAAGGCAAAACTTGGTGATGGGTGGTTTCTAACAGTTGATGATGCTGCTCTAACAAGCAAGACAAATCGCCCGCAGATTTATGTTCAACCTCCGGCTCACTGTGGTGGCTTAACCCCAAGTCTCGGCAACGCTGCCAAGAGTGTTTGATTAGTGCTTCATGCTCTAAATACCACTGAGTTTTATCGCTCATTTTCGTCCTTTAATCAGCATCACATCAGTAAACGTGAACTTGATCAGGGCTGAACTTTCGCATACGAACATTATTTGGTCAAAACTGATTAACAAAATGTTCACATTGATCACGTTTTATGAACATGTTTAATTTCAATAAAAGCTTTAGTTAAAATTAAACTCTTTTAAATCAGTGCTTTGATTAAATCATTGAATGTGGCACGGCTCTAGCAACCATCTTCGTAGATTTGCGATTGTGAACACAGTGCGAACATTGTTTAGCGCTAAGTAAAAGGAGAGCCCCCACCCATGTCACTGACATTGGAAAACGTTACACGGATGGTTGACGGTCAATACTACATAAATCAAGCCAGTCTCAACTTTGAGCCGGGGTCGTTTAATGTATTACTTGGTCGCACCTTATCGGGCAAAACCAGCTTGATGCGATTAATGGCGGGTTTAGATAAACCCAATACTGGTCGAGTACTGATGAACGGATTAGATGTCACCGGAGTGTCGGTACAAGAACGAAATGTATCGATGGTGTATCAGCAGTTTATTAACTATCCCAACATGACGGTTTACGACAACATTGCTTCACCTTTGCGTTTAGCTAACGAATCGGAAACGCTGATTAACAAGCGGGTGATGGAAACAGCAGAAATGCTGCACATTACTTCATACCTATCGCGTTTGCCTTTAGAGCTTTCTGGCGGCCAGCAGCAGCGTACAGCCATGGCAAGAGCCTTGGTAAAAGATGCCGACATTATTTTATTTGATGAGCCTTTGGTGAACTTGGATTACAAGTTACGTGAAGAGCTGCGCCAAGAAATGCGAGATTTGTTTGCTCAGCGCAATACCATTGCGGTGTATGCCACTACTGAACCTAATGAGGCTTTAGCTCTAGGCGGTACCACCACCATATTGCATGAAGGGCGCATTATTCAAAGTGGCCCCACTGCTGAAACCTACCATTCGCCCTGTAATGTAACAGCTGCGGCGTTGTTTAATGAGCCACCGATTAATCTCATCACCGGCAAAATGAGCGCCACTGAAGTGACCTTTGATGACAAAGTGCATTTTCCCCTTAATGCTGACTTAAAAGCCTTGGGCGAGGGGGATTATCAGTTTGGTATTCGACCAAGCCATTTGAGTTTATTGCCTAAAAATGACGATGATCTAGAAATTTCGGTGCAAGTTGAGTTGGCTGAGATTTCGGGCTCCGAAACCTTTTTACATGTACGTAATGAGCACTTCCAATTGGTGCTGCATTTATCTGGCGTGCATTCCTACCATGTGGACGAAAAAATAAAAATCTATGTGCCTACCCACAAACTACACGTGTTTAACGGTGACGGGCAATTAATTCAGGCTTCGAGCCGTCGCATTGAGGACAACTATCATGGCTGAGATCCAACTTAAATCACTGGCTCACTGCTATGACAAGCAAGCAGACGAACCACTCTATGCCATTAGAGAGATGAATCATGTGTGGCAAAAGGGCGGAGCATACGCGTTGCTTGGGCCTTCGGGTTGCGGAAAATCAACCTTACTCAATATTATCTCTGGTCTGCTAGAACCCTCGGACGGGGAGGTTTTATTTGATGGGGTGAAGGTGAACGACATTCCGCCGCAAGAGCGCAATATTGCTCAGGTATTCCAGTTTCCAGTGGTGTACGACACCATGACGGTATTTGATAACTTAGCCTTTCCGCTGCGCAATATGGGCGCTAGCAAGGCCAAAGTGCAGTCAAAAGTTGGCGAGATTGCCGAGATCCTCGATCTCACCGCGGTGCTCAATAAAAAGGCCGCCAACCTTAGTGCCGATGAAAAACAAAAGGTGTCGATGGGGCGTGGCTTGGTACGTGATGACGTATCGGCAATTTTGTTCGATGAACCACTCACGGTCATTGACCCTCACCTCAAATGGAAGCTACGCCGCAAGCTCAAGCAAATTCATGAGCAGTTCAATATTACCATGGTTTACGTGACTCACGATCAGCTAGAAGCTTCAACCTTCGCTGACAAAATTGCCGTGATGTACAACGGCCAAGTGGTGCAGTTTGGCACCCCGCGAGAGCTGTTTGAGCAACCCAACCATACCTTCGTGGGCTACTTCATTGGTAGCCCAGGGATGAACTTGATGGAAGTTGAGCGTTGTGAGCAAGGTGTGTGTTTTGGGCCACAAAAAATTGCCTTAAGTCCGGTCGAGATGGCTGCCGTAAACGCCAGCCAGTCCAATAACCTAAAAGTAGGCATTCGCCCTGAGTTTGTGCATGTATGGGACAAGCCTAATGGCGATGCTTACCAAGCTGAAGTGTTGTTTGTAGAAGACCTAGGCACCTACAAAATCCTCAGTTTGAAGCTGGGTGAGCAGGTGATTAAAGCCCGCTTACAAGAAGACCAACGCGTACCGCAGCAACATGCCTACATTAGCTTTCCCGAACAATGGTTGATGCTGTACATCGACGAATACTTGGTAGCCAAGGAAGACAATCATGATTAAACCCTATACCAACAAAGCGTGGTACTTGGTCTTGCCAGTATTTGCGCTGGTGGCTTTTAGCGCCATCATCCCTTTGATGACGGTAGTGAACTACTCGATTCAGGATATTTTTGATGCCAATACTCGCTATTTTGTGGGCACCGAATGGTATCGAGAAATCCTTAACGATACTCGCTTGCACGATTCACTGGTTCGACAGTTTATTTTCTCTGGCTCGGTATTGTTAATTGAAATCCCATTGGGCATTTTAGTGGCGTTAATGATGCCTGCTCGCGGCCCTGGTTCGGTAGTGTGCTTGCTGGTATTGGCCTTGCCTTTGTTGGTTCCTCTGAATGTGGTAGGCACCATTTGGCAAATTTTTGGGCGGGCTGATATTGGTTTATTTGGCTGGGCCTTAAATAGCCTTGGTATTAACTACAACTATGCGGCAAACCCCATGGACGCTTGGTTTACCGTGTTGCTGATGGACGTATGGCACTGGACTTCGTTGGTGGCTTTGCTGTGTTACTCAGGCTTGCGGGCTATTCCTGATGCTTACTACCAAGCGGCGCGAATCGACCGTGCTTCAAACTGGGCGGTATTTCGTTTTATTCAGCTTCCTAAACTTAAAAACGTGCTGCTGATTGGCGTGTTATTGCGCTTTATGGACAGCTTTATGATTTATACCGAACCCTTCGTGCTCACCGGTGGCGGCCCGGGTAACTCCACCACATTTTTAAGCCAAACCCTAACCAAAATGGCTGTGGGCCAGTTTGATATTGGCCCGGCGGGTGCATTTTCCATCATCTACTTCTTAATCATCTTGTTAGTCAGCTGGCTGTTCTACACCGCCATGACCCATAACGACGGTAAGTAAGCACTAGCGAAAGGATGCAACTATGAACATTAAAAAAACACTAGGAATGGGCACTTACATCTTGTTCCTATTGTTACCGATTTATTGGTTATTGATTATGTCGTTTAAGAGTAACCAGGAAATTTTGGGCGGTTTAAGTTTTTGGCCTGAGCATTTCACGCTGGCTAATTACATCACCATTTTCAGTGATGCCAGTTGGTACATGGGCTACGTCAACTCAATTTACTACGTGTCGCTAAACATGGTGATTACCTTAGCGGTGGCATTACCTGCGGCTTACGCCTTCTCGCGGTTTCGTTTTATCGGCGACAAGCACCTATTTTTTTGGCTGTTGACTAACCGAATGGCGCCGCCAGCGGTATTTTTGCTGCCGTTTTTCCAGCTTTACTCATCGGTAGGCTTGTTTGATACCCACATCGCTGTGGCTCTTGCGCATTGTTTGTTTAACGTGCCGCTCGCCGTGTGGATCCTCGAAGGTTTTATGTCGGGCGTGCCACGCGAGATAGACGAAACCGCCTACATCGACGGTTACAGCTTTCCACGCTTCTTCGCCAAAATTTTTATTCCGCTTATTCGCTCTGGCATTGGGGTCACCGCCTTCTTTTGTTTCATGTTTAGTTGGGTGGAACTGTTGCTGGCGAGAACACTCACCTCGGTAGACGCCAAGCCCATTGCAGCAGTAATGACTCGCACCGTCAGCGCCTCGGGTATTGATTGGGGCGTGCTCGCGGCAGCAGGGGTATTAACAATTTTACCTGGCGTATTGGTTATCTGGTTTGTGAGAAACCATGTGGCGAAAGGTTTTGCCCTCGGACGGGTATAGGAGAAACAACATGAATTGGATGGCTTGGACGACTCCATCAGCATTATTTTTTACCGGCATTGGCTGCATTTTGTTTGCCATGACGTGCTGGGAACTAAAGAGCCCTTGTGTGGCACGTAAAGGGTTTTTACCGATCACTACCACCCGTGGTGACCGATTGTTTATTGGTTTATTAAGCAGTGCGTTTATTCATCTTGGTTTTATTGGGATGACTGAACTGAGCATTTGGTTACCGTTTTCGGTAGCGCTGGTGTGGCTGTTTATTGTGATGAAATGGGGGTGACCTGCACACAATTTGAGAGCAAAAAGGATGTGCGAAGGCATCAATAGGTGCCGTAGAAAAAACAACATGCACTTTAAAAACAAAAGGAATGAAGAAATGCCCTACAATAAAAAATCAATGTTTAAGCTAGCTCGCCTTAGCGTGGCAATGGTTATTGCCGGCTGCAGTAGCGTAGCCTTAGCAGATCAATACAGTGATGCCGCCAAACAGTGGGTAGGTGATGAATTTACACCTTCTACGCTAAGTCAGCAGCAGCAAATGGATGAGATGGCATGGTTTACAGAAGCGGCAAAACCATTTCGCGGTATGGAAATTAATGTTGCTTCAGAAACCATTACCACCCATGAATATGAAAGTAAGACCTTAGCCAAGGCGTTTTTCGAGATTACTGGGATCAAGGTTAATCATGACTTGATTCAAGAAGGTGACGTAGTAGAAAAACTGCAAACGCAAATGCAGTCGGGTCGTAATATTTATGATGCCTACGTAAACGATTCAGATTTAATTGGCACTCACTTCCGTTACGGTAAAGTGGTGCCTATTAGTGACTTTATTAAAGGTGAGGGTAAAGATGTCACCCTCCCAACTCTAGATTTAGAAGACTTTATCGGTCTGAGTTTTACCACCGGCCCAGATGGCAAAATCTATCAACTGCCAGATCAACAGTTTGCCAACCTCTACTGGTTCCGTGCCGATTGGTTTGAGCGCACCGACTTAAAAGAGAAGTTTAAAGCGGAATACGGCTACGAGTTAGGAGTACCGCTTAACTGGTCTGCCTATGAAGACATTGCTGAATTCTTCTCAGAAAAAGTAAAAACCATTGATGGCGAGCGTGTTTATGGCCACATGGATTATGGTAAAAAAGATCCTTCACTCGGTTGGCGCTTTACCGATGCTTGGTTATCTATGGCGGGTGCGGGCGACAAAGGCATTCCTAACGGTGTGCCGGTTGATGAATGGGGCATTCGGGTAGAAGGCTGTAACCCTGTAGGCTCAAGCGTAGAACGTGGTGGTGCCACCAATGGCCCTGCGGCAGTTTATGCCACAGCTAAATATGTAGAATGGCTTAAAAAATACGCGCCACCAGAAGCCCCCGGCATGACCTTTGGCGAAGCTGGCCCAGTACCCGCTCAAGGTAGCGTAGCTCAGCAAATCTTCTGGTACACCGCCTTTACCGCGGATATGACCAAACCTGGTTTACCGGTCGTTAATGAAGATGGCACGCCAAAATGGCGCATGGCACCTTCGCCGCGCGGCCCATACTGGGAAGAGGGCATGAAGTTGGGTTATCAAGATACTGGCTCGTGGACGTTCTTAAATTCAACTCCGCTAGACAGACGCCAAGCCGCTTGGTTGTACGCTCAGTTTGTAGTGTCTAAATCAGTATCGCTTAAGAAAACCTTGGTGGGTTTAACGCCTATACGTGAGTCTGATATTAACTCGCAAGCAATGACTGATGCGGCACCTAAACTCGGTGGCTTAGTAGAGTTCTATCGCAGTGATGCACGAGTTCAGTGGACGCCAACAGGAACTAACGTACCAGACTATCCAAAACTGGCTCAACTATGGTGGCAATACGTAGCAGAAGCGGCCAGCGGTGAGAAAACACCTCAAGAAGCTATGGACGGATTAGCTGCTGCTCAAGACAAAGTGTTAACTCGCTTAGAGCGTAGTGGCGCGCAAGGAGAATGTGGACCTAAGCTTAATCCTAAGCAAGACGCTTCTTACTGGTTAAACCAACCTGGCTCACCTAAAGCCAAGTTAGCCAACGAGAAGCCGCAAGGTAAAACTATTGCTTATAAAGATTTAATCGCCCAATAAGCAAGCGTGTAAGTTAAAAGACCCGGCCTTGGTTGGGTCTTTTTGTTAGCAGTTAAGTTCAAACTGTAGGCAGCAAGTTTGTGGAAAGAAGGGCTTAGATAACGAAGCGACTCAGCCTCGTCATAAGCTAAATGGATTTTTATTAAAAGTTAGGAGATATGTGTTTTAAAAAGCTAAATGCCGATATCGAAGAAACTACGACTGAAATTAAGCCTAAGGTAATATATTTTTCGCGCCTTCTAAGGCCAAATAAAAAGAGTGTTATAAGTATACTGGCTATGCTTAATATAGCTCCTACACCAGCTGCACCTATAGCTCCCCAACCGTCAACATTTGCCAATTCCAATAAAACTGTCGCTTGAAAGATAGATATAATGAGAGAAATACTGAAAGCAAAATTTTTCTTTTCTTTTCTATTTACGTTATTCATACCATATACTCTTCATGAAATCTCCCTTAGAGGAAACTAACTGTTTGATCCCTAGTACTAAAACTAGACACATTGTGAATCTTCAATATTACCTCCTGAAATTTAACGCTTCACGAATCGGAACAACTACACAGTCCGACTGCATGCGTATGTTAGGCGAAATGTTGCGACTGTATTTACACAAGGTTTTCATCATTTTCGCGATATTCCTTTTCATCAATTTGAGAATTGCTCCTGCGCTTTCTCTGTAATACTCTGGTGATCCCCCAGGCTATAAGAAAAGTGAATAAGTAGGCGATAATACTCACTAGTGGAGCAACTATGTGGCCTCCTGGCACCATATATCCAGGATTTCCGTAGGAAAAACCAACGACACATTGATGGAATATGGCGGTTCCAAACAAGCCCGCCGTGAAAGCTACGATTGGCCAATTTCGCCCTCGAAGAAATTGTAATGTACCAACGAATGCAAAAATTAGGGTTGGAAAATAAATATAGATAGCAAATGCGAAATTGCTTCTCATCTCTGAAAGTGAAAGGAATTTTTTATCAAAAGCCATAACCAATGCTAGTAAGATTAGAAAAGCAAGTACGGGAATGAATAACCTCCGCTTTATACGCATCTGTGTGGTGTTACCTATTTCGCCTAACAACTTTTTAAGAGGAAAAGTTCCTTGTTTAAACATGGGAATTTTCCTCTTTTCACGCATTTGATAAATCCAAGATTACCACCTTTCCTAAATTACATCAGCCATCTAGCTCTAAAAATAACAAAAATATCAACAAGAAAGGTGGGATACACTTGGGAAAGAAGGAATCACAATTTACTTGTGTAAAATCACTGTGCTTTGTTGGTTCGAACTTACTAAAGCAAAGAGTAAGCAGGAGTAGGGTTGCTGCTTAGTGCCGCCGAAGTTGCATACGTTTAGTCGTAAATGCTGCCGATGTTGGCGCTAGATATAAACTTAGGATGCTTCTTTAGCCGTTGCTGTAGTAAGTCTAGTTGGATTGAATCACTGTATTTAGGAAATACGCTCACATCAGCAAGTTGGTTGATAGAAAGCCTGCTTCGTCGCCATTTAGCCCACCTAGCGTTAAGTAACAAACGGTCGGTTTCACGAAGGAATTGCTTGCTGCGGTAACGCCATATTATTTGCTTTAATATGCGGCTGAGAAATTTGTTTTGCTTAGTCATAGCCAGCTGGTAAAGATACTCATAAAACGATAAGTCTTCTTCACTTTTAGGTGATAGCTGTTTTAAGTCTGCTGTAGTAATTGGTTCAGAGAATTTAAAATTAGTAATATCGTTGAGCTGCATCGCCATATGAGTTCGATAACATTTGGCACAGCGCCCGCAATTGCAGTTTGGATCTTTCCAGCATACCCATAAGTTGTGCAAGGCATCGGGGTAGTGTTTGATGGCGGCGATTTTCTTTGCTCGATCCGCTTCTAAACCCACATGTGATAACTCACAGGACTCCGATGACCAGAGTGGGTCTATCAAAGGGTGGCCGTTTGATGGGTGCACTGCATCATAAGTAACCGCTGCGCTGCACAAAGCACTTTTAGGGTTAAGCAGCAGTGCCACGCTGGCAAGCGAGGCGCCAAAATTAGCGAAACGCGCTAAACGGGTCCAGCCGGTAAACTCCTTCAAATTGCTTTCAACACATATCAATCGCTTGTCGAAGATGTGAGCCGTTTTCTGACAACGCGCCACCATATTGCGCCAGGTGGTTTTGTCCATGCTGAAATCAAAGCCGTTTATCAGAATAAGATTCTCTAGCTGGTTTAGATGCTGAATCAACGAATAGGTGCCGTCTACGCCGCCAGAAAAAAATACACTATGACCCAACTGTTTATTTGACGGTTTAAAGCTTTGAGTGGTGGCTTGAATATTGATTATCTTAAAAATGGGGTTCCAAGCATGCATGATGGTTTGGATTTTCTGCAAGTTTTCTAGCAAGGTTGCGGATACGTAATACTGCCTATCAACCACGATATCTTCACCCAAAAACATCGCCGGGGCTAAGGCTGAACAAATAAATGGGCTGGCATCGTTCCCCGCTAAAACCAAATCGGGGCTGCTCTTAAACCATAAGGGAAAAGGACCAAGCATGGCTGAGAGTTTATTGTAACGGCGGTGTTTTTCTAGGTTAAGTTGATGAATTCGCATAAGGCGGACTAGTGCTTTTTAACGAGTTGTTTTAGTTTGTGGGCGTAGCCGTGAAGCACTAAGTCATCAAATTGATTGGCCAGTTCTCGTAGTTGAAAGTTTCGTTTTATATGCTCAAGGGCTTCGGTTAATACCTTGTCGTGAGCTTGCTTTGCCTGCTCTATGTTTTCTTCAAGAAACTGCACATCATGCACGTTATACAATTTTAGTGGGCGGAGGAGTTGCTTGATTTTTTGGTCGCTAAGTTTAGGAAAGGTGTTGCACTCTATGCCGAGTGCTCGCAAGCTGCTCATGGTACGTAGGCATTTTTCGCATTCACCGCAGTTATAACCATGATCGTGCCAGCATACTCGGAGTATGTTTAGGTAGTCAGGGTCTTGGCTTAGCACCTTTAGTTTGTCGATTCTTTTACAAGCTGCACCATGGTGTTCTATTTGAGTATGGTGATTACTCCATAAATGATCGGTGATGTAATTAGAGCCCTCTGGAATATTGTTTTCATAGGTTAGCCCAGACGCGATAAAGCATTTTTTCACGCCCAAGGCTAAAGCAATGCTCGATAAACCGCCGCCAAAACACACTCCCCAATTTAGCTGGTGGTGATAACCTAAAAAACGCACATTGGTTTCGCAGGGGACCAGCTGCTTGCCTTTACTGGCCAAATATTGCTTGTTGCAGTTAAAGGCTTGTTGATACAAGTTATCGCTGGAAAGCTGCATATCAATGCCTTTAGCAAACAATAGGTAGTCTATCTGCTGCTGTTTTTGGTTAAAGGTGTAACACCCATCTATACCACCAGAAAAAAAAGACACCGTGTCGTTGTTAGCGTTAGCCGGCTCTTTGGCGACACCGCCGTTTACTTTAATCGTATTCAGTTGATGCTTAAGGTAGGGCTGCCAGTAGCTAAAAATATGTTGCAGTTGCTCTAGGTTATTCAGCAAAGTGGGTGAGTAGTTGGCGCTATCTTCTAATTGTAAATCTTGATTCTTGGCCATGCTTATTAGCAAGCAGGCTGCAATAAAGGGATCAGCACTTAAGACCGGAGGGTACTGCTCTGGAAACTTATACCACAAGTCAAACCCCGCGCAGTCGGCACGTAAAATAGCCTGTCCTGCAGTGTGTTCTATGCGGATTTGAGAAATCTTCATAAAGCCTCCTCGCTAGCTGTTAATCCTAGTGGCAATAAGCTTTTTTATACAATTAAGCGGAAGGACTAAGGCGTGGATTCGTCAGAAAAGCCTTATTTGCAGTTAGCTATTGTTTACACTTGCCCGAGCCAACTTGTTCGGTTCAGGTACAATCATTATTTAAAAATGCGTTAATTCATTAGCTTAAATTTCATTTAAATAGGCCAAGCAAACTGCCGTTGCACTGGTTCGGTTCTCTACGGCTAACTTTTGAAATATGGCTTCAAGGTGTTTATTGACAGTACGCGGACTCATATCCAATATTTGGGCTATTTCACGATTGGTTTTTCCTCTCGCTAACCAAAATAGTACTTCGGACTCACGTTCAGTTAAGGCAAAGCGTTGGCGCAGTGAATCGCGCATGCTGTGCTCGTCGTTGTCGACTAATCGCAGTAAGTGTTCTCCGGGGGATGATTGCCCCAGATAGCGGATCTGCAGCGGCTTATCTAGTTTAGCTAACGACAATACCGAATGTTTCTCCGGCTTATGCATAAGCCACGTTTTTAGTTGTTGGGTGAGTAATTCAAGGTTTTGATTTAGCTCTATGCTTATTGAGCTTAAAAGCGTGGCCGCTTTAGCACTGCGCCAAATAACAGCTGCTTTATTGTTAATGGTGAAGGTGGCTTGGCCTAACTCATCTAAAGCGCCGTGAGCGCTGCGAGTGAGGCGCGCGTTGCTAAGGTGAACTTTTATTCGCGCGAATAACTCATCGAGCTTTATGGGTTTATGGATATAGTCGACACCGCCTGACTCTAAGCCCTTAATCATTGATTCGCTGTCGCTCAAACCGGTCATAAATATCACTGGAATATCGCTAAAATCGCTATCTTGTTTAAGCAGTTGGCAGGCTTCAAAACCGTCCATGTTGGGCATTAAGGCATCCATGAGTACTAAATCTGGATTAATCCGTAGGCTAATATCTAGGGCCTGCTGTCCATCCATGGCAATGAGTACCGTATAACCTTGTTCGTTGAGGGCGGTGTTTAACATGGCTAAAGATTCGGCCGCGTCGTCGACCACTAAAATAACGCCTTTCGAGCTTGCCGTGTTCATGATAAATCCTCCTTTTTCATGAGCTGTTCGCAAGCCATGCTTATTTTAGAAAACTGAAATTGACTTAAGTCTTGTCTGAACTGCTGGGTAATGACTAAAAGCTTTGGGTCACATTCTAAGTGCTGCAAACCTTGCTCAATGCCTTGTACAAAACCCAGTTGCGCCATCTGGTTAATCTCGTTTAGCTGTTCTCGCTGATGTTGATTGATCGTTGGCGCTGTATTTGTCACTAGCGAAGAGGGTTGAGGTGGTGTTGGCGGCGTTATTGGGCTAAATCGCCAAGTAATGGCTAAGGCTTTGGCTATTTTCTCAAGTAGTGCGTTGTAACGTATTGGCTTGGCTAAATAGTCATTGTGAAGAGCTTGTTCAACATGGCGGATCCCAGCGTCTAAAAACGAGGGTTCATTAGCATTCGCCGACACCATAATTATGGGTGATTCTACCGCTTGTTTACGCAACTCAGCCAGTAATTGCCAACCACTCATCACGGGCATGGAGATGTCTAATAGAAACAAATCAACCTTGTTGTGTTCTAGAGCACTTAAACAGTCAATAGCATCGCTGGCTTCTAACACGCTAAAGCCCAAAGGCTGGAGAATTTGTAGCACTAGACTTCTATGGTTGGGGTCATCGTCTACTACCATAACGGTTTTACTTGGCCCATTTATGGATTCTATTTTGCCTAAGGCTGGCGCTTGGCTGGGGGCTTTTTCAATGCTTGATAGCATCAGACTTAATTTAAATACGCTGCCTTTTCCAGGCTCGCTAGTGAGGCTGATATTGCCACCCATTATTTCAGTGAGCAATTGAGTTATGGTTAAACCAAGGCCAGTTCCTTGAGCTTGTACTGAACCACTGCTACGTACTCGCTCAAAGGGTTTGAAAACCCGTTCTTGGTCTTGTTCACTTATGCCAACACCGGTATCACTAATGGTAAATTCGGCCACTTGATTGCGATAGTGCACTTTTAGCGAGACTTCACCTTGCTGGGTAAATTTTACCGCGTTGGATAGTAGGTTGATTAAAATTTGCCGTAAGTGGGTTTCATCTGCCACCACCCAATGAGGTAGATAAGGACTCGGTTGGTAGCTAAAACTAATGCCTTTATTCTTGGCTTGTAAGCTAAACATATCGACCAAGTCGTTGAGTAAGGCACCTATTTCCACTTGGTCTCGCTGCAGTTCAAGCTTACCTGCTTCAATTCTTGATATGTCCAACAAGCCTTCGATAATGTCGGCCAAGTGCTCGCCACTGCGTTTGATTAATGAAACTTTAGCCACATGTTCGTTAGCCAAGGTGGGGGCTTTTTCTAATAACTGGGCATAACCCAGTACTGAGTTTAGCGGTGTTCTTAACTCGTGACTAATGCCGGTGAGATAGCGGCTTTTGGCATGGTTAGCCGATTCTGCGGTTTCTTTAGCTTGCTGTAAGGCTTGGTCAGTGGCTTCGTGGGCAGAGATTTCTTGGCTGAGTAATTGGGTTTGGCGCTGTGATTCATCTAGCGCAAATTGGCGGCTGTCGTTGGCCAATACAAACAGCCATACCAACACCCCCATAATGATCATTAATAGAAAGAATATATGACTTAAGGTGGCAGAAATAGCTGCTTTGGTGGCTACTTCGCTTCCCGGTATTCGCGCGTACACCAGATAAAACAAACTCGCGATAAGCATGGCGATTAGCGCCATTAAACCAGAAAAGTGCAACAAGCGGGTATTCATTAACGACGAGACAGATTTAGGGAGAATTAAGGCGACAAACTGACTTAATTGCTGGCCAAATCGGGCGTTGGTTTTGCACTGATCGTGGCAGCGTGCATCTAAGGTGCAACACAAAGAACAAATTGCTCCACCGTAGGCTGGGCAACTGGCTAAATCCTCAATCTCAAAGCTATTTTGGCAAACCGTACACTCACCTTGGAGTGTGTTAGGCAGTGTGGATTCCCTAGCTAGGTAATAGCGCCCTTGGGTGAGCACCGCAATAATGGGCGAGCAAACAAATGCACAGCCCAAACCTATAAATGGCGCTAGTGCTTGGGCGGTATCGCCGAGGTTGCCGGTATAACAATATATTCCGGCAAACGAGGCAAATACCATGGCGCCTACTCCAACCGGATTAATGTCGTAGAGGTGAGCGCGCTTAAATTCAATATGTTTGGGGCTTAACCCTAAAGGTTTGTTGATGATCAAATCGGCAACCAGCGCACCTACCCAAGCCACGGCCACATTAGAATAGATACCTAGAATATCTTCGATGGCCGAGTAGATACCCAGCTCCATAATAAGCAGCGCGATGATGACATTAAACACCAGCCAAACCACTCGCCCTGGGTGGCTATGGGTTAAGCGCGAAAAAAAGTTAGACCAAGCAATAGAGCCAGCATAAGCATTGGTCACGTTAATTTTTAGCTGACAAACTAGTACGAAAATACCGGCAAGCGATAGGGCAACCAGCGGAGACTGCGTCATATATGAAAAGGCAACTTGGTACATTTGAATCGGGTCACCGGCCACGTCTTCGCTCACTCCTGCGTTAATCGCTAACACCACTAAAAATGATCCCAGTAATATTTT
The DNA here is from genome assembly GCF_046774965.1 of Agarivorans sp. DSG3-1. Lineage (NCBI taxonomy): Bacteria > Pseudomonadati > Pseudomonadota > Gammaproteobacteria > Alteromonadales > Alteromonadaceae > Agarivorans > Agarivorans sp. DSG3-1. The sequence goes on along the minus strand of NZ_CP177241.1, from coordinate 105,005 downwards.
CACCGCGCCGACAATTATCCAACCGGGACCGGCCGAGAGTAATGCTAACCACCAACATGCTCGATGTTTTTTGTTGGCCTCTGGCATAAAGCGTAAAAAGTCGACCTGTTCGCCAATTTGCGCCATTAAAGAGAACAGTATTCCCGATGCTGCACCAAATAGATGCAGGTTAAATTGGCCGGTTGCATCGCTTTCCTGAGCGCCTTGGTATTGTAACCAGTTGTCTATGGCATTCGATTCGTGCCACAGGATAAATACGAAAGGGGTGATTTGTAATATTAGCCACAGGGGTTGGCTCCAAAGTTGAAAGCGGCTAATAAACGTAATGCCGTGGGTAACTAAAGGAATAACAACAACCGCGCTAATTAAGTAACCAATGCTTAGAGGGATATTAAATAATAGTTCTAAGGCTGAGGCCATTATCGCCGCTTCAATGGCAAAAAAGATAAAGGTAAAAGAGGCGTAGATTAGCGAGGTAATGGTAGAACCAATGTAGCCAAAGCCCGCACCCCGGGTGAGTAAATCGATGTCTACGCCGTAACGTGCCGCGTAGTAAGAAATAGGCATACCGCAAAAAAAGATAATCGCTGAAACGACTAAGATTGCGGCGATTGAGTTGCTAAAGCCATAGCTGAGCATTAACGCTCCGCCTATTGCTTCTAAGGCAAGAAAAGAGATAGCGCCTAAGGCGGTATTAGAGACGCGAGCAACCGACCATTGCCTCGCGCTTTTAGAGGTAAACCTCAGCGCATAATCTTCCAAGGTTTGATTGGCGACCCAGCGGTTGTAGTTTCGCCTTGCCTTAAATACGTGCTGATCCTTCATGGTTTACGCGCCTTCCTTTTATTGGCTTAGCCAGAAGCAAGCATTAATCACGCCGAATTATCTCCACGATAATGTCATAAATATCAATAGAATCAGTATGTTATTGATAGGTTGAGAATATGGGAATGGCTTGTTATCAGCATGCGCTAATGAGTCTTGACGCTAAATCAATCGTTGCATTGTGGCTATGCGTCAAATGACGTAGTGGGCTAGAGCAATTAGCTCATTTTGCTGTTTAGCTGATTTTTGCAAAATGGTAGTCAGCAAGTATGGACACATTGTCTTACACACTCAGCAGGGACTATCACTATGCAAAAACTTAATAAATCAGGCTTAAGCAATGTGCTACGCCGGAACATTTTAAAAGGAATGATGGCATTGCCAGCAGCGATGTTGGTGTCACAGCTAAGTTTAGCCGCAGCCATGAGCACCGCCGATGTGAATACCACCGGTTTAGCGGTGACAGACGATACCGTGAAGGTAGGTATCTTACATTCCATCACTGGCACCATGGCCATTAGTGAGACGGGTTCGGTACAAGCAGAGATGTTGGCGATTGAGCAGATTAACGCTATGGGTGGCGTATTGGGTCGTCAAATTGAATATGTGCAAGAAGATGGCGCCAGCGACTGGCCAACCTTTGCTGAAAAATCTAAAAAACTATTAGTAAAAGATAAGGCCGCTGCGGTATTTGGTTGTTGGACATCGGCATCGCGCAAAGCGGTACTGCCAGTGTTTGAACAATACAATGGCATGCTTTATTACCCTACATTTTATGAGGGTTTGGAGCAGTCGCCGAATGTTATTTACACGGGTCAAGAAGCCACTCAGCAGATTATTGCTGGTATCGATTGGGTAACCAAAACCAAAGATGCTAAAAGCTTTTTCTTGTTAGGTTCGGATTATATTTGGCCGCGTACCTCTAATAAAATTGCTCGTAAGCACATTGATAAATTAGGCCTTAAGGTCGTTGGCGAAGAGTACTACCCGCTAGGTCACACCTCATTTAACTCTGTTATCAACAAAATCAAACTGAAAAAACCTGATGTTATCTACGCGATTGTGGTGGGTGGCTCTAACGTGGCTTTTTACAAGCAACTTAAAGCGGCTGGCATTGATATGACCAAAGAGAAACCATTGGTTCTGACTATCTCAGTAACCGAAGATGAAATTTTGGGTATAGGTGGCGAAAACATGCAGGGTGCTTACGCGGCAATGAAGTACTTCCAAAGCCTGACTAACACAAATAACCAAGAGTTTGTTGCTGCCTTTAAGAAGCGCTGGGGTGACGATATTGTGATTGGCGACGTAACTCAGGCGGCTTACTTAGGCCCATGGTTATGGAAAGCCGCAGTAGAAAAAGCCGGCTCGTTTGATATTGATAAAGTACGCGCTGCGTCACCAAATCTTGAACTTACCACTGCACCAGAAGGTTACGTGAAGGTACATGAAAACCATCACTTATGGTCTAAAACACGTATCGGTCATGCCTTGCCAAATGGCCAGTATGAAGTGGTTTATGAAACAGAAGACCTGATTGAGCCAAACCCATTCCCTAAAGGTTATCAGTAACCACGTGTTCGTGACCTAGTTAGCTAGGTCACCTTCCTTTTCTATAGCTTTAATGAGGAACACAAGATGTTTGCCGATTATACCAGCTCAGAGCTTACCGCCATTTTCGCCATGCAGGGATTTGCCGGTCTAATTTTATTTTCTGTATTTGTTCTTATGGCTTTAGGTTTGGCCATTATATTCGGCCAAATGGGTGTGATTAATATGGCGCACGGCGAATTTATGATTCTCGGTGCTTACATCACTTACCTTACCTCTCAGCTATTTAGCGCCTATTTACCTAGCTTATTTGACGGCTACTTCTTTATTGCCATGTTGCTGGCTTTTGTGGTCACCGGAGCCTTAGGCGCTTTTGTAGAGTGGGCAATGATTCGCCATTTGTACAAGCGCCCTTTAGATACCTTATTAGCAACGTGGGGCTTAAGCCTAATTTTGCAGCAACTTTACCGCACCGTATTTGGTGCCAGAGAGGTAGGGGTGAGTTTACCTGATTGGTTAATGGGATCTTACGCCATCACCGACATTATTGAAGTGCCCATTAACGGCATATTTGTCATGGTGCTTACCATCTTTATCACTATTGGCGTTTACTTGTTGATGCAAAAATCACGCTTGGGTAAACAAACCCGCGCAGTAGTACAAAACCGCGCTATGGCTGGCGCTGTGGGCATTAATACCGAGAAGGTGGACCGCTATACCTTTGCTTTAGGTTGCGGTATTGCAGGCGTCGCTGGCTCGGCCTTTACCATGGTGGGCTCTACCGGACCTACCGCCGGACAATTGTACATTGTAGATACCTTTTTAGTGGTGGTATTTGGTGGCGCTTCTAGCTTACTTGGCACAGTAGCCTCTGCCTTTACCATCTCACAAGCTCAATCCACCATGGAATTTTTCCTTAGTGGTTCAATGGCTAAAGTTCTCACCTTATTGACCGTGGTCGGCATTTTAATGCTGCGCCCACAAGGTTTGTTTTCGCTCAAGGTTCGTCGTTAGGGAGAATGATGATGTCATCACAAATTAGTGCTGCGCCTGCGCAGAATAGTAGCCCAATAGATTGGTGGAAGTACCTGTTATTGGCTGTAATTTTATTGGTTGTTTTACCTTTGGCATTAGATATTTTTCGGCTGAATTTAATCGGTAAATACCTTACCTACGCTTTTGTCGCGATTGGCTTGGTGTTGTGTTGGGGATGCGGTGGCATTTTAAGCCTAGGCCAAGGGGTATTTTTTGGTTTAGGTGGGTATTGCATGGCGATGTTTTTGAAGCTGGAAGCCTCAAACCCAGAAGCCACTGCCATTCAGTCTACCCCTGGTATTCCCGATTTTATGGATTGGAATCAGCTCACCGAGTTGCCATGGTTTTGGCAACCCTTCCATAGCTTAAGCTTTACCTTATTGGCCGTGATTGCGGTACCGGTGTTATTTGCTTTTATCATTGGTGTTGCGATGTTCACACGACGGGTCGGTGGCGTGTACTTCGCCATTATTACCCAAGCCATTGCCGCTATTCTCACCATCTTGATTATTGGCCAGCAAGGGTATACCGGCGGGGTAAACGGCATTACCGATTTACGCACCTTTGTAGGCTGGGACATTCGTACCGAATCTGCTCAGTATCTTCTTTACTTCGTAAACGTTGCTTTGCTATTTGCGTGCTTGTTCGTAGCCTTGTATATCAAACGCTGTAAGTTGGGTCGTCTGCTGGTGGCGATGCGCGAGAAAGAAGACCGAGTGCGCTTTTCTGGCTACAACGTCGCAAGCTTCAAAATCTTTGTTTTTTGTATAGGTGCAGCATTTGCGGCTATTGGTGGCGCAATGTTTACTCTGCAGGTGGGCTTTATGTCGCCTTCGTTTGTAGGCATCGTTCCGTCGATTGAAATGGTGATCTTTTGTGCGGTAGGCGGACGTTTGTCGCTGTTGGGCGCAGTATACGGCACTTTATTGGTTAACTTAGCCAAAACCAGCTTCTCAGAGTCTTTTCCTGAGCTGTGGTTATTTGCCATGGGGGCGCTGTTTATTGGCGTGGTATTAGCGTTTCCAGACGGCTTAGCCGGCTTGTATCAAACCTACATTCAACCTTGGTTTAAGCACTTTATTAATCGTGAAAAAGTGGGGCTAACACCGCCAGCGCCAACCTTAGAACAAACCACCACTCCAGCTAAAGAACCAGTGACGTCTAGCCTGTCATCATCACTTGAGGAGAGCCGCAATGTCCCAGCTTAATCAAAAAACTAGCGACAAAGACTTTGTACTAAGTGTTGAGGGCTTAACGGTGTCCTTTGACGGATTTAAAGCGGTAGATGATTTGTCTTTATATGTAGAAGAGCAAGAAATCAGAGTCATTATTGGTCCCAATGGCGCGGGTAAAACTACGGTGTTAGACCTTATTTGTGGCCGAACTAAAGCCACTGAGGGCTCTGTTAAATTTAAGAAAAAGGAGCTAACCAGGCTTAAAGAGCACCAAATTGTGCACGCAGGGGTTGGGCGAAAATTTCAAACACCATCGATATACGAAGACCTAAGCGTATTTGAAAACCTAGAAATATCTTACCCTCGGGGCCGTAACGTTTGGGGCGCTTTAACCTTTAAACGTGACCAGGAAGTACAAGACAAGATTCTAGAAATTGCAGAAATGGTGTTTCTCACAGACAAGCTTCACGACCAAGCCGACTTACTCAGTCATGGCCAAAAACAATGGTTAGAAATAGGCATGTTGCTGATTCAAGACCCTGAGTTATTGATGCTTGATGAGCCAGTAGCGGGCATGTCAGTGGCCGAGCGTAAGCTAACTGCGGAGTTGCTACAAAGCATCACTAAGCAGCGTTCGGTGCTGGTGATTGAGCATGACATGCAATTTGTCGAAGACATTGCAGATCGGGTGACCGTGTTGCACCAGGGAAAGGTGCTATCTGAAGGCTCGATGCAGCGGGTGAAGAACGATCCCAAAGTTATTGAAGTTTACTTAGGTCATTAAGGAGAAGGCGATGTTGGAACTAACAGATTACCACGTGGCTTATGGTCAAAGTGAAGTGATATCAGGAATGAACTTTAGCCTGAAGAAGAACGAAATTGTGGCAATTCTTGGCCGAAATGGCATGGGTAAAACCACTTTGATGAAGTCTTTGATTGGCATGATTCCAAGCCGTTCTGGTGAAGTAAAGCTAGAGGGAATATCGCTAAGTGAGCAAAAAAGTCATCAACGAGTGGCTTCTGGCCTTGGCTTTGTGCCGCAAGGGCGAATGATTTTTTCCACCATGACGGTGCAAGAGAACATAGAAACAGGCTTAACCAGTATTGGCTCCAGCAAAATCCCCGACGACTTATACAGTATTTTTCCGGTGTTATGGGAGATGCGCCATCGCCGAGGCGGCAATTTGTCGGGCGGGCAGCAGCAACAGTTAGCGATTGCCAGAGCGCTAGCCAGCAACCCCAGCGTGTTGCTGTTAGACGAACCAACCGAGGGTATTCAGCCTTCCATCATTAAAGACATGGCCAAAACACTAAAGCAAATCCGCGACCAACGTGGTTTGTCGATAGTGGTATCGGAACAAGTATTAAGTTTTGCCCTTGATGTGGCAGACCGAATATTGGTGATAGAGAAAGGACAAATCGTTCACGACGTTCAGCGTGACGAGGTTGATGAACAACAAGTTGCCGCATATTTGTCGGTTTAAACGGCCAGTGTGTGAAGTTTACATTCAAGGAGAAAGACCATGGCAGAAACAATCATTAAAATTGACCTAAAACAATCAGCATACGACAACGAAAAGCTACATAACCGTTGGCATCCAGATATTCCAATGGCCGCAACGGTGAAGCCCGGTGACGACTTTATTCTAGAGTGTGTAGATTGGACTGGCGGGCAAATCAAAAATGACGACGACGCTTCCGATGTGCGTGATGTTGATTTATCTCAGGTGCATTTTTTATCTGGTCCAGTAGGCGTAGAAGGCGCGGAACCCGGTGATTTGCTCGAAGTCGATATTCTAGACATTGGTACCTTTGACGATTCGCAGTGGGGCTTTAACGGCTTCTTTTCAAAGCAAAACGGTGGCGGCTTTTTGGATGAACACTTTCCAGAAGCACAAAAATCGATTTGGGACTTCAATGGTATGTTCACCAAATCTCGGCACATTCCGGGTGTTGAGTTTGCGGGTTTAATTCACCCTGGTTTAATTGGCTGCTTACCTGACAAGAAGATGTTAGACGAGTGGAACCGCCGTGAAAAAGAACTGTTTGATACCAATCCAGACAGAGTACCTATGTTAGCCGCATTGCCTTATGCGCCTACCGCGCATATGGGTAACATGAAGCCAGAAGAAGCCAAAGTCGCCGCTGAAGAAGGCGCAAGAACAGTACCACCGCGCGAACATGGCGGTAACTGTGATATTAAAGATTTATCTCGCGGTTCAAAAATCTATTTTCCAGTCTATGTAAAAGGCGCTGGTTTGTCAGTGGGTGATTTGCACTTTAGCCAAGGCGATGGCGAAATCACTTTTTGTGGTGCGATTGAAATGGCCGGTTGGATCCACTTACGGGTTAACTTAATTAAAGACGGCATGTCTAAGTACGCGATTAAAAACCCTATCTTCAAGCCAAGCCCAATTGCGCCTCGTTACGATGATTACCTGATTTTTGAAGGTATCTCGGTTGACGAAAACGGCAAGCAGCATTATCTCGATGCCAACGTGGCCTACCGTCAAGCTTGCTTGAACGCCATTGAGTATCTGAAGAAGTTTGGGTATAGCGGGGCGCAAGCATACTCGCTGTTGGGAACCGCACCTGTACAAGGCCACTTAAGTGGAGTCGTTGACGTACCAAACTCGTGTGCCACCTTGTGGTTGCCAACTGACATCTTTGAGTTTGATATTAAGCCTAATGCCGACGGCCCAACCAAGTACCTAGATGGTAGCGTTGATATGCCTTTAGCGCCTGACCTAGATAAGTAAGCGAGGTGAACTATGCCAGTTTATGACTATAAATGTGCTGAACATGGTTTGTTTTATGAATTAGCCGCAATGGACGATAGTGCTAAGCCAGCTAAGTGTCCGAAGTGTGACGCCTTGTCTGCAAGGGTGATTATGTTGCCACCCTCGGTACTCGATATGGCGGCAGAAACCAAACAAGCCATACAGAGAAACGAGCAAGCGCGGCACGAACCGCAACATTCAACGGCAGATACAAGAGCTGAAAATGCCGAGAAAGTGAAAAAAGGTTGTGGTTGTACCCATACTAAACGCGGAGGCTCAAAGCTGTTTTATACCGCCAGTGGGGAGAAGATGTTCCCGTCTATGCGGCCCTGGATGATTAGTCACTAATCTTGGCTAGTTAGAGTTGTTTTCAAGTAGGCTTCGGCCTACTTTTTTAGTGGGTAGGTTTAATCCGAGTACTTAAGGGTAAAAACAGATTTGAGGAAGTGAAGATGATTTGGGTTTATGCCGGTTTACGATATACTGCGCAGCAAGTGACCAATTAGGCACTTAATTACACCGTTAAATGAGGATATTATGGCTAATAAAAATGCCGCCAAGCCGGTGCTTGCTCATGAGCATGGCCGAGGGCAAATAAATGACAATGCGATAAAGGCACTGGTAACCAGTCCATTATTTAAAGCAAAAGTAGAAAGACCTAAGAAAGGCAAAGGGTCATACAACCGAAAGGGGCAAAAGCTGAAGGGCTATGCCCCTTTTGACTTTTTAAGCGTGCGTAAAGTTAGGCCGCCTCTAACAGGGTTTGCAGCTGCTTAAGCGAGCTCACTTCATGATGAGGTTCTATTCCTGCCGGTCTGTCTTTCCCATGTCTATTTAACCAACAGGTATGAATACCAGCGTTTAAGCCACCTTGTACATCTGAATGCGGGTTGTCCCCAACCATCAATACCTTATGTTTCTCTGGATACTGCATTTGTTCAAATGCATGTTCAAAAATGTCTTTATGTGGCTTGGCTACACCTACCTGTTCAGATATAACCAGCGGTGAAAAATACCCAGTTAAGCCGGTGCGCTCTAAGCGAATATTTTGCAAAGAGGTAAACCCGTTGGTAATAATGCCCATCTTCACCTTGCCCTTTAAGGCATCAAGCAAGTTTTTAGCACCAGGCAATAAGCTACAAATATCCGCCATAGCCTCTAGAAAGGCGTCATTAAGCTGCTGAGGGTGTTGCTCTAGTTTATTAGCCCAGTATTCAAAGCGCTGCTGTTGCAGCTGCTCAGCGTTTACTTGGCCTGCTTGGTAGGCATCCCAAAGTGGCAGGTTACGGGCTTGATAGTGTTGGTAATCTTGCTGTTCAAAACTCACACCGTAACGCGAGAACATTAATTGTAAGCCAGCAAAGGCATCAAAATGAAACAACGTCTCATCGGCATCAAACAATATCCACTGGTACTGCATAAACTTATCGCCTACATATCTGCAAAAAGACGCTTATGTTGGTGCAAGTCTTAGTTTAAGTCAAAGCCCGCTGAGTTGTTGTCTGCATCTAGCTAGTGGCTTGATGTGCTTCGGCTTTTTTAGTGCTGAATCACGATGGAATTACCACACTTATTAAAGTCGGCAAGAAGCGGTGTATTTAGATTGCCGCTAAAGCGGGGTATGGCTTGCAATTAAGCTAAAAAGGAGTACAATTCCGCGGCTTCAATTAGCGGGGATCCCATTTCGGGACCTTAAATTTTTTAACTAGTATGAGGACGATATGGTTACCATTCGTTTGCAACGTGGCGGCGCAAAAAAGCGTCCATTCTATCAAGTAGTTGTTACTGATAGCCGTAATTCACGTGACGGTCGCTTTATTGAGAAATTAGGTTTTTTCAATCCGATCGCCAAAGGTCAAGAAGAGCGTATTCGCTTGGAACAAGACCGCATTGATCACTGGGTTGGCCAAGGCGCTGCGGTTTCTAACCGTGTAGCTAAGCTAATCAAAGACTCTAAAGCAGCATAATTCAGTTTTTTTGGTGGAGTTAAGATGAGCAATACAGAACAGCCCATCGTGGTAGGTCGCTTAGGTGCCGTTTACGGTATTAAAGGTTGGCTTAAAGTTAACTCATTCACCGATGATTCAGAAGCTGTATTTAACTATCAACCTTGGTTGATAGGTCGTTCTGGCGAATATACTTCAATTGAAGTGACAGAATGGCGGCGACACAGCAAATCTTTCATCGTTAAGCTCGCGGGCTTTGATGTAAGAGAACAAGCACAGAGTTTAACTGGAATGGATATTGCGGCTTTGCCACAAGACCTACCAGAGCTAGCTGAAGATGAATATTACTGGCGTGACCTTATAGGCATGCAAGTGGTTAATCGCGGTGGCTATAACTTAGGGCAGGTAACCGATTTAATGGAAACTGGCTCGAATGATGTCTTGGTTGTGAAAGCCAATTTGAAAGATGCCTTTGGCAAAAAAGAACGGTTAATTCCGTTTGTAGAGTCTCAGATAATTGATAACGTCGATCGCGAGTCTCAAACTATTACTGTTGATTGGGATCCTAGTTTCTAGGTTCCATTATGGCTGAGCAAACACCACAATTGTGGGTGGGAATAGTAAGTCTATTCCCGGAAATGTTTTCTGCTATAAGCGAGTATGGTGTAACTGGGCGTGCGGTTAAACGCGGCCTGATTAAGATTGAGTGTTGGAATCCTCGTGATTTCACCCACGATCGTCATCGTACGGTGGACGACCGACCTTACGGCGGTGGCCCTGGTATGTTAATGATGGTGCAACCCTTACGGGATGCAATTCATGCTGCTAAACAGGCTGCTGGTGATGGGGTAAAGGTGATTTATATGTCACCGCAAGGGCGTACCTTGAAGCAAGACGGAGTAATAGAGTTAGCTCAACAGCAAAAGCTGATAATAGTTGCTGGTCGCTATGAAGGCATTGACGAACGCTTGATTCAAGCCGAAGTTGATGAAGAATGGTCGATTGGTGATTATGTGTTAAGTGGTGGTGAGCTGCCAGCAATGAATATGATAGACGCCGTCTCGCGGTTAATTCCGGGAGTACTGGGGGATAAAGCTTCAGCTGAGCAGGATTCATTCTCTGATGGATTGTTGGATTGTCCACATTATACTCGTCCAGAAGTTTTGGATGGGCAGGCAGTACCCGAGGTATTGCTAAGTGGTAACCATAAAAAAATCGAAGAGTGGCGGCACAAACAGGCACTTGGGCGAACCTACTTGAGGCGACCGGAGTTATTGGAGAATCTAGCTCTGACTGACAAGCAAGAAAAGATTCTTGCTGAGTTCATCCAAGAGCAGAAGCCCTTGGATAATAAATAAAGTTTCAGTTAATTCTAGGAAAATAGTAATGAGCAATATTATTAAACAGCTCGAAGATGAGCAATTGAAGCAAGACGTACCTGCGTTCGCACCTGGTGATACAGTTGTAGTTCAGGTAAAAGTAAAAGAAGGTGACCGTGAGCGTCTACAGGCGTTTGAAGGTGTGGTAATTGCTAAGCGTAACCGTGGTTTACACTCTGCATTTACTGTACGTAAAATTTCAAACGGTGAAGGCGTTGAGCGTGCATTTCAAACTCATAGCCCGCTAGTTGAGAGTGTTACTGTTAAGCGTCGTGGTGACGTTCGTCGTGCTAAGCTTTACTACTTACGTGAACTTTCTGGTAAGAAAGCACGTATTAAAGAAAAGTTGGCGACTAAGTAAGTCTACTTCTTCGAGAACAAAAAGCCCGCAATTGCGGGCTTTTTTTATATCTGAAAATGAGTTATTGGGCTAACTGTAATACAGAGTTATCGCCGTCTACACCATTGGCTTGGTAGGCATCAGCTTCCCAATCATTGTCGTATGCTTCTACGCCATCAGCTAAACATAGCTTGTATTTAAATTGGTAACTGGCTTGTTGGTCAGTAGGTACATTCACTACTACCTTAAATTTGCCATTCTTAAGTTTACTTAGCTCTAAAGGTTGCCACTCATTAAACTCTGCCAGCAAAAATATTTGCTCGGCATCTTGAGTTGCTTCCTTCTCAATTTCAAAGGTAACTTTTACTTCTGGCTTGGACTTTAGATATTGCTTTTTCAACGGCATGGTTTTCTCCTCCGAGAGATAATATAAATCCGTATACAATGTGACCAAGCTTGATTCTTTCAAATAAGTGAGAGCTCGGTCAATAGTTGATTATTTTTTTTACAATTGAAAGTAGTCGCGGAGCAGTGCTGAAGTGAAGCGGGTTCGAAGATAATAACCACGAGGAAGGGTTTGAATTGGCTGCCCGTTTGGCCCAATAGCAGCCGTGCGAGCCTTGTTATTAGCGGCTTTAGGCCGTAATTGCAATACTTGACCGTGGCGCGCAGTTATTTGATCAATTTGGCCGAAGCTGATCATTTCTACTAACTCTTCCCAATCTGATCGGAGCAGTTGCTCTTGCTCGGCTGTTGGGCTCCAAAGGATAGGATTCGCTACAATTCTCTGATCAACAGGGATCTGTCGCTCGGCCAAAATAGGGATCCATAATACCCGCGATAGCTTGTTATACACGTTGCTGGTGTGCCAAGTTGCACCTGCAATATTGGTGAGCGGAGTGATGCACACATAAGTGCTTTCTAAGGGCTTCCCAGTGTTATCGATAGGAATGGTTTTGAGTTCAATACCCAGTTCAGGAAAGTCTTGAATAGGTTTGCTGCCAGCTGTCGCGCCTAAGCACCATTCTATAAGTTGTCCACCCCAGCCTTTTTCGCGCTTCAGGTCTTTGGGGATTGCAAGGCCTTCTCGTTGAGCAAGCTCACCAAGGCTTAGGCCTGCCAACGATTGGGCTCTCTCAAACAATTCTTGTTCGGTTTTTGGTGTGCTGATCATGTTGAGTTCGTTTGCTATTAAAGCTCTATTGTATAGAAGCTGCTCAGTAAATGCAGCAGCTGAGATGAGGGTGACGTGTCACTCTTAACTATATGATTATATTGGTTTTTATCGTTTCTAGTTGAGTGTTGCACTCAACTAAGAGCCGTTATTCATAACAAATAGCGAGTTACGAACAACCTTATCCACAAAAAATATGGATAACTATCCTCAATTGTTATTAACTTGGATTTTATGCACAGAACCACGTCGTTTAACTCAAAATGTATAGAACAGCGGCTGATTGGGATTAATAAATAGTAGTTATACGGTGATTGTGTGAATTTTGAGCGCTTGAAGTTATAAACAGAGTGGGGGGCTAATAACTTAACTTTTGCTAACTAGGTTTTGTTTTAAGTGTATGTTTTAATTGTATTAATATTATTTTCTTTACTTAATTGTAAGTACATTTAAATAAGTTTGGCTAGCCTTTTATCGGTTTGAAGCAAGTTATGCACAGCCTTTCGCACAGATAAATCGAATAACTATGGCTTAGCCGTTGTTAGTACAATTTACTCCCTTTGTGATAGGCATATTTGCCGCGCTTGTGTTTCTGTGAAAGAATCAGATTATCTATAGTTTTTAGCTGAAGGTTGTTTCAGTGATTGATGGGGATGGTTATCGTCCCAACGTAGGCATCGTTATTTGTAATCAACGTGGTCAAGTTTTATGGGCGCGTAGATATGGTCAACATTCATGGCAGTTTCCTCAAGGAGGCGTTGACGAGGGAGAGTCTGCTGAACAAGCGATGTATCGTGAGTTACATGAAGAAGTCGGCTTGTTGCCGCAAGACGTAAAAATTTTAGCAACAACCAGACATTGGCTGCGTTATAAATTACCAAAACGCTTAATTCGTTGGGATAGTCCGCCGGTTTGTATCGGACAAAAACAAAAGTGGTTTTTGCTGCGTTTAGTGGGCAAAGAATCGAATATTAAATTTGACCGTTGTGGTCATCCAGAGTTTGATGATTGGCGCTGGGTGAGTTTTTGGTATCCCGTAAGACAGGTGGTGTCTTTTAAGCGGGAGGTTTATCGTCGTGCTTTAAAAGAGTTTGTTACTGCGGCTTTACCCTTTAACCGTTCGGACAAAAGCCAAAGTAAAGATAAGCGACGACGCTTCAAAAAGCGCAAGGGAGCATAGCAAGTGTTAGGAGAGTTACGCGCCATTGTTGAACAGGTAAGCAATGCCGATACTCTCGACAGTGCGCTTGCTATTTTAGTTAAACAAATCCGTCACACTATGCTTACCGACTGCTGCTCGGTATATGTGACGGACTCGCAACAGCAACATTTAGTGTTACGTGCAACCGACGGCCTCGCTAGCGAAGCCGTTGGTAAAGCCTTTATGCCGCTTGGCGAAGGGGTTGTTGGCCAAGTGGCCATGCGTGAAGAGCCCATTAACTTAGCCGACGCCCGGCTTAATCCTCACTTTAAGTATCTTCCTGAAACCGCCGAAGACGGTTTCTTTTCCTTTTTAGGCACGCCTATTACCCACCAACGCAAAGTGTTAGGGGTATTGGTCGTACAGCAATCTGAAACGCGCAGTTTTGATCAAAGTGAAGAATCTTTTCTTGTTACCTTGGCTGCACACTTGGCGGGTGTATTAGCGAATACTGATTTTCAAGCAGTATTGAATGAGCCTTCTAAGCAGAAATGGAGTGAGGCAATTAAAGCAGGCTCAAGCTCTAGCGGAATTGCAATTGCTCGGGCTTGGATTAACCGCTCCTCTGGCGCTTTGGAGTTACAACAAATTCAAAAAGCCAGCGATGTTTCACATCAATTGGCACGGTTTAATGGCGCGTTAGACATTACCCGCGATGAATTTCATAGCCTTGCCATTAAGCTCTCTGAACAACTTCCAAAAGATGTGGCCTCTATCTTTGAGGTGTATCAGCACATGTTGGCTGATGCCAGTTTGGCCGGAGATATTCGCCGTAAAATTGAAGAAGGATACCAGGTTGAAGGGGCTTTACGTTTAGTGATAGAGCACTACGTTAAGCAGTTTCAAGAAATGAATGACCCTTACTTGAAGGAGCGTGCAGTTGACGTTAAAGACGTTGGTTTGCGCTTATTACATGCGCTAGAGCTGGGCCCTAATGCTGATTTGCTACCTACTGAACCAGTAATAGTGGTTGCAGAAGAAGTGACCGCGACTATGTTTGCGCAAATTCCTCGTCAATTTCTTGCCGGCGTTGTTTCACAGCGCGGAGCGGCCAACTCCCACGCAGCGATTTTAGCGCGAGCCATGGGCATTCCTGCGCTAATGGGCTTAAGTTTCAATGTTAATAAACTCCGTGGTTGCGAGCTGATTCTAGATGGTTATTCAGGCGAGTTATTTGTAGAGCCAGATAAAATTATTCGTGATGAGTATTTGGCTTTGCTCGCTCAAGAGAGCGAGATTAATAGTTTAGTTCAGCATGACTTAGATAAGCCGGCGCTAAGTACCGATGGGGTAGCAGTAGAAATGCTGATCAATGCCGGTTTAAGTGCCGATAGTGACATTGCCGTTAATGCTGGCGCCGACGGTGTAGGACTTTACCGCACCGAAGTTCCATTTTTGATGCAAGACCGCTTCCCTTCTGAAGACGAACAATATATTCGCTATCGAGATATATTGAAGAGCTACAGTGGTAAAGAAGTATGCATGCGCACCTTAGATGTAGGTGGAGATAAACAGCTTCCGTATTTTCCTATTGTGGAAGAAAATCCATTTTTGGGCTGGCGTGGAATACGCTTAACCCTTGATCACCCAGAGATCTTTTTAGTGCAAGCGCGTGCTATGTATCGCTCGGCGATAGAGTGCGGCAATTTGTGCATTATGTTACCGATGATTAGCTGCCTAAATGAAGTAGATGAAGCATCGCGTTTATTGGAGCAAGCGTGGGCTGAAGTGGTTGATGAGTTAGATTTACGTGAGCCTCCAGAGCGACCCAAACATGGGGTGATGCTTGAGGTGCCGTCGGTGTTGTTCTTACTGCCAGAGCTGGCTCAGCGAGTTGATTTTTGGTCGGTGGGCAGCAATGATTTAACCCAATATTTATTAGCAGTGGATCGCAACAATACTCGAGTTGCTGAGCTATTTGATACTTTCCACCCAGCGGTGGTGCGAGCCCTTAATCAGATTATTGAGCAGGCCAATTTAACCAATACTCCTGTGAGCTTTTGTGGTGAGTTGGCGGGTGAGCCGGTGGGAGCCTTGTTAGTGTTGGCTTTAGGTTATCGCCGCTTAAGTATGAGCAGTTTCAATCTCGCCAAAATCAAGTACATTATTCGCCACGTTAATATGGCTGATCTCACTAAGTTACGTGAACAAATTTTACTTAGCCAAAGTGGCTCTGCTATTTACAGCTTGTTATATGACTATCTTGAACAGCTGCAGCTGTCTCAGTTAGTGCGCGTGAGTAAACATTAATAATTATGCCACCAGTCAAAGCTTGTCTCGTGGCCTTTTTCACTGCAAAATGCCCTTTCTTTTTACTCCCTAAATAGAGCTATTTATCGTGTCTACACCTTTGCAATTCCCTGAGATTGACCCGATTGCCATAAGCATCGGTCCATTAGACGTGCGCTGGTACGGTTTAATGTATTTATTCGGCTTTTTATTTGCGATGTGGTTAGGCAACCGCATGGCTGATAAGCCCGGAAGCGGTTGGACACGTGCTGAAGTCAGCGACTTGTTATTCTACGGTTTTGTTGGGGTGATTATTGGTGGCCGTATGGGCTACGTCATGTTTTACCAATTCCCGCAGTTTTTAGACGACCCTTTGTATCTATTTAAAATCTGGACGGGCGGCATGTCATTCCATGGTGGCTTGTTAGGCGTGATTGGCGCAATGATGTGGTTTGCTCGCCACACTAAAAGACACTTCTTTACGGTGGCTGATTTTATTGCGCCGTTGATTCCATTTGGCTTGGCAACCGGGCGTTTAGGAAACTTTATGAATGGCGAGTTGTGGGGGCGAGCAACAGACATGCCTTGGGGGATGGTGTTCCCTAGTGGTGGTATGGTGGCAAGACACCCTTCTCAACTTTATGAAGTCGCTTTAGAAGGAATTGTACTGTTAGTGTTGTTGTTAATTTACGCTAAGCGCAAACCGCCAATGGGAGCGATATCAGGTGCCTTCTTGCTTGGCTATGGTAGCTTCCGCTTTATTATCGAATTTTTCCGCGAACCCGATAGCCATTTAGGTTTGCTGAGTTTGGGCATGAGCATGGGACAAATCTTGTCTCTGCCAATGATTATATTTGGCGCTTTGTTTATCGCTTGGGCTTACCGCCGTAATACCAAAGAGAGTAACGCATGAAACAGTATTTAGATCTTTGCCAACGGATTGTTAACGAGGGTACATGGATTGAAAATGAACGCACCGGTAAACGATGCCTAACGGTTATTAATGCTGATCTTGAATACGATGTCGCTAACAATGAGTTTCCCTTAGTGACTACTCGCAAAAGCTACTGGAAGGCGGCGATTGCAGAGTTGCTAGGTTATATTCGCGGCTTAGATAATGCCGCTGAGTTTAAGGCATTAGGCACCCCAACTTGGTTAGCTAACGCGAATGAAAACCAAGCTTGGCTAAATAACCCTGCACGTAAAGGCGACAACGATATGGGGCGTGTTTACGGGGTTCAAGGACGTTCATGGCGCAAGCCTGAAGGTGGCTCGGTAGATCAACTCAAAAAAATCGTTGATGACTTAACTAATGGTATTGATGACCGCGGTGAAATTTTGTCCTTTTATAATCCTGGTGAATTTCACTTGGGGTGTTTGAGACCATGTATGCACACCCATACCTTTTCGTTGTTAGGCGATACTTTGTATCTTACTTCCTCACAGCGTTCTTGTGATGTGCCGTTAGGGCAAAACTTCAACCAAATTCAGGTGTTTACTTTCTTAGCGTTGATGGCACAAATTACCGGCCACAAGGCGGGTAAGGCTTATCATAAAATTGTTAATGCTCACATCTACGAAGATCAGCTTGCACTGATGAAAGACGTGCAGCTTAAACGTGAGCCCTATGCTGCACCTAAGTTACATATCAACCCTAAAATTAAATCTCTAGAAGATTTAGAAACCTGGGTAACGCTGGATGATTTTGAAGTCAGTGATTACCAGTTCCACGACCCTATTGCTTATCCGTTTTCGGTTTAAAGCATCAAATAAAACCTGATAAATCGTTTAAGTCTTGTCAGGTTTTATTTTCAATTTGTATTAATAAATGGTTAAGCCGTTGCTTGTAGTTTTTATCATCGGAATATCCGATGATAAGCGTAATTACAAGTGAATATGTTTTAACACACCGCTGAGTAAAATAATGTCTTCATTTTTCTCTGTGAGCTGTTATGAAATCATTTCTTGATCGTTTTTTAAGAATGGAAGCTGCCGGTGGTATTTTGTTGATGCTAGCTGCCGTGGTAGCACTGTTTATGGCAAACAGTGCTTGGTTATCTCCTGCATATTTCGCATTTCTTGATACCCCATTTCAAGTGCGTATTGCCGAACTCGATATTAACAAGCCCTTATTGTTGTGGATCAACGATGGGTTAATGGCTGTGTTCTTCTTGGTTATTGGCTTAGAAGTTAAGCGCGAAATGGTTGAAGGAGCGCTGTCATCTAAAGAACGTGCCTTATTACCTGTAGTCGCTGCGATTGGCGGTATGGTAGTACCCGCAGCCGTATACTTAATATTCAACATTGGTGATACAGAGCTGGCTAAAGGCTGGGCGATTCCTGCGGCAACTGATATTGCTTTTGCATTGGGTGTTATGGCGCTGCTAGGTAAGCGCGTTCCAGCAAGCTTAAAGGTATTTTTACTGGCGCTAGCAATCGCCGACGATTTGGGCGTAATTGTTGTTATTGCCTTGTTTTACACCAGTGAAGTCGCGATTATGCCGTTGGTGTGGTCGGTGGCAGCAACCCTTGGTTTATGGATGCTTAATCGGCGCGGACATGGTGGCTTAAGCGCATACATGTTGCTTGGTTTAGTGCTTTGGGTAGCGGTGCTTAAGTCGGGCGTACACGCCACCTTAGCGGGCGTAATAGTTGGCTTTATGATCCCAATTAAAGCTAACTCAGGCGGCTCTCCGCTGAAGAAGCTAGAGCACGCCTTACACCCTGCATCGAGCTTTTTCATTGTGCCTATTTTTGCCTTTGCTAATGCGGGTGTTCCTCTGGCCGGAATTAGCTTAGAAAGCTTCCAAAGTCCGTTAGCTTTGGGTGTTATTCTTGGCTTGTTAGTGGGTAAACCTTTAGGTATTTATACCTGTAGCCGCTTAGCGATTCGTGCTGGCTGGGCTAAGTTGCCAGAAGGTGCTAACAACATGCAGTTACTTGCAACGTCTATGCTGTGTGGTATTGGTTTCACTATGTCTATCTTTATCTCGTCGTTAGCCTTTGCGGGTCAAACTGATTTGATAGGACTGTCGCGTTTAGCTATATTGGCAGGCTCGGTGACTGCAGCATTGTTGGGTTACGGTTTATTGCACAGGTCTACCCGTGAAGAAGCCGCTAAGCTAGCAGAGCTAGAGCTCGGTCAATCCAGCAAAACATTAAGTACGTCTTCCATGTAGTTAAATTGAAGGCCGAACAATAACAATGATGCAAACCCCGTTTTCGGGGTTTGCTGTTAGGTAAGGCATGTCACATTTAAACTACAACCATCTTTACTACTTTTGGATGACCTACAAGCGAGGATCGGTAACTGCTGCCGCTGAGGCGTTGTTTTTAACTCCACAAACCGTAACGGGCCAAATTAAGCAACTGGAACAGCGTTTAGCGGGTGAGTTGTTTATTCGCCGAGGCCCTAAAATAACCCCTACCGAACTGGGCCAGCTGGTCTATAAATATGCCGATCGAATGTTCAGTCTCAGTTATGAAATGCTCGATATCGTTAACTATTCACAACAAGATAAATTATTGTTTGAGGTGGGTGTCGCTGACGCTTTATCGAAACGTTTAGCTAGCCGTATTTTGCTTTCTGCTGTGCCACCCGACGGTAATATTCGCCTACGTTGTGTTGAGTCTACCCACGAATTGCTTTTATCTCAGTTAGCAGAGCACAAGTTAGATATGATTTTGTCAGACTGTGGTTTGGACAACGCTCAGCAAGACGGCGTGCTGAGCAAGAAACTGGGGGAAAGCGGCATTGCGTTTTTTGCTAACGAACCACTTCCTCTCTTGCCATTTCCTGCTTGTTTAGAACAACGTAGTCTATTGCTGCCAGGCAGACGTAGCTCTTTAGGCCGAAAACTGTGGACTTGGTTTGATGAGCTAGGTTTAAAAGTATCGGTATTAGGAGAATTTGATGATGCCGCGTTAATGAAAGCGTTTGGTGCATATACCGACGGTATTTTTGTTGCTCCAGCCATATATACGGAAGAAATTTTGGCTAACCCTAATACACGCTTATTAGGCATCACTAATGAGTTAACGGAGGAATATCACGTGCTGTTTGCGGAGCGAATGATTCAACACCCTTCGGTAAAACAGCTTTGTAATAGTGACTTTTCAACCTTGTTCTCAGGTGAGCAGCAATTACAAAATGTGGATGAGATTCTAAACATCAGTTGTGACTAGCTGCAGCTGGTATAAAAATTATTTAATATTATTTATTGAATAAGCGAAACAATATACCGTTTTAAAACACTTTTCTTATTGTGAGTAATATCAAATATTTTGGTTTGACCTTGAGCATTATTTGAAGCCGCGCATGTTTAGCGCTTATCTTGCTTAATTATTCACCTTCCAAGCGCTACTCTGCTATTTATAAAATACAGAACAATATTTGGGCCTTTAGCAAAATAGGCTAAGCAATAGCTGCTATTGCGCTCAATAGAATAATAATTGTTGGCAATAACGACCAACACAAAATGTTTCTGGTAACTCCCTGTTATGGAAGGTTTTTTTGCCATGGCACTGAGCTGTAGTACAGAGGCCTCGCTAAATTATAGGTATATCTCAACCTGATTTAGTGGGTGATGCCGTAAGGTATCTGAGCGCAGAAACAAACAGTAGTAGGGTTATATAAATCGGTTAACACTAAACGTTCCCATGTTTGGCTTCTGTATTTTTAACAGCGAGTAAGCGTATGAGTGGCCTTAAGCCACGAGTGCGGGAAAGGAAGCAAATCATGAAAAAGGTGTTTGCCATAAGTATGGTGGCAGCGTCGATATCTGCGCAGGCGGAAATTGCAGCGACTCATATTTATCATAATCATATGCCAAATTTTTGGCCGTACTACGATGTAAGTCAATATGAAGGTTTGTCGGTAGGCGACCCCGTTCGTTATGCCTACGACGGCCAAGTCATTAACCTCAAGAATAGTCCTCCAGCTAACTACACGTTTTATATTCCCGGTAGCGGTGCCCCAATGCCGCACGACGATTTAGTCTCTTATTATCAGCATCATGCTAAAAAAGGTGCCTACTTAAGTTGGCCAATGGATACGGCCAAAGGCAACAACGGCAATCATCCTCAAAGCCAAACGCATGTCACCATGTCAGCATCAGTGATTAACAACGTGCAGAGTTTTGGCGAGTTAGGTAATTTGGACGGTTACAATTTGGGCTGGGGTGCTTATTGGCGTGATACCCAAAACAGTACTAAGACCAGCGGTGGTTTTAATGCTCTAGACACTATCCACTTCTCTGGTCACCACACCATGGGGCCTTTGGTGGGTAATGACTATTTCTTAAAAGATTTGATTTATCAAAACGTTACTTTGGCTCAAGATTATTTCTTAGGTGATTCATTTAAATCATCTAAAGGCTTCTTCCCAACAGAGCTAGGCTTTTCTGAGCGAATTATTCCGGTATTGACCAAGTTAGGCATTGAGTGGTCAGTATTAGGTAACGTGCATTACTCGCGTACCTTACGTGATTACCCTTACCTAAACGACCCGGGTAAAGACACCTTAATCTCACCACCTAACCGTGCCGACTTACAAAACGTTAGTGATATTGGTGCTTGGACTGAACTGCACATGTTTAATGAGCAGCAGGTTACCTACAATAAATTCCCTTTTGCTTCTATTCCGCACTGGGTGCAATACGTAGATCCTAATACCGGCGAGCAGCATAAGGTGGCGGGTATTCCGGTAGAGCAAGCGAGTTCTTGGGAAGAGGGCTACCAAGGCTCTGTAACTGCTGATGTGCTTAAAGCATTTGAAGGTGACGCAGCATCGCTTGGTAGAACTCAGTATTTCACTATTGCTCACGATGGCGATAACTCATCTGGACGTGCTGGCGACGGCGGTACTTGGGCCAACTCAGGTAACGTAACCTATGCAGACAGTTCGGTTCGCGGTATGGGGGTGGATGAATATCTAAAAGCTTACCCAATTCCTGCGGATGACATTGTTCACGTACAAGATGGCTCTTGGATTGATACTCGAGATTCATCTGCTGATCCAACGTGGTATCACTGGCATATTCCAGTGGGTGTGTGGCGTGGCCAAATGGCTGATTTTAATACTGCCAATGGCACTGATTTTGTCGCCACTCGCGAGCATATGGTATCGCTAGAGCTAGGTTATCATTATCTAGAGCGTAACTTTGCCTTACTGCAAGCGGCAGAAAACTACGCAAAAACAGCTGAGCAAATCTGGTTAGACAATAACCCTAACCATTGGAGCCCAAGCACCGCGCGTGATAACGAAGTGACCTACCCAGGTAACCAGTTAAACCCGTGGATGATGTCTTACCCTGTTAAAGGTGATGCCGGAAACAACTACGCCGGTGGTGCAAACCCAGCTGAATTAGGTTGGTATTTCTTGCTAGCATCTATTGATTCAGGTTTTGGTTATTATGACGAAAACGTTGATGACGGGGTAAAACCTACCATTTCGTTTAATCAGTCTTTGCACTTCACTACACCTTATGTAGATGCCAACTTGAGCCAAGATAAAACCGGCCCGTCTGTTTGGTGGCCTCAGCGCTACCCTTACAATCCTGGTAGTGCCAACTCAAGTAAGGCTGAAGGGTGGGCGACGGTTTACGCTGATACTAAGTTTGCTATTTACACCTATGGTTATGACGTAAATGGCATTCAAGATATTAAAGTTAAGGTACGTGTTCACAAAGATAAGTGGGCGACCGCAACCGATAAAACCTTTAAGTTGTACGATCCAAGTGCTCACAGCAGCGATCCAAATGTTGACCCATCGCGTGTAGGTGAATGGCAAAGCTTTGACATGAATGAACGCGACTTAAGTGGCGATATCAATGGTGTGACTTGGCAGCCTTCTGGTAAAGAAATGTTTGATGTAGTACCTGCCCAAGAAATTGGTAACTTGTACTTCAGCTACATTGACCAATACCAGGAGCAATTGCTTGATTACTACATTGAAGCAACAGATAGCAAAGGCAATGTGACTCGTTCTGAGATTCAACAAGTTTACGTAGGTGCTGGCCAGTTTAGTTCGGTGGGCGGTAAAACAGTTGAAGATGTTAATGGCGCAATTGCTGGCGAAGCCATGTTCTTTACTGATGGCGTGGTAGTGGGAGATAAACGCCCTGTTGCCAATATAGATGCTACTGGTGGAGAAGTGGCATTGGGTACCGTTGTTACCTTAAGTGCTGCAGGCTCTTCAGATGAAGAAGGTCCAATTGCTAGTTACTTATGGAGCACTGGTGAAACTACCCCTTCAATTACAGTTACGCTAAATGAACGTACTACTGTGTCGGTGACTGTGACCGATAGCGTGGGTCAAAAAGCCTCTACCAGTGTGACTTATCGTATTATTGGTCAGTCTCTTACTTCAACGGTGTACTATCAAGACAACAGCGGTTGGGGGCAAGTATGTTTGCATTACACCGTTGATGGTGCGGTAACTTGGACAGTGGCACCTGGCGAAGCTATGCAAAGTGTTGGTGGTAACTGGTACAGCTTAACCGTAGACCTAGTGGATGGTACTCAACTAGAGTTTGTCGCTAACAACTGTAGCGGTACATGGGATAATAATGGCGGTCAAAACTACAAAGTAGATGATGGCAGTTGGAATGTTGTCTCGGGAGCCATCGCAGCAGGTATACCAGATGGTTTAGATGGTAACGCGGCACCCGTAGCTGCTATTAGCCCTAGCAGCCAAACAGTAGCGAAAGGCTCTGTGGTGACCTTAAGTGGTGCAGGTTCAAGTGATAGTGACGGGTCAATTGCCAGTTACAGCTGGAGTACTGGTGCAAGCACTGAGTCTATTTCGGTCACGGTGAATGAAACTCAAACCATTAGCCTTACGGTTAGCGACGACAAAGGTAAAACTGCCAGTACCTCGGTAACACTGACGGTAGTGCCAAATAAAGCACCTATCGCCAACATTTCTCCGGCGAATCAAACCGTTGCCACTGGGACTACTGTTACCTTGAGTGCAGCTGGTTCAAGTGATGAAGATGGCTCTATTACGAGTTACTTGTGGAGCACAGGCGAAACAACTAGCAGCATTGATGTAGTGGTAGATGTAAGCAAAACCATCAGCGTAACTGTCACTGATAATGAAGGTGCTACAGCAACTGCTAACGCTGTGTTAAGCGTGGAAAGCGATGAAAAAGCGAAAAACTTTAATCAGCTTTATTTCCGCGGAACAGCAAACGGCTGGGTAACTACTGCGATGGACCTGGTTGCTGATAATACATGGCAACTAGTAGTTGAACTTGATGGCCAAGCTGATCAGCGCTTTAAGTTTGATGTAAACGGTGATTGGGGGCAGAACTACGGCGATAACAATGCTGACGGAGTGCTAGAGCAATCAGGTGGAGATATTTTCACTACGCTAACGGGTTCTTATTTAATCGAAGTTAATGATCAGACGCTGGCTTACAGCATCACTGAGCTTAATGCTAACCAAGCTCCCACGGCCATTATTGGTGCCTCGGCTACTCAAATAGATATTGGCCAAAGCATTACTTACAGTGCGGCCGGATCTAGTGATAGTGACGGCACCATTGCTAGCTACCTATGGAGCAATGATGCGACCACAGAAACCACTACTGTAAATTACGCTACTGCAGGTTCTTATGGTATGAGCCTTACCGTAACCGATGACGGCGGTAAAACGGCAAAAGCGTCTGTTGTTGTAGAGGTGATTGACCCAAATGCTAACTTTACTGCTAACTTCCAACAGCTGTTCTTTAGAGGAACGGCTAACAACTGGCAAACTGGGGCAATGAGCTTAGTGGCAAATAATACTTGGCAAACTACGGTAAGCTTTGACGGCCAGAATGAGCAACGTTTTAAGTTTGATGTTAGTGGTGATTGGTCAAATAATTACGGCGACAATAATAACGATGGCGTACTAGAGCAAACGGGTGGAGATATCTTCACCAACGTAGTAGGCAATTACATAGTGGAAGTGAATGATGCCACTATGCAATATAAAATCATCGCTCAATAAACGTATCTCACCCTAAGTAAAAGCCGCTACATAGCGGCTGTTTTCTTTGCTTCGCATTGGCGCTTAGGCGGCTGGCTAGCGAGTTCCAGTGATTTCACGTATAGTTTGCCTTAATTGCTTCACTAGGTAGAAAGATGAATATAGAAGACATGCAAAAAAATGCAGAGCCTGCATTAAAGCTCCTTAAAGCCCTAGCTAACGAAAGCCGTTTAATGATTTTGTGCCACTTAGTCGAAGGTGAGTTAACGGTAGGGGAGTTAAACCAACGGGTTCAGCTTAGCCAGTCTGCTTTATCACAACACTTAGCATGGCTACGCAAAGATAAGCTGGTAAGCACCCGTAAAGAGTCTCAAACCATCTTCTATTCTTTGGCTAGTGATGAAGCCAAAGCGGTGTTAGGCCAGCTGCACGCGCTGTACTGTGCTGATTAGCTGAATTTCAGATATAAAAAAACCGGCCAAGGCCGGTTTTTTTTATCAAGCGCTTTAAATTAAAGTGCGTTGATTTTAGCAACAATGCGGCTCTTATGACGAGCTGCTTTGTTTTTGCTGATCAAACCTTTAGACGCGTAACGGTCTAAAACTGGTTGAGCGGCTTGGTATGCTGCTGTAGCTGCTTCTTTATCGCCTGCTTCGATAGCTGCAATAACTTTTTTCAAATTAGTGCGCATCATAGAGCGACGGCTAGCGTTATGTTGACGACGCTTTTCAGCTTGGACAGCGCGTTTTTTAGCTGACTTAATATTAGCCAAGTGTAACTCCTGAACTTTGTCTTGGAATTATGAATTTTAAGGCCGTGGAATATGCCCGTTTTTCATGTTTATGTCAAACAATTTTTAACCAACTATAAATATCCAAGTGCGTAAAGGCCAAGTAAACGTTACGGCCGTAGCATAGATCTGTATAGGCGGGTAAACTGTGGCGCGATTCTACCAGCATTTTCTATGTTAGGGCAGAGGAATTTGTATAAATTGGCAACAGGACAGTGCATTGAGTAAAACCTTGTTAAAATCGGGCGCTATTGTTAGCGGTATGACCTTGATTTCTCGCGTATTGGGTTTAGTTCGAGACGTCGTAATAGCAAACTTGATGGGGGCGGGCGTAGCCGCCGATGTATTCTTCTTTGCCAACAAAATTCCCAATTTCTTACGCCGTTTATTTGCCGAAGGCGCGTTTGCCCAAGCTTTTGTGCCGGTGCTTACCGAGTACAAACAAAAAAGTGCCGAAGATGAAGTAAGAGAACTGGTTGCCAAGGTGAGCGGTACGCTTGGCTTGGCGGTGACCATTGTGACCTTATTTGGCATTATTGGCTCGCCACTGATTGCTGCCCTATTTGGCACGGGCTGGTTTATCTCATGGTTAAATGATGGGCCTGATGCTGCAAAGTTTGAACTGTCGGCCTTTTTATTAAAAATTACCTTTCCCTATTTGTGGTTTGTTACTTTTACCGGTTTATCGGGGGCCATTCTTAACGCTTATGGTCGTTTTGCGGTGGCTGCCTTTACTCCAGTGTTACTGAATGTAGTGATTATTGGTTTCGCCATGCTAGTGTCACCGCAGTTAGAGCAACCCGAGGTAGGGTTAGCTATGGGCGTGTTTTTTGGTGGTTTGGTTCAGTTTCTGTTTCAACTGCCTTTTCTATTTAGGCTTAAGTTACTACGCAAGCCAAGTTGGGGCTGGAAGCACCCGGGTGTGGTAAAAATTCGCACTTTAATGATTCCCGCATTATTTGGGGTCTCGGTCAGTCAAATTAACTTGTTGCTCGATACTCTTATTGCCAGCTTTCTGGTCACTGGTTCTATTTCTTGGCTGTATTATTCAGACCGTTTGTTGGAGTTTCCATTAGGGTTATTTGGCATTGCTATCGCCACGGTGATCTTACCTAGTTTGTCGCAACGTCATGTAGACGCTAATCCTAAACAGTTCCAACAAACCATGGATTGGGCAGTGCGTATGGTGTGCTTTCTAGGTATTCCAGCCACCATAGGTTTAGCGTTGTTAGGTCACCCTATTCTTCAAGTATTATTTATGCGCGGTGCTTTTGACCAACAAGATGTACTTAATGCCTCATACAGCTTAATGGCGTATAGCGGTGGCTTGTTATTCTTTATGTTAGTGAAAGTATTAGCGCCCGGTTATTACTCGCGGCAAGATACTAAAACCCCGGTTAAAATTGGCATCATTGCCATGGTGAGTAATATGGGTTTTAACCTTATTTTCGCTATTCCTTATGGCTACGTAGGGTTGGCGATTGCCACAGCGTTGTCGGCTCTGCTTAACGCTTCTTTATTGTATCGGGGCTTGCACAAGCAAGGAGTATACAAAGTGAGCCGAGCCACTAGCGGGTGCATTGTGCGCATAGTGCTCGCTTCCGTTGCCATGGGAGGCCTTATTTACTGGCTTTCTCCGGTGGCTGAGCAATGGTTTGCCCTTAACTGGTACAACAGCGTTATTCAGTTGATCATTTGCGTTGCGGCGGCCATTGCCAGCTACTTAGTTTTACTATTTTGCTTAGGGATAAGATTAGCGCACTTGAAAAGCGGTTTCGGGGCTGTAACTGCGGACTAAACAAGCTATAATCCGTCGGTTTTTGACGAAATAGGCGCGGGAATGGAGTTAATTCGCGGTATACGCAACATTAAAGCGCGCCATTATGGCTGTGCCTTAAGCATCGGTAATTTTGATGGTGTGCATTTAGGCCATCAGCAAGTAATAAAACGATTAGTTGAACAGGCTCGCCAGCGGGGCTTACCTGCTGCGGTAATGATTTTTGAGCCGCAACCTTTAGAGATATTCGCTAAAGATAAAGCGCCCGCTCGAATTAGCCGCTTTCGCGATAAATACCAACAGCTCAAAAGTTTGGGTGTTGACCGTTTGCTAGTGGTGCGTTTTAACCAAGCCTTTGCTCAGCAAAGTGCCGACTATTTTGTGCGTCAATTATTGGTAGAGTTGTTAGGTATTAAGTATCTAGCAGTGGGCGATGACTTTCATTTTGGTAAAGGCCGAGAAGGTAACTTTGCTAGTTTGCAAGCCGCTAAACAGCAATATGGTTTTGAGCTAACCTCAACCGATTCATTTTGTATGAATCAACAGCGAGTTAGCAGCACCTTATTGCGCCAGCATTTAGCTGACTCTGATTTTAATACTGTGGGTCAGTTATTAGGGCGAAAATTTAGCTTTAGTGGCAAAGTGATCCACGGGCAAAAACTAGGGCGCCAACTGGGATTTGCTACGGCAAACCTAAAGGTGGCTCGTCATGTTTGCCCGATTCATGGTGTATTTGCGGTAAAAGTGTATGTACACGGGCAACCAGAGCATCGATTCTCTGGAATTGCCAATATAGGCTGGCGACCTACCGCCGCAGGAAAAGATTTATTGGTGGAAGCGCATTTGTTTGAGTTTGATGCCAATCTGTATGGCCAACGCTTAGTGGTTGAACCGCAGTTAAAAATACGAGATGAACAAAAATTTGATTCACTTGATGCGCTGAAAGCTCAGGTGAATCTCGATATTAAGCGAGCAAAAGCCTACTATGGCCTTGCTGAGTAATTGACTGGAAAAGTGATTCGATGAGCGACTATAAAGATACTCTTAATTTACCTGATACTGAATTTCCGATGCGTGGTAATTTAGCCAACCGCGAACCTGCAATGCTTAAGCGTTGGGACGAAAAGGATTTGTACGGCCAGATTAGACAGGCCAAAAAAGGTAAAAAGAGCTTTATTTTGCACGATGGCCCTCCTTACGCCAACGGCAATATTCACCTTGGCCATTCGGTTAACAAGGTGCTTAAAGACATCATTATTAAATCGAAGACCTTGTCAGACTTTGACTCGCCATATGTGCCGGGTTGGGACTGTCATGGTTTGCCTATCGAGTTGCAAGTAGAGAAGAAAGTTGGCAAGCCTGGTAAAAAGGTAACTGCTGCTGAGTTTCGTCAAAAGTGTCGTGATTATGCTGCTAAGCAAATTGACGGCCAGCGTAAAGACTTTATCCGCATGGGTATATTAGGTGATTGGCAAAATCCTTACCTAACCATGAACTTTGATACTGAAGCTAACATCATTCGCTCTTTGGCTAAAATCATCGATAACGGCCACCTATTGCAAGGCTCTAAGCCGGTGCATTGGTGTACCGATTGTGGCAGTGCTTTAGCCGAAGCCGAAGTTGAGTATGAAGACAAAACCTCTCCTGCTATTGATGTACGTTTCACTGCAGTAGACGACGCGGCAGTTCTCGCCAAATTCGATCACCCAGAAGGTGTTACTGGCGAAGGCCCGATCTCTACAGTGATTTGGACCACCACTCCGTGGACCTTACCGGCTAACCGTGCAGTAGCAGTGAACGCGCATTTAGAATATGTACTAGTGCAAATTGAAACCGAAGCTGGCAAAGAGCGTTTAATATTAGCGCGTGACTTAATGGAGCAATGTGTAGAGCGTTTTGGCGCGACTCACTTTAATGCACTAGGTTACTGTCAAGGCGAAGCCCTTGAGCTGATTAAGGTTAAGCACCCGTTCTACGATTTTGAAGTACCGGTTATTTTAGGTGACCACGTTACTACTGAATCAGGTACTGGTTGTGTGCATACCGCACCTGGCCACGGCCAAGAAGATTTCGCTGTTGGTCAAAAATACGATCTAGAAGTCGCGAATCCAGTGGGCGACAACGGTGTTTATTTATCTGACACTGAGTTTTTTGCTGGCCAACACGTATTTAAAGCCAACGACAATGTGGTTGAGAAGCTAAAAGAAACTGGCGCTTTATTACATCACCATGCATACCGCCACAGTTACCCACATTGCTGGCGTCACAAAACACCGATTATCTTCCGTGCTACGCCGCAGTGGTTTATTAGCATGGATCAAAATGGTTTGCGTAAGCAGGCGATGCAAGAAATCGAGAAGACCCAGTGGATCCCTGATTGGGGCCAAAGCCGTATCGAAAGTATGGTAGAGAACCGCCCAGATTGGTGTATCTCTCGTCAACGTACGTGGGGCGTGCCAATTGCTTTATTTGTGCATCGTGAAACTAATGAGCTTCACCCTCGTGCAGTAGAGCTGATGGAAGAAGTCGCGAAACGAGTAGAAAAAACCGGTATTCAAGCATGGTGGGATTTAGATGTCACTGAACTGCTAGGTGCTGAAGCCGAGCAATACCGCAAGGTAGAAGATACCTTAGACGTATGGTTTGACTCAGGTTCAACTCACTCGAGCGTAGTGGATGCACGTGATGAGTTTAATGGCCAAGCTGCCGATATGTACCTAGAAGGCTCAGACCAACACCGTGGCTGGTTCCAATCATCATTGATGATCTCAACAGCGATGCACGGCAAAGCACCATACCAACAAGTATTGACTCATGGCTTTACGGTTGATGCTAACGGCCATAAGTTTTCTAAATCTTTAGGCAACGGTATTGCGCCGCAAGATATCTGGAACAAATTGGGTTCAGACATTTTACGTTTGTGGATTGCGTCTACTAACTACACCGCTGAAATGAGCGTGTCTGATGAAGTATTCAAGCGCAGTGCTGACGCATACCGTCGTATTCGTAATACTTCTCGCTTCTTATTAGCTAACTTGGCTGGTTTTGAGCCTGAGCAGCACTTAGTGGCTGCTGAAGATATGGTTGAGCTTGACCGTTGGGTCGTTAGCCGCGCGGCTGCGGTTCAACAAGAGATTGTAGAAGCTTACGAGCAATACCAATTCCATGTGGTATACCAGAAGTTAATGCACTTCTGTTCTATCGAGCTAGGTAGCTTCTATTTAGACATTATTAAAGATCGTCAGTACACGGCTAAAACAGATGGCCTAGCGCGTCGTTCTTGCCAAACGGCACTGTTCCACATTGCTGAAGCATTAACCCGCTGGATTGCGCCAATTCTAAGCTTTACTGCCGACGAAATTTGGCAAGCTCTTCCTGGTGAGCGTAACGAATTTGTATTCACTGAAACGTGGTATGAAGGTTTAACACCGTTAGCCCAAGACAACAGCATGAATGATGCATTCTGGGCACAATTAATCACTATTCGTGATGAGGTGAACAAGAACCTAGAGCAAGCGCGCCGTGATAAGAAAATTGGTGGCACCTTAGAAGCGAAGGTAACGCTGTATGTCGATAGCGAGCTAGAACAAGTACTTACGCAGTTAGGTGATGAACTTCGCTTTGTATTGCTTACCTCTGGTGTGAGCTTACAGCCGCTAGAACAAGCAACTGCTGACGCGGCCGTTACCGAACTGGCCAACCTTAAAGTGGCTGTTGAAGTTGCCAGCGGTGAGAAATGTGACCGTTGTTGGCATCACCGCGAAGATGTTGGTCAAAATGCAGAGCATCCTAGCTTGTGTAGCCGTTGTGTTACCAACGTGGCAGGTGAAGGTGAGTCTCGTCACTATGCATAATGAAGCAGTAGCGAATAAAACGAGCAGTACTGGTTTACGTTGGTTGTGGTTGAGTGTCGTGGTATTTGCTCTCGACCAAATCACTAAACTGACAATAGCTAAAACCTTTGATTTATACGAGCGCGTAGAAGTAACTCCATTTTTTAACTTAGTATCGGTACGCAATTACGGTGCAGCCTTTAGCTTTTTAAGTGATGCTGGTGGCTGGCAACGTTGGTTTTTTACTGCTATTGCTATTTTTGTTAGTGGCTTATTGCTGTGGTGGATGAAGAAAACCCCTGCCAATCAAAAGTGGCAAGCCATTGCTTACGCCTTGGTGCTGGGGGGGGCCATTGGTAATGTAGTTGACCGTGTGGTGTTTGGTTACGTGATCGACTTTTTAGATTTTTATGTAGGCAGCTATCATTGGCCGTCTTTTAACGTAGCTGACTCTGCTATTTGTGTAGGCGCTGTGTTATTGGTGCTCGACAGCATTTTCTCGCCCCAGCCAAAGGACTCTAAATGATTCAGCAAGGAAGCAAAGTAGAACTTCATTTTGTATTGAAGTTAAGCGATGGATCGATTGCCGAAAGTACTTACAATTACCCTAAGCCAGCTCAGCTGGTAGTGGGCGATGGAAGCTTAACCGAAGGTTTTGAAAGGTGTTTAGAGGGCTTAAAATCTGGCGATAAAAGCCAATTTGAACTCTGTGCAGAACAGGCCTTTGGCCCAAGTAATCCAGATAACATTAAGTATTTCGAGCGCAGTAAATTTGGCGAAGAAGCCCCCGCAGAAGAAGGCAGTATTATTGCCTTTGCTCAACCTGACGGTAGCGAAATTCCTGGTATTGTGCGTGAAGTGACCGGTGATTCAGTGACAGTGGACTTTAATCATCCACTGGCTGGGCAAACGGTTATTTTTGAAGTAGAAATTTTAGCGGTTAATTAAGGATCGATAGTGGAAATACTGTTAGCTAATCCTCGTGGTTTTTGTGCTGGTGTTGACCGCGCTATCTCTATTGTAGAACGTGCTTTGGAAATGTTCGGCGCGCCTATTTATGTTCGCCATGAAGTGGTACACAACCGCTATGTGGTGGACGGTCTGCGTAAACGCGGCGCCGAGTTTGTTGATGAACTTAGCGACGTACCAGAAGGCAGTATTTGTATTTTTAGTGCTCATGGCGTATCCCAAGCGGTGCGTGCTGAAGCTAAACAGCGTGGCTTAAAGATTTTTGATGCAACGTGTCCGCTAGTGACTAAAGTGCATATGGAAGTTACTCGCGCTAGCCGCAAAGGCATCGAATGTGTATTGATTGGTCATCATGGTCATCCAGAAGTAAATGGCACTATGGGCCAATACGACAACGCTGATGGTGGGATTTACCTAGTAGAAACAGTAGACGATGTCGCCAGCTTAAGTGTTAAAAAGCCAGAGCAACTTTTTTACTGTACGCAAACCACCTTATCAGTTGATGATACCTCTGCCATCATTGATGCCTTGCGAGAAACCTTCCCGCATATTCAAGGTCCACGTAAAGATGATATTTGCTACGCGACCCAAAACCGCCAAGACGCGGTAAAAGATTTAGCCGAGAAATCTGATGTGGTATTAGTGGTGGGTTCTAAAAACTCGTCTAATTCAAATCGCCTGCGAGAAAAAGCTGAGAAATCGGGTGCGGCAGCCTACTTGATTGACGGCGTTAGCGATATTAACTGCCAGTGGTTTAATGATGATACTAAGGTTGGTGTTACCGCTGGAGCATCTGCCCCAGAGATACTGGTTCAAGAAGTAGTATCAGGTTTAAAAGCCATGGGCGGTGTGACTGTTGTAGAAAATCCGGGGCGTGAAGAAAACACCATTTTTGAAGTTCCTGCTGAGTTACGAGTCACTCAAACTAACTAATTGAGTTATCTCTCATTTAATCTAGAAAAGAAGGCATAGCCTTCTTTTTTGCGCTATACCCTAAAGACTTGGTCAACTCTTTAGGTTACCCCTATCGAACATTTTTTAAGTGTTAAGAATAGGTAGATAGCGATGCACATCTACTCAAAACCTCACCAAAGCGGTTTTACCCTCATTGAAGTGGTTATCACTTCTTTTATCTTGGCTATTGGACTGCTGGCAGTGGTTGCTATGCAAGCTGTTGCTAAGCGCTCAAGTTTTGAAACCCATCAACGTACTATGGCGATGCTTTTAGCCGAAGACATGGTCGAACGCGTGCGCTTAAATCATATTGCTTGGCAAGCTAACAACCCCGCTACCGTCACTGTTGGTGAAGGTCAAACTACACGAACCAAGCCTACCTGCGCGGAAAATAGCGGTTTAATGGCCGACTGCAGTTTAGCTGATGTAGTTAATTACGATCTTTACCATTGGGAGTATGGATTGCTGGCTAAATCTGCGGGCACAAAAGGCGGGCTAGTGAAACCCAATGGTTGCGTATTGTTAGCGGCTAACGGTGACTTAACGGTAGTTGTCACTTGGTTATCTCGGCAATCTCTTAGCGGGATTACCAGCGCTAACTCGGTCACTGCTAACTGTGGCGCTCAGTCGGATAAACGTCGGAAAATGGCGTTAAATACTAGGGTCAATTCATGAAGCTATTTAACCAGCGCGGCTTCACGCTCATTGAATGGTTGATTGCGATTGTGATTGGCTTATTTCTTACCGCAGGCATTGGCAGCTTTTTAGTTGCCTCGCAACGTACCACCGAATCTACCTATCACAGCGAACAAATGATGGAGAGTGGTCGTATTGCTATGCATCTAATCACTCGAGATTTACGCATGGTGGGATTTTTTGGCGAGTATACCGGTAACCCTATGGTGCGTGGCTCCGGCGTTACACTCCTTGCTACCGATATAAGCGCCGCCAACGATTGCGTCATTGACTGGGTTGGCGCCACCCCCGAAGGCTCGTTTCCGTCTACCGATGGCCGTTTTAGTGCTTTATTTGTTGGTCAAGTGAATGCCGCTAACTCACTGGATGGGCAATACACTTGCGTAAGCTCGCGCAGTGATTTGATTACCGATTCTGATGTTATTGGTATAAAGCGAGTCATTGGCTCTCCGATACAAAGTGCCGCGGATTTAGACGAGGACCGCTATTACTTTGCTGCAAACACAGCCAGTTCACAAATCTTCACCAAAGATGATACTTGGCCTACTGAGCTTGCCATGCCGGGGCGACAGGTTTGGGAGTATCAACACATTGTTTATTACTTAGACGTTAGTGCGCAATCAGGCTTGCCAGTGTTACGCCAGTTGTACCTAGATAACAATAGCGGTATGCAAATACTCGGCTCAGGCCCATTGGTGGAGGGAATCGAGCGGATGCGGGTATTGCTTGGCGTGGATACAGACACCAGTAAAGACGGAGTAATTAACGATTTTGTGGCTGCTAGCAACGTTTCTCCCCAGCAGTGGAGTGAAGGACGAGTCATTGGTGCGAAGGTATTTTTACTAGTGCGTTCTCTAACCGAAGATCAAAACTATACTAATGAAAACAGCTATGAGCTGGGTGACGTATCGGTAGCAGCCGCTAACGATCATTATCGTCGGGCCCTGTTTGAGTCAGTCGTGTCACTTAGGAATATGGTGTATTAATGAATCACGGCCTTCGCTACTTTCGCCAACAAGGCGCAGCATTGTTTGTCGCCATGTTGTTCTTACTTATTTTAAGCTTTTTAGGGGGAGTGTTATTAAGCGCCGCTAACCAGGGCTTAAAAGTCGTGTCGGCAATGGGGGATCGCTTAGGTGCAGAGCACTCCCTAGAGGGGGAAATGAATCAGTTGATATGGGAGCCAAACTTACAAGGCGTTATTGGTTCGATGGCGCCATCGGCGTCGATGGCGGTATCTACAATGGTTACTGGGGCGAACGGCACCTTAATCCATACCGTAGATAGCGTATGCGCCCGTAGCTTTAGTGCTAGCAGCAACAACGCTATTACCCAGTGTCGCTATATTCGAGTTGATGCAACCAAAAATTATGGAAAGGCTAATCGAGCATCCACATCCATCGCCGCGGGCATAGAGCAGCCAATATTGTGAATCATAAACTGCACTTGATAAGCCAAATCAATACATAAAAGGAGAGAGCAGATGAATGGTCATTTAAGGTCGGGGCTGCTTGCCTGTTTGTGCACAATGTCGGTAACTTGCCCTGTATGGGCAGACGACACTGAATTGTTTCTATTCGACTTTAATAGCTTGAGTTCTGCTGATCCTAAAGTACTGATTATCTTTGATACCTCTGGCAGTATGGCATGGAATATTACTACCCGCCAAGGCTACAATCGCGACAGCAGTGGCGACCTGAGTTACCAAGATTACCCCGTTGCGGTGAGCTCGCAAAATAGCTTAGATAACGATTTTATTTACTTTACGGTTAATGGCGTAGATGGCTCATATATCCCTACGGGTGCGAACGACGACCGCCGATTTATTTGGGACATTAACAACTGTGCTGCCTCATACGAAGCGCTTGCTAAAAATGGCATTTTTACCGGCTATTTTCGTGAGCATCGGGTACAAGGTGGCACTGGATCTTGGGATAATGTTCGGTTGAACAACGGTGCTAATTACACCGTGCTTGATTGTATGGATGACTATGAGTTAGTCAGTGATGCTAGTGATGGTCGTTTATTGGATGAGAGCGGTGACCCACGAGCATTTACCGTTAAACTTCAAGAATCAGACGGCAGTTTTGTTGATAAAGTGGTATCCACCATTAATCCTGGCCAATATCGAGAAAGCAACAATTCCTATGTTGATGCACCTCAAGGTTACCCCATCAACGGCGCTTCTAATAATACCGAAGATTTTTATACACTGAATAAAACCGATGCAGAACAAACCACCAAAGATAGCTTTGATGATGGCTACTTAATTACCTTATATAGCGCCAATTATCTTCGTTGGTATCATCATGCAGACGCCACAACTACACGGCCACGAATTGAGATTGCTCAAGAAGCACTGGCTAATGCGCTCGACACTATCAACGGCGTGAGCTTTGGTTTGATGGTA
The DNA here is from genome assembly GCF_046774965.1 of Agarivorans sp. DSG3-1. NCBI lineage: Bacteria > Pseudomonadati > Pseudomonadota > Gammaproteobacteria > Alteromonadales > Alteromonadaceae > Agarivorans > Agarivorans sp. DSG3-1. The sequence continues at coordinate 68,967 of NZ_CP177241.1, read as the reverse complement.
TTTAACACATCTAACCACGGCGGCCGAGTGATTAGAAGGATTCAAGCCGCGGATAATAACGATGGTTTGATTACTGACGTGGTTGAGCTTGATGCCGATGGCGGCACGCCTCTCGTTGAGACGCTTATGGAAGCCAAGCGTTACTTTGCCGGAGAAACTGTAGTGTACGGCCTGGAGGGGCCAAATGGGGCTAATAATCGCGATACCTCTATCGAATCTTCGGGCAGTTACATAACACCTTACGAAGTTGGCTGTGATAGCTCAATTAGCATTATTTATATCACTGACGGGACGCCAACCGTTGATGCAGAAGAAAATGACAATGTAGGCAGCTTGCCAATTAATACTAACGGTGCGGCAGGGTGTGACGGTGCGGCTACTGTTAGTGCTTGTACTTGGAGCTCCCCAGTAAAATATGGTGAAGAACCAGACGCTGGAGAAACCGACAACCGCGCCAGTTCATATTTGCCCGTACTGGCCAAATGGATGAATACTAATGACATCAATGGCGATGTAGATGGGCGCCAGTACGCTAAAATTTCTACTATTGGTTTTGGTGAAGATGTTATCGAAGGTGGCTCTGCGATGTTGATTGCCACGGCCGAAAATGCCGAGGGTCGTTTTTACCCTGCAGAGGGCGGGGTGGAGTTGGAGTCGGCCTTGCGCCAAGCACTCATTGGTATCTACGAAGAAAACTCATCGCTGGTTTCTCCTGCGGTGACTAGCAATAACTTCGACCGTACTCGAACGCTAGATAGGGTTTATTATGCGATGTTTAAACCTTCGCTAACCCCACGATGGCGAGGAAACCTGAAGAAACTCGAACTCTCTGCTGAAGGCTACATGGTGGACCAAAATGGTAATCCAGCAATCGGTGCTGACGGTTCGATTATTGATGAAGCGAAAACTTTTTGGTCCTCAGTAAAAGACGGAAACAATGTTGAGCTGGGTGGGGTGGCCGATAGCTTAGCCAGTAACGATGCTCGCATGGTTTATTTTAATCAAAGCAATAGTGGCAATTTCGCCAATCTTAACTCAACTAACCTTGTCTCCAGAGCAAGCACTAGTGCCAATTTAGCTAATCATCTTGGGGTGGTGGAAACCGCTTTATCTGATCACATTAATTGGATACGAGGCAGTGACATTGACAATGATGATGGCGATAGCTTAACAACTATTCGCAGTGATTTGATGGGCGACCCCCTGCACTCTCGACCATTAGTGATTAATTATGGCCTGCGTAGTGGGGCCAGTGCGAGTAGTACCGACCCTGATGACATGGATATTCGTATATTGGTGGGGACCAATGGTGGTGCAATGCATATGTTTAAGGATTCGGGGTCTAGCGTTACAGAAAGTTGGGCTTTCTTTCCTTATGAGCTTTTAGGCCGGCAGTTAACCCTGCGAAATAATATTGCCAGTTCGCAACATGTTTACGGGGTGGATGGAACACCTACAGTGTTCTTAAAAGATACCGATAATGATGGTAAGTACAGCACTAGCGGCGATAAGGTGCTGGTATTTACTGGCTTGCGCAGAGGGGGAGATGCATATTATGCCATGGACCTTACTAACCCCGATTTACCCAAAATGCTTTGGAAGATTGACAGTTCAAGCACTGGAATGTCGGAGCTGGGTCAAAGCTGGTCGCAACCTACTGTTGGTTATGTTCCGGGGCACACTAATCCGGTAGTGATATTTGGTGCTGGTTATGACGTAAACCAAGACTTAAGCAATCCAGCTATAGATGACAAAGGGCGAGGCGTTTTTATTGTAGATGCCTTAGATGGCAGCTTAGTGTGGAGCCTAACCAATAGCGAAGATGATCGGCTAACACATAGCGTCCCAGCAAAAGTTGCCAGCTTAGACAGCGACGGTGATGGCAACATTGATCGTTTGTATTTTGGTGATATGGGCGGTCAGCTTTGGCGAGTAGATTTACATTCTACCGATGAAGACAACTGGAAGATGACGGCCTTGGCCAAGATTAGCGATGACTCTGTGCTTACCGATAAGAGGAAGTTTTTCACTGAACCGGTAATTGTAAGAACCTATCTCAAAAAGCTTACTCGGGTGACCACTGGTCAAGGTAGTGACCAAGTCACTATCACCGATTCCCAGCAGATCCCTTATGATGCGGTATTAATTGGCACAGGAGACCGAACTAAACCGGTCAGTGACAAAGACCCCGACGGGGTAAACAATCGCTTCTATATGTTTAGAGACTATAACGTGCAATCGACAAATTTCACGGCCTTGGATGACAACGAGCAGCCGATTGCAATTACGAGTAGTGATTTGTACAACATAACCAGTGACCCTATCGGTAGCTTAACTGATGAAACCGCAATAGAGACTCAGCTTATTGCACTAGGGGCGTCTAAAGGCTGGGTACATAACCTTGTTGAAGATGGTGAGAAATCTTTGGGGGCAGCCCTAGTACTAGGCGGCGACTTGTATTTCACCTCCTTTATTCCAGAAACCACCAACTCAACCACCTGTACCATTCCTACGATTGGTACTGGGCGCACTTACGGTGTCAGTATGCATATTGGCACCAGTATCAATCATAGCCGTTACTACGATGTAGATAACAAGGTACCGGATGATCTGATTATTCACTCAGGAGAAGACGAATCTGGCGAGTCGGTGATTCGTGTATTTGGGGGCGACCCTGGCGAAGACCTACAGTTTGATGATGAAGACGAAGACCAGCAGCATACCTGTGAGCAAACTGGTTCGTGTCGAGAAGGCTCACGTGAAGCCAATATGGATATGAGTCCCAAACAAATCTATTTTTACTTTGATGAGGGCTAAATGAAACGTTCAATACTCGGCGTTACCTTGATTGAGTTAATGATTGCAGTGGCCATTGTGGCTATTTTAGCGGCGGTGGGGTATCCCGCATATACTTCTTTTGTTGCTGAATCTCGCCGCACTGAAGCAATGAAAGAACTGGCTACTTTGGCGGTACTTCAAGAACAATATTATGCCGATAATGCAGAGTACTCTTCTACCCTGGCTGCTTTGGGGATGGCCGCTTCCGGCGCAACCAGCTACAACACCGAAAATGCCTACTACTCTATTACGTTAACGGCTTCGTCAGCGAGCAGCACTTTTACGGTAAAAGCAACTGCTCAGGGTTCTCAAAGTACTGCAGATAAAGATTGCCGAAGTTTTTCTATGGATGACGAAGGGGCAAAAACTGCGCTTGATGCCCAGGGAAATGCGAATGCTGATTGTTGGTGATGATATGAATAAATTACTTATATTTTTGGTGCTTACACTGTCTGCAACAAGCAGTTGGGGCAAAACGGTTAAATGTTATATGGCGGGGAGCAATGGTATAGACCAAGTCATTATTGCTAGTCCTAAAGGTTTGAGTAATCTCGATGCGATTAGCGAGGAACTTAAAAGCCGATATACCGAGCACCAGCCCACGGTTCAAAAGCTTGGCGGTATTGTTGAATTTGAATGTGTTGGGTTTAATGATAGCTTTAGCTCTGATATTGCCAATACACGCTTTGCTGAACTGCAGTATTAACAGCCTTTGGGTTTTAAATTGGGCAGCTGTTTTTTTCGCTATCAACAACAAAGCGAATGTTACCGCCTTTTGATACCACAACGCCGTCTATATATTGATTGTCATTAGAGCAAAAATATAAGCTACCAGAGTTACCTGCAATAAGCCCATCACTGGCAAAAGACAGTGAGGTGACAGAGCCTTTAAAGCTGGTATTTCCCGCATCGGAAAATGGCTCGGCAGCTAACAATACTTTTTCGCCTGCATCTAATTTTCCATTACTGTTGTCGTCGGCGAATACCGTTAATCCTGCGTTCATATTTCCACCGCAGTCGCTATTGTTGGTTTGCAAAGCACATACAACTACCCGCTGGTTTAGATTGATGGCTTGGCTGCGAGCAAAACGAACCTCTCGCATCATACGGTTGGTAGAGGCATCGGCCGCCATTGATTGAAAGAGCGCATTCATGCTGGGCACACCTACTCCAAGTAAAATAACCGCGATGGCAATGGTTATCATGAGTTCCAAAAGAGTAAAACCAGCTTGTTTCATTCAAACGCTCGGTTGCTTTAAAGAGTATTGATTCTATAAGTGTATACCCTCACAGGCTGACTGCTTTTTTTGTGCATGAGCCTGTTCACGTTGAGATGATTTTTATTGCCTATTTGCCACCTTTGGCAAATTTTAATCAAGCCTTTGTACGATTAATATCATGTCTTAGTGGGGTTAATAAAAATGTCATAAAGCTCCCCTATAAATGGCCGCGGATCTCCAGCGGTAACTAAATATGTTTTTAAAACAGCCCTTCAAGAATCAACTCACTTTGGTACATCAACTTGCCTTATCAATGGCTCTGCAGTTTGCCATTGCCTTAGGTATTGTGATGATTGCATTGTGGGGGATGAATCAGCTAAGCCACTCTTTTAAGCAGCTTGATGAACAAGCCTTACCCGTTGCAGAGCTGGCTGCGCAAATTGACAGAGCGGCATAGCAGCTCGACCGTCAGTTAAGAAATACCATTAGTAGCCAAAATCCAGAGACCTTTGCCGAACAGCGAGCGCTGTTTGATTCTGAGTTAAACACCTTAGTGACGGCGCTAAGTGTATTTACTCACTTTAGCCAAGCCTTAGATTTACTCGATGATGATCAAACGCGCATAGCAGAGAGCGTGGCGGAGCTAGACCAAGACATGTAAAGTTTGCTTACTCGTGTCGAGCAACGTTTAGAGGTACAGAGTGAGGTTGTATCTAGTCAAGGTTTGGTGCTTTATGCTATGGGTTCTGCTCGCGATGAAATGTCTCGATTAGTGCCGATATTGTTTGCCGATATCGCGGAATCTAAAATGGCCTATGACGCATTTATTGCTGATGCGGCCAGTTTAATGAACGCTCAGTTGCAACTGGTTACCACTCAAGATCCAAATAATGCGCAAACCCAGCTAAAGCAGATGCAAAGTTACATTTCAAGGTTGCGTTTTAACTACAATATTTTACTTAAAGACAACCCTGAGTTAGCTGACTTCCCCAGTGTGTCTATGGCCATTGATATACTTGAAGGTGCTGTCATCGAGGCTGGATTATTTGGCTTACAAGCAAAGCAAGTACAGCTAAATTTCGCTATTCAACAAGATATATCCAGCTTGTCTGAACCGCTCGATAATCTGCAATTGCATTTAGAAAAGCTACTAGCAGAAGGTGTAACTATTATCGAAAATGCCACCCAGAATACGCAGTTAACTATGTTGCATAGTCAGCGTTTGTTATTGGCCTTGAGTGCGGTAGGTATTATGGTTTTTGTTGGTTTGTGTATCGCCATTGTTCGTTTGGTGCGTAGCCGTGTTAAACAAATAGGCGAAGCTATTCATAAGCTCTCACAAGGTGATTTTACTCATAGTTGCCCAGTGTCTAGTCCACGAGAGTTTAGGCAGTTAGCAAGTTGGCTTAACCAAGCCAGCGAGCATAACCGTAGTAATATTGCTCAACTACGCGCCCGAGGCATCGAACTTAAGCAAGCCGCAGAGGCAAGCGCTAATATTACTCACCGCCAACAACAGCAACTCGCCGAGCAAGAAAATAGGATTGCCTTAATCGCCTCATCGGTGGTGCAAATGGATACGACTATGGGGGATATTGCCAGTGCAGGAAATGACGCAGAGCAAGATAGCCAGCGGTCGGCTGAACTTGCAGAACAAGGTAAGCAAACCCTAGAGAGTACTAGTACGCATCTACAAGGTTTGGCCGACAAAATGCAACGTAACTCGCAACGAATGAGTGAGTTAGATCAGCAAGTAGACCAAGTGGGTGAAGTAGTGCAAGTGATTAACAGTATTGCAGAACGCACTAACTTACTGGCGTTAAATGCAGCCATAGAAGCGGCTAGAGCAGGGCAACATGGGCGCGGCTTTGCGGTGGTTGCGGATGAGGTGCGTAAACTGGCGGGGCAAACCCGTGAACAAACCGATTCAATTAGTGAAATGATCAATACACTGCATAATGCGACCAATAAAGCGCGGGAGTCGATGGCCTCTTGTCAGAACGAGATGCAATCAACTCAGCAATTGAGTGAGCATTTATCTATCGCAATGAATGATATTGAGCAAGCCGTCGCTACTGTGCGACAGCAAACTGTTAATATTTCCCGCTCTACTGCTGAGCAAAATCAAGCGAGTCATCATGTTAATCAAGCGGTGGATGATTTGGTAAAACAAAGCCAATTGCGTCAGTCACAAATCGACGAGTTATCGGTACAGTCTGACCAAGTTGCGGCCATTGCGAATGAGCAAGGCCAGAGCTTAGCGGCATTCAAAGTATAAAGGTATGCTGTTGGGAAATTTGAGCATTAAGCTAGCAAAGAGTCAAAGTTGTTCGATTTTTCAGCGTTAGCGCGTTTCACCTAGATTAAGTGAGGAAAAACGTATTTAACGCAAGCAAAGCATAAAAACGTTAACAAACAGCCTATTAAGTATCACTCTAATTCCAATAATTGACACTTTTTGTGCAGTTTTGCCGACCAAGCTTGCTTTACGCCGTTGTTACTTGCTTGCGCTTGGCTTAAAGTAAACAACATACAGACTCAACAAAATGATAAAAATAAGGAAGTACAAATGAAGCAAGTAACGGCAATTATCAAGCCATTTAAGATGGATGATGTTCGCGAAGCCTTAGCTGAAATTGGTATTACTGGTATGACGGTTACAGAAGTAAAAGGCTTTGGTCGTCAAAAAGGACATACCGAGCTTTACCGCGGCGCTGAATACAAAGTAGATTTCTTACCTAAAATGAAACTAGAACTTGTTGTTCAGCAAGATGATCTAGAGCGCTGTATTGAAACTATCGTACAAACTGCGCAAACCGGTAAAATCGGTGATGGTAAAATCTTTGTTCGCGATGTAGACCGTGTTATTCGTATTCGTACCGGTGAAGAAAACGAAGATGCTATTTAATTTATAGTGACCCGTCCTGATATGGGTTGACACTTGATTAACTAAAACGCTCGATGCACTTCATCGGGCGTTTTGTATTTTAGTGCCTCGTGAGGCCTATATTCATTGTAGAGCTTAACCGATTCATCGACCATTTTTCGTGCCTCATTTAAGTCTGTAGGTTTATTCAGCAAGTACTCCATCTTTAGTGTTCCATTTATTCTCTCCGCAAGGGCGTTCTGATAACAGTCATAACCGTCTGTCATCGAACAAGATACATTCTGCTGACGGTGTATCGCTTGATATTCACTGGAGCAATACTGAACACCTCGGTCCGAATGATGAACAAGCTCCCCTATAGACCTTCGTTCCTTCAACGCATTTAAGAATGCTTGTTTGACCGTGTAAGCTTTCATATCCTTACCTAGGTGATATCCCACTATTTTTCTTGAGTAAGCATCCGTCACGAGACTGAGATAGGCTTCACCGCTTAGCGTTGCCAAGTAGGTGATGTCAGCCACCCATAGCTGTTCTGGTCTCTCTGGTATTAGGCCTTCTTTTATGCGGTTAGGATGGCAGTAAAAACGATGATTGCTATGTGTGGTTCGATGGTAAGCCCTTCGATTATGAACTAATAATCGATTCATTCTTAGTAAAGAAAATAAGCGGTCTCGGCCAATATCGATAGCATTCTGGGCAAGTAGGTACTTGAGCTTACGAGCCCCGATACGAGGGTGCATCATTCTTTGTACTTTCACAAAGTTGAGCACTGACTCATCTTTTTGTATTTGGTGAGCCTGGGCAATACCGCGCTTGTAAAAAGCTTGCCGTGTAATACCCATGAAGTGACAGGCTTTCGTTACAGTTAACTTTCGGACCGCTTTTTCCTTAATAACTCGGCCTTGCGCTTCTTTGAGAGCCGAACTCCGAAGTCTCTATCCATGACTTTTACCACCGCTTCAAAGAAATCAGCTTTCATCTGAGAGTCTTCTAGCTGCTTCTCTAGCTCTTTAATGCGTTGCTCTGGGGTTTGAGGCGAAGAAGAATTTGACATAGCAGTACCTACCATTCTCGTATGCTCTATTCCTTTAGACCAATCTAGTCGACCATGTTTGCGAAGCCAAACTAAAACGGTAGAGCGACCTTGGATCCCATAACGGTCCTGAGCTTGTCGATAAGACATTTCGCCTTTTTCAACTTGGTCTACCACTGCCAATTTAAAGGCAAGAGAATAATTTCGTTGGGTACGTTTACTGGTTGTTTTCATGACACTCTCCAATTTCATGTTGGATATGTGTCAACCTTATTTAGGACGGTACATAGCCAATAAAAAAGGCGAGCTAAGCTCGCCTTTTTTATTTCTGAAAGTTATTTAGTTAGCGCTGCGTATTAGCGCAGTTTGTTCCACTTTGTCTGTCACACCTAAAGCCTTGTAACCTTGCTCCATGACTTCTAGAGCATCTCGTGCTGAAGGCGTATCTGGGAAATTCTCAATCACGTAACGTGCGCGGTTTACCGCACCGATAAATGCTTCGCGTTTGATGTAATAACGTGCCACAGCCACTTCGTGACGAGCTAAATTGTCTTTTAAGTAAACCATACGTTGCTTAGCATCTGGGGCATAATCACTGCGCGGATAGCGGTTAATTAGCGTGCTAAAGTCGTTAAAGGCTTGACGAGAAAAACTCGGGTCGCGGTCATACCTATCAATACCTACGACACTTTGGAACAAATTGTAATCTGCTGACATATTGGTTAAACCGCGCATGTAATACACGTAGTCTAAGGCGCTATGCGTGGGGTTGTTACGAATAAAACGCTCGCTGCTCGCAAGTGCCATCGCAGTATCACTGCGCTTGTAATAAACGTAGATAAGATCAAGTTGTACTTGGCTTGAATAAGGGCCAAATGGGTAACGAGTATCTAATGCTTCTAAGTTATCTGCAGCATCGGTAAACGCACCGTTGTTAATTGCAGTTTGTGCTTCGGCGTAAAGCTCTGAAGCGGGCTTGTCTGGGATCTTCGGCTTTTCTTTCGACGAAGAACAGGCGCTCAGCGCAAGGCCGAGAAGTATTACTGAAATTGTTTGCTTGTAAACGCGCATCATGAGCTAAAAATCGTCTTAATCGTTTATGTGATGGCCCGATAACAATACTCCGCACTTGCTAAAAGTATTACGCCATTCACCGTAAATAATGGGCAAACAGTATCCTCTATGCCACCTAAACCGTCAATCGCCGAGTGATATATATAGTGAGAGCAGCGTCTAACAAACCATTTTCTTCTATGCTTTAGCTTTAGAATGATTACAATAGCCCGTTTTGGCCTTCCTGTCAGAGGTAAAACCTAAGATGAGTCAACAATTAGAGTTGCGTGCAATCGTCGACGAAGAGCTTGCAGGCGCCCGCCTAGACCAAGCATTAGCGACGTTGTTCCCTGATTACTCTCGTTCTCGAATTAAAGAATGGATATTAGGGGAGTGTGTTCGTTTGGATGGCGAACTTAAGGTAAAACCTAGGGAAAAGGTAGTGGGCGGTGAAGAAATCGTCTTAAATACTGTGTTAGAAGATGTTGTTGAAGCGAAAGCTGAAGACATCAAACTAGATATTGTTTATGAAGATGACGATATTCTAGTGATTAACAAACCCATTAACATGGTTGTTCACCCAGGAGCTGGCAATAACAGCGGTACGGTACTTAATGCCTTGTTGCATTTATACCCATCTATTGCTGAGGTAGCACGTGCCGGTATTGTGCACCGCTTAGATAAAGACACTTCTGGCTTGATGGTGGTGGCTAAAACCGTACCCGCTCAAACTCACTTAGTGGATGCTTTGCAAAAACGCTTAGTGACTCGTGAGTACGAAGCCATTGCTACTGGTACTATGACAGCCGGCGGTTTGGTGGAAGAGCCTATTGGCCGTCACCCTACTAAACGCACCCACATGGCAGTTGTCACCTCAGGTAAACCTGCGGTTACGCATTACCGTGTTGCCGAGAAATTTCGCCAGCATACCCGTATTCGCTTGCGCTTAGAAACCGGTCGTACTCACCAAATTCGCGTGCATATGGCCCATATTGGCCATTCGCTATTGGGTGACCAAACCTACGGCCGTTTGCGTTTGCCTAAAGGTTCAAGTGAAGAACTGATTGTCGCTATGCGCGGTTTTCAGCGTCAGGCTCTGCACGCTGTTATGTTGCGTTTAGAGCACCCAATTACTGGCGAAATGATGGAATGGCACGCGCCGGTTCCGCAAGATATGTTAGATATTGCCGACGCCTTGCGAGCGGATCATAAACTCAATCCTGACTTGGGTTAGAGCTTGGCTAAGCACTCGGTGAATTGGCCTTGCCCCGCAAACGTGGTTGCTGTCTATAGCGATCGTGTAGCGGGAGTGAGCCAAGTGCCCTTTGATTCGTATAACTTGGGTGACCATGTTGGCGATGAGCTTGCTGCGGTAAATAGCAATCGTGCGAATTTTCAAATGTCTATGCCCGAGCAGGTATGCTGGCTCAAGCAAGTACACAGTACTCGAGTCGTGGATGCTAGTGACCAAGCCAATGTACTTAGCGAAGCCGATGCCAGTATTGCTGCCAGTTCAGGTGCTGCATGTGTAGTGATGACCGCCGATTGTTTGCCGGTATTGTTTTGCGACCTGCAAGGAACTGTAGTAGCAGCAGCACATGCCGGTTGGCGAGGCTTGGTAGATGGAGTGTTGGAAAAAACCGTCGCAAAAATGCAAGTAGAACCGCAGCAGCTTATGGCTTGGATGGGACCCGCTATTGGCCCTCAGGCTTTTGAAGTGGGTGCAGAGGTAAAACAGCGTTTTGTGCAACACAACGCTAGGGCCGCCAGCGCGTTTACTCAAGCTTCTCAAGCCGATAAATATTACGCCGATATTTTCACTCTCGCCGAGCAACGGTTACAGGCTTTAGGAATAGGCGCTATTTATTCTGAGCGTATCTGTACTTATAGCCATCCACAGCATTACTTTTCTTATCGACGGGAAGGACAAACCGGTCGTATGGCTGCCGCCATTTGGTTATCTGAATAAACCGTAAAGTTCACAGATTTGGTGTTGAACGTTAATATTTAGCGCCTGATATCTTGATTTTTTTTGCTTTCAATCCCACATAATCATTAATAGCTTATCCAAGTGGAGGTGCCACATGCGCCTAGATAGATTCACAAGCAAATTTCAATTAGCCATTTCTGATGCTCAATCGCTTGCGCTTGGGCGAGATCACCAATTTATTGAGCCGGTACACTTAATGTCGGCCATGTTGAATCAAGACGCAGCATCTTTGCGACCCCTGTTGGTAGAAGCTGGCATTGAAGGTAGTGCCTTACGCTCACAACTATCTCAAGCCCTAGAGCAACTGCCTCGTGTAGAAGGCACTGGTGGAGAGGTTCAGCTATCCAATCAGTTGGTGGTGCTGCTTAATCTTTGTGACAAGTTGGCGCAAAAACGTAAAGACAAGTTCATTTCGTCAGAAATTTTCTTCTTAGCGGTAACCGAAGACAAAGGTAAGCTTGGCGACATCATGCGCGAGTTGGGCGCGAATAAAGAAAACATTAACAAAGCCATCGAAAAATTGCGCGGTGGCCAAAAGGTCGACGACCCGAATGCCGAAGATCAGCGCCAAGCACTCGAAAAATATACCATCGACCTCACTGAGCGCGCCGAACAAGGCAAGCTGGATCCGGTGATTGGCCGTGACGATGAAATTCGTCGTACCGTTCAAGTATTGCAACGCCGTACTAAAAATAACCCAGTGCTTATTGGTGAACCTGGAGTGGGTAAAACCGCCATAGCCGAAGGTTTAGCGCAGCGCATCATTAATCACGAAGTACCAGAAGGCTTAAAAAATAAACGTGTTTTGTCTTTAGACATGGGCTCGTTAGTAGCGGGGGCTAAATATCGTGGTGAGTTTGAGGAACGTTTAAAAGCGGTTCTTAATGAGCTTTCTCAAGAAGAAGGCCAAGTGATTTTGTTCATCGATGAACTGCACACTATGGTGGGGGCAGGTAAAGGCGATGGAGCAATGGATGCGGGTAATATGCTTAAACCAGCATTAGCGCGAGGGGAGCTTCACTGTGTGGGCGCGACGACCTTAAATGAATATCGCCAATACATAGAAAAAGATGCAGCCCTAGAACGTCGTTTCCAAAAAGTGCTGGTGGAAGAGCCTAATGTGGAAGACACCATTGCCATTTTACGTGGCTTGAAAGAGCGTTATGAGCTGCATCATTCTGTAGAAATTACCGACCCAGCGATTGTGGCAGCTGCAAGTTTGTCACATCGTTATATCTCCGATCGTCAGTTACCCGATAAAGCGATTGACTTGATTGATGAAGCGGCTTCAAGCATTCGCTTACAAATCGATTCCAAACCAGAAGCCTTGGACAAACTTGAGCGAAAAATCATTCAACTCAAGCTGGAGCGTCAAGCGCTGCAGAAAGAGTCTGATAGCGCCAGTGTTAAGCGACTAGAGCTACTCGACAGTGAGTTAGTAGATAAAGAGCACAAATTTCGCGAGTTAGATGAAGTATGGAAAGCTGAAAAAGCGGCATTATCTGGAACTCAACATATTAAGGCTGATTTAGAGCAAGCCCGCTTAGACATGGATATTGCCAGGCGTGCTGGTGACTTAAATCGAATGTCTGAACTGCAATATGGTCGGATACCAGAATTAGAGCGCCAGTTAGATTTAGCCTCTCAGGCCGAAATGCAAGACATGAGCTTGCTGCGCAATAAAGTTACTGACGCTGAAATTGCCGATGTACTCTCCCGCTGGACGGGTATTCCGGTGAATCGGATGCTCGAAGGTGAGCGCGATAAACTTATGCGCATGGAGCAACAGCTGCACGGCCGAGTGATTGGCCAAAGTGAAGCAGTAGAAGCTGTCTCCAATGCTATTCGTCGTAGTCGTGCTGGGATATCTGATCCCAACCGCCCAATTGGTTCCTTTTTGTTTTTAGGTCCAACGGGAGTAGGTAAAACTGAGCTGTGTAAAGCGTTAGCCGAGTTTATGTTTGATACCGAAGACTCGATGGTTCGAATCGACATGTCAGAGTTCATGGAAAAACATTCAGTCGCTCGACTCGTTGGTGCCCCACCGGGTTATGTGGGCTATGAGGAGGGCGGCTATCTCACCGAGGCAGTCAGGCGTCGTCCTTATTCAGTGATATTGTTGGATGAGGTAGAAAAAGCCCATCCAGATGTATTCAATATTTTATTGCAGGTATTGGATGATGGCCGCTTAACTGATGGCCAAGGCCGTACGGTAGATTTTCGCAATGCAGTGGTCATTATGACCTCCAACTTAGGCTCCGACATTATCCAAGAGCGCCACGGAGAAATGACTCACCAAGAAATTAAAACCGCATTAATGGACGTATTGGCTCAACAATTCCGACCTGAGTTTATTAACCGTATCGATGAGTCGGTAGTCTTTCATCCTCTGGCGCATGAACAAATTCGTGAAATAGCGGCGATACAGGTACAGCGCTTAGTGCCCCGCCTAGAAGAAAAAGGTTATAAGCTAGAGTTTAGTGATGCGGTGTTAGATAAGTTAGGGCAGGCAGGGTTCGATCCTGTTTATGGTGCTCGCCCACTTAAGCGAGCGATCCAACAGCAATTGGAAAACCCATTAGCCAATGCCATTTTGTCTGGGCAAATAGAACCCGGTAAAACAATTCGCATAGAATTAACAGACGGACAGCTCAGCTTTAACTAGCAGTGCTCGCGCAGCAAGCTAATGAGCCTTGGGTTACATTAGCTTTGCCTGCGTTGTTGTTTTTGAATTTGTTTAAGGGTGAGATAGGTTTCGAGTTGGCTCTTGTCGAGCAGTTTAATTATTTCTAAGTCTTTTTCTTTCACTAGGTCCCGCATAGCTTTCCACATTTGCTTGCGGTCGCCTTCAAAGCCAAACATATTGTCCATGAGTTGGCTGTATTGTTGTTCTAGCTCGGTAAACTGACTTATCTGCTCCGAACTCAGGCTTAAATGTTCGATCAATCTGTCTATATTCATCTTGCTACTACCAATTTGCGAAAACTTTTCAACTTATGAGTTTGTCTATCTCTGAAATTGATGACACTTGATTAAGATATAGTTCATCTACTCCAATTTGTCTTTGAATCACTATTAACAACTAGGGGCATATGCTATTTTTAGCCCTAGTTTTTTAGGCAGTTTCACAGAGTAGCTAAATGACAGAGCAAAAAATTAGCGACGGTGCTAGGCAAAAGGGCATCTTCTTGCTTCCCAACTTGTTTACCACCGCAGGTCTTTTTTCAGGGTTTTACGCCGTAGTTGCATCCATGAATGGGCAGTTTGAGGCCGCAGCCATTGCCATTTTTGTGGCCATGATATTTGACGGTGTCGACGGAAGAGTCGCGCGTTTAACTAATACCGAAAGTGCCTTTGGTGCTGAATACGATTCAATGGCCGATATGGTGTCTTTTGGCATTGCACCCGCATTAGTTGTTTATAACTGGGCCTTACACGATTTAGGAAAAATTGGTTGGTTAGCTGCCTTTGTATATACAGTTGGTGCAGCGCTGCGTTTAGCGCGCTTTAATACTCAGGTAGGTATCGCTGATAAACGCTTCTTCCAAGGTTTGGCGAGTCCTGCTGCTGCGGCGCTTATTGCTGGTATGGTGTGGTTTGCCCAAGACATGGAATTCCCGGGAAATAAATCAGGCGTTATTGCCTGTTTAATTACCGTAATAAGTGGCTTGCTAATGGTGAGTAATTTTAAGTACCACAGCTTTAAAGGTATTGACCTAAAAGGCCGAGTCCCGTTTTTTGCCGTACTGCTTATTGTATTAGTGTTTATTGTGGTGGCTGTAAAGCCAGCGGTTATCTTGTTTACCTTGTTTGCTGCTTATGCAGTGTCTGGTCCGGTTTATACTATTCGCACGGTAAAGGACTTTAGATTTGAGCATGTGGTGGGTGACGAAGAAGATCTAGAGTGTAATGCTCCAGAAGCGACACCAAAACCTACTGAGAAAAAAGCAGACTCAGTCAGTTCGGAACAAGAGCAAGACAAAAGCTAAGCCTCATATAGTGTAATTATTGAAAAAGGCGCACTTATTTGCGCCTTTTTGCTTTATAAATAATCAAATTCAGACTTTTGTTTGGATAAACGTTAAAAATTCAAAATAACGGTTGCTTTCCTAAAGGGCATCCCTATAATGCGACTCCACTGACACGGCAAGCGGCGCTGCAAAGCGATGTAGAAACGATGTCAGGGTTGGTAAGGCCTGAGGCTTTATTAACGGCGCAAAAACTTCTTCTTAATTAATATTAAAAAGCGGTTGACAGCCACAGAGGAAAGCGTAGAATGCGCACCTCGCTTCGGCAACGAAGCAACGCTCTTTAACAATTTATCAAGCAATCTGTGTGAGCACTCACAGGGCATTAAGCGAAAAAATTAGCTTAAGTGAACTGGATGCTTGCACTGTTTTAACAGTAATAATTTTCAGTTTTTACTTTGAGCGAAAAAACTTTGATTGAAGAGTTTGATCATGGCTCAGATTGAACGCTGGCGGCAGGCTTAACACATGCAAGTCGAGCGGTAACATTTCTAGCTTGCTAGAAGATGACGAGCGGCGGACGGGTGAGTAATGCTTGGGAATATGCCTTTACGTGGGGGACAACAGTTGGAAACGACTGCTAATACCGCATAATGTCTTCGGACCAAAGGAGGGGATGCTTCGGCACCTTTCGCGTAGAGATTAGCCCAAGTGGGATTAGCTAGTTGGTAAGGTAATGGCTTACCAAGGCGACGATCCCTAGCTGGTTTGAGAGGATGATCAGCCACACTGGGACTGAGACACGGCCCAGACTCCTACGGGAGGCAGCAGTGGGGAATATTGCACAATGGGCGAAAGCCTGATGCAGCCATGCCGCGTGTGTGAAGAAGGCCTTCGGGTTGTAAAGCACTTTCAGTCGTGAGGAAGGGGTAGTAATTAATACTTGCTATCTTTGACGTTAGCGACAGAAGAAGGACCGGCTAACTCCGTGCCAGCAGCCGCGGTAATACGGAGGGTCCGAGCGTTAATCGGAATTACTGGGCGTAAAGCGTACGCAGGCGGCTTTTTAAGCCAGATGTGAAATCCCCGGGCTCAACCTGGGAATGGCATTTGGAACTGGGAAGCTAGAGTTTTGTAGAGGGTGGTAGAATTTCAGGTGTAGCGGTGAAATGCGTAGAGATCTGAAGGAATACCAGTGGCGAAGGCGGCCACCTGGACAAAAACTGACGCTCATGTACGAAAGCGTGGGGAGCAAACAGGATTAGATACCCTGGTAGTCCACGCCGTAAACGATGTCTACTAGTTGTCTGTGAGTTTAACTCGTGGGTAACGCAGCTAACGCATTAAGTAGACCGCCTGGGGAGTACGGCCGCAAGGTTAAAACTCAAATGAATTGACGGGGGCCCGCACAAGCGGTGGAGCATGTGGTTTAATTCGATGCAACGCGAAGAACCTTACCTGCCCTTGACATACTAAGAACTTACTAGAGATAGTTTGGTGCCTTCGGGAACTTAGATACAGGTGCTGCATGGCTGTCGTCAGCTCGTGTCGTGAGATGTTGGGTTAAGTCCCGCAACGAGCGCAACCCCTATCCTTATTTGCCAGCACGTAATGGTGGGAACTCTAGGGAGACTGCCGGTGATAAACCGGAGGAAGGTGGGGACGACGTCAAGTCATCATGGCCCTTACGGGCAGGGCTACACACGTGCTACAATGGCATGTACAGAGGGATGCGAACTCGCGAGAGTAAGCGGACCCCAAAAAGCATGTCGTAGTCCGGATCGGAGTCTGCAACTCGACTCCGTGAAGTCGGAATCGCTAGTAATCGTAGATCAGAATGCTACGGTGAATACGTTCCCGGGCCTTGTACACACCGCCCGTCACACCATGGGAGTGGGCTGCAAAAGAAGTGGGTAGTTTAACCTTCGGGAGGACGCTCACCACTTTGTGGTTCATGACTGGGGTGAAGTCGTAACAAGGTAGCCCTAGGGGAACCTGGGGCTGGATCACCTCCTTATTATGATGCTGATGTTCCTGTGACGTGTTCACACAGATTGCTTGATGAAAAGATAAAGAGAGATAAGTTCTAGTGCGGTTTAGGACCAACGAGAACAGCTTTACAGTGTCCCGTTCGTCTAGAGGCCTAGGACACCGCCCTTTCACGGCGGTAACACGAGTTCAAATCTCGTACGGGATACCATTTCTCTCTTTGGTTTGAGAATACAAAGCTAAGCATTTGTTTATACAGTGCTTAGCTTTGGTTTCTAAGAAACCAATTGCTCTTTAACAATTTGGAAAAGCTGATAAAAAATATCTCAAAAATACGAGTTAAATAACAAGTGTTTTTGGTATTCAAAAAAATAAGGTGATCGTACTCGAATGGCAGGACTTATACAGCCTGACCATTCAAGTTAGTTAAGCGACAACATTTAGGTGTTGTATGGTTAAGTGACTAAGCGTATACGGTGGATGCCTTGGCAGTCAGAGGCGATGAAGGACGTGTTAATCTGCGATAAGCCATGTTAAGTCGATAAAAGACGTTATAGACATGGATTTCCGAATGGGGAAACCCACTGCATTTTATGCAGTATCGCAACGTGAATACATAGCGTTGCGAGGCGAACCCGGGGAACTGAAACATCTAAGTACCCGGAGGAAAAGAAATCAACCGAGATTCTGGTAGTAGCGGCGAGCGAACCCGGATTAGCCCTTAAGCTTTTATGTGATTAGTGGAATGTTCTGGAAAGGACAGCGATACAGGGTGATAGCCCCGTACATGAAAATCTACTTTAAGTGAAATCGAGTAGGACGGCACACGTGATATGTTGTCTGAATATGGGGGGACCATCCTCCAAGGCTAAATACTCCTGACTGACCGATAGTGAACCAGTACCGTGAGGGAAAGGCGAAAAGAACCCCTGTGAGGGGAGTGAAATAGAACCTGAAACCGTATACGTACAAGCAGTGGGAGCCCCTTCGTGGGGTGACTGCGTACCTTTTGTATAATGGGTCAACGACTTAATTTCAGTAGCAAGGTTAAGCGAATAGCGGAGCCGTAGGGAAACCGAGTGTTAACTGCGCGCATAGTTGCTGGGATTAGACCCGAAACCCGGTGATCTAGCCATGGGCAGGTTGAAGATTGGGTAACACCAATTGGAGGACCGAACCGACTAATGTTGAAAAATTAGCGGATGACTTGTGGCTGGGGGTGAAAGGCCAATCAAACCGGGAGATAGCTGGTTCTCCTCGAAAGCTATTTAGGTAGCGCCTCGGACGAATACTAGTGGGGGTAGAGCACTGTTAAGGCTAGGGGGTCATCCCGACTTACCAACCCTTTGCAAACTCCGAATACCACTAAGTACTATCCGGGAGACACACGGCGGGTGCTAACGTCCGTCGTGGAAAGGGAAACAACCCAGACCGTCAGCTAAGGTCCCAAAGTCATAGCTAAGTGGGAAACGATGTGGGAAGGCTTAGACAGCCAGGATGTTGGCTTAGAAGCAGCCATCATTTAAAGAAAGCGTAATAGCTCACTGGTCGAGTCGGCCTGCGCGGAAGATGTAACGGGGCTAAGCTATGCACCGAAGCTACGGATGCTTGACTTGTTCAAGCATGGTAGAGGAGCGTTCTGTAAGCCGTTGAAGGTGAGTCGTAAGGCTTGCTGGAGGTATCAGAAGTGCGAATGTTGACATGAGTAACGATAAAGGGGGTGAAAAGCCCCCTCGCCGAAAGACCAAGGTTTCCTGTTCAATGTTAATCAGAGCAGGGTGAGTCGGCCCCTAAGGCGAGACTGAAAAGTGTAGTCGATGGGAAACAGGTTAATATTCCTGTACTTCGTATAATTGCGATGGGAGGACGGAGAAGGCTAGGCCAGCATGGTGATGGTTATCCATGTTTAAGGTTGTAGGCTGGACACTTAGGAAAATCCGGGTGTCTAAGGCTGAGAATTGATGACGAGTGTCTACGGACATGAAGTGGTTGATGCCCTGCTTCCAGGAAAAGTCTCTAAGCTTCAGATTATACGAAACCGTACCCCAAACCGACACAGGTGGTTGGGTAGAGAATACCAAGGCGCTTGAGAGAACTCGGGTGAAGGAACTAGGCAAAATGGTACCGTAACTTCGGGAGAAGGTACGCTCTTGATGGTGATGGGATTTACTCCCTAAGCTGCTGAGAGTCGCAGATACCAGTTGGCTGCAACTGTTTATTAAAAACACAGCACTGTGCTAAATCGAAAGATGACGTATACGGTGTGACGCCTGCCCGGTGCCGGAAGGTTAATTGATGTGGTTAGTCTTTGGACGAAGCTATTGATCGAAGCCCCGGTAAACGGCGGCCGTAACTATAACGGTCCTAAGGTAGCGAAATTCCTTGTCGGGTAAGTTCCGACCTGCACGAATGGCGTAATGATGGCCAAGCTGTCTCCACCCGAGACTCAGTGAAATTGAAATTGCCGTGAAGATGCGGTGTACCCGCGGCTAGACGGAAAGACCCCGTGAACCTTTACTACAGCTTGACACTGAACATTGACCCTACATGTGTAGGATAGGTGGGAGGCTTTGAAGCGTTGTCGCTAGATGATGTGGAGCCGACCTTGAAATACCACCCTTGTAGTGTTGATGTTCTAACGTTGGTCCCTTATCGGGATTGCGGACAGTGTCTGGTGGGTAGTTTGACTGGGGCGGTCTCCTCCCAAAGAGTAACGGAGGAGCACGAAGGTTGGCTAAGTACGGTCGGACATCGTACGGTTAGTGCAATGGCATAAGCCAGCTTAACTGCGAGACAGACACGTCGAGCAGGTACGAAAGTAGGTCATAGTGATCCGGTGGTTCTGTATGGAAGGGCCATCGCTCAACGGATAAAAGGTACTCCGGGGATAACAGGCTGATACCGCCCAAGAGTTCATATCGACGGCGGTGTTTGGCACCTCGATGTCGGCTCATCACATCCTGGGGCTGAAGTCGGTCCCAAGGGTATGGCTGTTCGCCATTTAAAGTGGTACGCGAGCTGGGTTTAGAACGTCGTGAGACAGTTCGGTCCCTATCTGCCGTGGGCGTTTGAGAATTGAAGGGAGCTGCTCCTAGTACGAGAGGACCGGAGTGGACGAACCGCTGGTGTTTGGGTTGTTATGCCAATAGCATTGCCCAGTAGCTACGTTCGGAACTGATAACCGCTGAAAGCATCTAAGCGGGAAGCAGGCCTTGAGATTAATTCTCACTGGGACTTTAAGTCCCCTGAAGGGCCGTTGGAGACTACAACGTTGATAGGCAAGGTGTGTAAGTGCTGTGAGGCATTGAGCTAACTTGTACTAATTACCCGTGAGGCTTAACCATACAACACCTAAGTGGTGTGTATGTTTGATGAAGATTATCTTATTTAGAAACCAAGAGTGCTTGTTAGACTCGTGGGATGTTTCAGCTTTTTCGAATGTTAAAGACAACAAGTTTTTGCCTGGTGGCAATAGCGTTGTGGACCCACCTGAACCCATGCCGAACTCAGAAGTGAAACGCAACTGCGCCGATGATAGTGTGGGGTTTCCCCATGTGAAAGTAGGTCACTGCCAGGCTCTTATTAGATGACCCCATTGTCGCAAGACAGTGGGGTTTTTTATTGGACAAAAAAAGTGGGCTACTTTCAAGTAGGGCGAAGGCCGCCAGGAAAAAGCGTGCTTTTTTAGGCCGAAGCGGAAGCAGCTATGCTGCGCCCCTGTTCCACCGCCAGGCTCTTATTACTAAGCCCGCTCAATGAGCGGGCTTTTTTATTGTCTGCGATTTATCGCTCGAGGCAATTTACTCTGTGTTTTTAAAAGAGCTTTATTCTACCCTTTCCCGCTCATCACTCTCTTGAACATACAAGGTAGACCAATGGTTTTTTTTGGCTTGCTTCTTAGCAAGGCTGGCGCGTTCACTTAACTCTTGGATACTGAGTTGAGTTGCGCTTGTCCAGCGGGTGACTCCTACAGCTAAACCGGTTAAGTGAAAAAAACGCTGCTGGCCATCGCGGTCTTTAGCGACAATTCCGCCAGCGTCTAAGTCTTTTTGGCGATAAAGCGGTTCTCGCCGAGAATCAAACTGATTGAGCAATTGCAGTACCGATGGTTGCCAGCCTTGTCGGGTAAAAATCACAATAAAGTCATCGCCACCGAGGTGCCCAATAAAATGTGCATGCCGGCATAGGTGTAATCTTAATAACTCAGCGACAAGTTTGATCATGCGATCGCCTCGTTCATAACCACAAATATCATTAAATGGTTTGAAGTTATTGAGGTCAAAGTAGGCAAGATCAAAGCTTTGATTAGCGGCGATTAAGTTATTTAGACTACGTTGTAAGGGGACATTACCGGGTAAAGCTGTCAGTGGGTTTGCATAGCGTGCAAGTTGTAGTTTGTAGTCTGATAACTTGCGCATCACATCTACGGCTAAACCTATACCGTAATAGTGATTATCTTGGGTCACAATGAAAGAGGCATCTAAACCGCTAACAGTATGCTGACTAAGTTTACGACCGATCTCGCTCAAATTAGTATTAACATCAACAATAAGAGGTTTGGTATCCATAAGATCGGCCACGGTCTTCCGCTGATTGAGTGAGTGTCCGTAAGGCCCTGAATACCTAGACAGTAGCTCTTCACGCTTAAGTAAACCTAAGACTTGTTGATGCTTATTTACCACCGGCAGTGAGTGAATAGACTTGTCTTCTAGCATTGTTTTTAGCAGTTCTTTTGAGGACAGTTCTGGCACAACAGTGCTAGCTATAGTTGCTAAGGAAAGTGCTGTATAGGGTTCGCTGTTAATCGGGGTGGCAGGTGCTGTTTCACGTTGCTTTGGCTTAGAGGTAGGGCGGGCAATATGAAAGCCTTGTAAGTAGGGGATATCTAAGTTTATTAACTGCTGGTATTGTTCGGCATTTTCAATGCACTCTACAATGACTTGGCTGCCAATTTGTTCGGCTAGGTTAACCATCGCTGTAATCGCTGTACCGACTTTGCCATTCTCAAGCAACTGTTCGCAAAAAAAACAATCGAGCTTTAGATATTCGGGGCTGAGTTGTAACCAAGTCTTTATGCCTGCGTAACCTGCGCCAAAATCGTCTAAAGCAAATGAAATCGTCAGTTTACGTAAATCTGATACGCATTCCAGAAGAGCTTCATCTACACAAATGGGAAGGTGCTCGGTGAGCTCAATGACTAACTGACCATTGGCTGGGATGAGTTGCTTAAAATAGAGAGCGCCTTTCTGCTGGTAAATATACAGTAAAGTATCGGGCGAAAAGTTTATGAATAAGTGACCCTGTATATTCTGCTTATCGAAGCGTTGGCTAGCGAGTTGAGCGCAGAGAAGTTCCAATTCATGTTGTTGACTCGATTGACGAGCAAACTCAAAGAGCGCTAAAGGCGAGTGAAAGTAGCTATTTGTTGGCCCGCGCGACAGGGCTTCATAACCTAAGGCTTGGTTGTTGTTATGATCCCAAATTGTTTGGAAAGCGGTATTAATGCTTTGTTGTCTAATTAGATCGTTAAACTCCAACTGTAACTGGGCTCGCATCCTGTCGCTTCCTATATTCATTGTTTAGCAGTAGTTATTTACAGAAATATGACCGATAGATGAATATTAATTTTTTCTTAAAATTTAGGTGTTTAGCTCTATTTTAGTTGAGTAGTTGCTTAATTTCCCGCATTTGAGCGGTGCTTAGAGCTCCATGTTCAATCGCTTCTGCGTTGCTAACAACTTGTTCGACTGTTCTAAATCCAGGTATGGGGAGAGTGTTACTTGAAGAACCCCATATCCATGCGAGCGCGCCTTGAATAAGCGTTCTTCCATTGCTTGTGAGAATAGATTGTATGCCCTCAAGTTTGCTTAAAAGCGCGGGAGAAGCTTTGCCATTGTTGAAGTACTTAAGCCATTCCGGATTGATGTTACGAATATCCTTAGGATCTAAGATAGCTTGCCTATGATATTTTCCAGATAAAAGACCCATAGCTAAGGGACCACGGTTAATTGCCGCCAATTTATGCTCAAAACAGAAGTGAGTAAGCCTCGTGTTTTGGTCTAGTACGTTGTTTTGGAACTGTATGGCGGCGCAGTGCTTACCTTGGCTAAACGCTTCAGCACGGTCTAGGTGATCAGTGCTCCAGCCATAGCGACGAATCTTCCCCGTTTCTACCAGTTTTTCTAGGCTAAGTAGCACCTCATCTACATGGTTTAAAGGCAAATCATTGAGGTGTAATTGATAGACATCGATGTAGTCAGTATTGAGCCGTTTTAAGCTGGCTTCACAGTGCTTGATAATGCTTGGTTGATCATGAAAACTGCCAGTGATTGACTTGCTTGCGCTGTCAAAGTCAACGCCGAATTTTGTGGCTAACACTATCTTTTCGCGCTTACCTTCTAAGGCTTGGCCTAATACCTGCTCGCTATGTCCTGCACCGTAAACGGCAGCGGTATCAAAAAAGTTTATTCCCGCATCAATACCTGCATGAATAGCTTTTATTGATACTTTGTCGTCTACTTCGCCCCAGCCGCAGGGTTTGTTGTCGAGATCATAAAACGGCCCGCCAATTGCCCAGCATCCTAAGCCCATTGGGCTGACTTGCCGTGGTCCTAACTGTCGCATTTCCATCGTCGCTTCCTTTTACTCAGTGAACTAATGTTATCGATTACCACGCACCCAAGGGCTAACGTGCTGTTGGTAAAAATTAGCTAAACGTGTGTGTAGCTCGTTACTTAGCGGTGCTTGCTGAGCGTATGTAACATTTTGATTAATCTGTTGTGGTTTACTGGCCCCAGTTATAACACTGGTAATTTGAGGTTGGTCGAGCAACCAGCGAATGGCGCACTCGGCCATAGAGCGGTTGTCTGGCAACAGAGCAGTAAGCTGTTCTAGCAAGCCGAGGGCTTTTTCAAGCGGTAGGCCTGCAAAGGTTTCACCTACATGAAAGGCAGCACCATTTTGGTTGTAATTACGGTGGTCACTGTCGGCAAAAGTTCGTTGTGCGGTAACCGCACCGCTTAACAAGCCGCTGGCATAAGGTAAACGCGCAATAACTCCGACATTCTTCTGTTCGGCTAGATTAAGCACTTCGCTTAGTGCATCTTGCCTAAAGATATTAATGATCAGTTGCAAGCTGGTAAGCTGAGGATCGTTCAAGCACAGCTTCGCTTCATCCATCGACTCGACACTGGCACCGTAATGTTGGATTAAGCCTTGTTGTTTAAAATCTTGTAGCCAAGTAAATACTTCACCATCTTGCATTACTGGGTAAGGAATACAGTGTAGTTGAATCAAGTCAATTGAATCGCCACCTAGCCGTTGTAAGCTTGATTCTATGCCCTGTTGTAATCCTTGCTTAGTATATTTGTCTGGAAATAAACTGGCATCGCGGCCTACCTTGGTCGCAATGCAAATATCGTTATGCTGTTGGTAGAACTTCCCAAGTACTTGCTCACTTAAGCCAGCACCATATACATCGGCGGTATCGTAAAAGCGCACACCACTTTGGTAGGCTTGGTCTAGAATCGCCAACGAGTCTGCCTCGCTAATCGGGCCAAAATCGCCGCCTAACTGCCAACACCCTAATCCTATCTCGGTGAGCGCTAAGTCGCTTTTGCCTAATAGTCTGTTTTGCATAGTGGTATTCCATTTGAATAAAGAGCATTGGAATAGTGTACGTATTTTATTTAGTTTGATAATTCACTATTATTGAAATTAATTGTTCAGAAAATTGGATTAATATGTTTAGCGGCGTACTCGATTTTGTCACGGTAGTGGAAGAGGGAAGCTTTACCGCTGCGGCTGAAAAATTAGTCAGCTCTAAGGCTAGTATTAGTCAGCGAGTGAGTGATTTAGAAACACGCTTAGGTGTACAGCTCTTATATCGCTCTACCCGTAAACTACGTTTAACCGAAGCGGGTGAACGCTACTATCAAAGCTGTCGGCAAGGTTTAGAGTTGTTAGAGGATGGCGCGTTAGCTGCTCAGCAGTTACAGCATCACTTGCAAGGTAAAGTTGTGATTAATTCTTTAGGGGGAATATTTGCCGAGCAGTGGTTGGCGCCTGCTTTAATGGCGTTTCGCCAAGAACACCCGAACATGGATATAGAGCTGGACTTGTCTTCACAACGGGAAGATTTGCTGTCTTCCCCTTTTGATATCGTGTTTAGAATGGGGGTGCTGCCGGATTCCAATTTACAGGTGCGAATACTAAGCCAGCTGAATACCTATGTGGTGGCCAGTCCAAGCTATTTTGAGCGTTATGGCAAGCCCAAGCATCCAGATGAACTCAAGCAGCATCAGTGCGTGTGTGGTACGGTTTCTCAGTGGCCCTTTGTGCAAGGGGAACAAAAGCTAGTGACTACGGTGAGCGGGCCTTTTTCATGCCCTAATGGTCACGTGCTTAAACAAGCGGCTTTACAAGGTTTAGGCCTTATTCGTACTCACGAGATGTATTTGCGTGAGGCCTTAGCTGAGGGGAGTTTAGAAGCGGTGCTGCAGGATTGGCAAGAGCTTAGCCAGCCATTGTGGATGGTGTTTCCTCCTGCTCGCTTTCGTTCCAAACGAGTGAGTATGCTCGCCGACTGGTTAGTGGCTTACGCAGTTGCTCACCCTATTTAGCGAGCGTTAGCGGTCGAGAAAACTCCCTGCTAGCTAAGCTTAATTACCCTGGTTGTTCTTGGTTTCTTGGTTCAATATGTCTAAGTTATTGAGTTGGCATTTCCCCTCAGGTAAAAACGTTACTAGCCACTCGGTGTCTGCCCAGTTTGTGGTGCCGTCGCCATCCGAATCTGTACCTAGCTCGCAGCGATCAAGCTCAATGCCGTTGCGTGTTAAGCTCAGCATGATTGATTGCTGCGAAGGCGATAACAGAAGTTTTGCGGATAGTTTGCGTAATGGTACATTGTCGGCCTCAAGTGAGCCATCAACTAAGATGTTGTAGCTTTCCATCTGCTCCATATCTCGCGCATTAACGACGTACACCGGTACTTTTTCTGTTGTGTAGTCTTTTTCTGGAGCGTTTTCTGCAGAAAATTGGTAAAGGTTTTTGCTGGTATCGCCAAAGGCAAACACTAGTTTTTTTGCAGCGTCTGAAGCAACGATAGTGTCGGAGGCTAGCACCATTTGGCTATTGCTATCGATTAAGCTCATATCTACCGTATAGCTACTATTTGGATTAGCTATAACATTGATGGGGGACAGCGACGACCCGCCAAATAAGGGGCCATCGTAAATGGTTTTGTTCACCACGCCTTCTACTGCGCTATCGTATTGGGCTTTTATTTCTATCGAAGACAGATCTGAATCACTTTTTACGAAGTCGTAGCTGGATATTTGAAATGAGTCTAATTGAACGACTTGTGAACGTGAATCACTGCCTCCTCCACAGCTACTTAACATGGCAATTAACGCAGAAGAAACACAGAGTTTAGAAAACTGCATTATCTAACCCCCTCTGTAAAATTAATGTGAAATCAATCTGCGCCTCATAAATGGCTAACGCAAATACAGTTTTATAATACAATTATGATTTATGTAACTTGATTGAAATATTAAACTTTTACAGGGAGGCGATAGCCATTAGTGATGGGCTGAAAACTATTTAGTTGCCAGATAGGTTTACAGCTGCAGCCGTCACAGATTAAGATCGTCAATACTTTGATATTGCAAGACTCAATGATTCTACAGGAAACTAGATGACAGACTCACCCAGCACCGCTCAGTTAAGCGACGAGCACTATCAGCAGCATACTAAACAGTGGGTCAAAAGTTTTGTGGTTGAGTACAACATTTGCCCTTTTGCTAAGCGTGAATTAGAGCGGGGAAGTATCCGGTATGCAGTTAATGGCAGTGATGATGTTGAAAACCTGCTGCAGCAATTGATTGCAGAATGCCAACTGCTTGATGAGCAAGCAGACATTGAAACCACCATGTTTATTGTACCAGCGCTGCAAGACTTTCATGACTATTTGGATATGCTCAACTGGGCAGAACAGCTCGTTAGCAAGCAGGGTTATGATGGGGTATATCAACTAGCAAGTTTTCATCCTGATTATTGCTTTGCAGGTGAACCAGCAAATGAGCCCAGTAACTATACTAACCGCTCGCCGTATGCCACTTTGCACCTAATTCGTGAGAAAACTATCAGTAGGTTAACTAAACTTCATCCAGACCCTGAAGGGATTCCTGATCGAAATATTCAAGTCACCGAGGATTTGGGGAGTGCAGCGCTTAAACAGCTGTTAGCGAGCTGTAAAAACTGATTTAGAATAAAAACTCTTGTATATCTTTTTGATATTGCTGGGTAAATTATCTATTCTGTGCCGAATAATTTTACAGGAGGTGATATGTCCTTAACTATAACGGCGGCCGAAAAAGCAATTTTGGCGGATTTAACCATTCCACCGCGCCCTCAAGTGTTATTAACTATCACTCAAGAGACCAAAAAAGCTGAGCCAGATGTATCGGTAATTGCCGAAGCCATTGCCAGTGATGTAGGGATCTCTGGTGCAGTATTACAAATTGTTAACTCTGCGGCTTTTCGTCGCCTAAACGAGATTAAATCGATTCACCAAGCGGTGATGACCTTAGGGATTAATCGTGTGTTTCCTATTGTTAAGGCTGTGGCCTTAAAGGGAGCGATGCCGGCATCTAAGGTGTTGGATGCATTTTGGTTAGAGGCCAATCTGTTAGCCAGTTGCGCAGCTGCTACAGCAGAAGAACTGGGGTTTGAATCAGCCAAAGATAACGCCTACATGTTAGGGTTGTTCCATCAAGCGGGCGTGCCCGCATTGCTTCAGTCTTTTCCTGAATACGAAAGAATGCTAGCGGAAGCTAATGAGATGGGGTGGGGGAAACTGGCGGAACAAGAGCGAATTAGATATGGGACTACCCATGCCACTGTTGCTGCTCTAATTGCCCAGCAATGGAGCTTACCTAAGGTAATGATAGAGGCGATTTATTATCAGCATGATAGTGATGGTTTATTTGGTTCTCAAGAGCTGACTAAATCGTCTTTATTGATGTTAGCAATTCTAAAAATTGCCCGTATTGTGGCTTACCGTAAGTTAGGTGTGAACAGTGAAGAAGAAGCCTGGCAAGAGAGTTATGACGGTTTATTAGCTTTTTTGAATATGGAAGATCAGCAGTTAGAAGATGTGTTGAATGCAGTGGTTGATACCCAAGCTTAAGCGCTAAAAGCTAAAAGCTAAACAAAAAGGCTAGCCTAGCGGCTGGCCTTTTTTAGTTTGTGTTGCCTAGAACTTGTAGGCTACATCTACTCCCCAGTTTCTGCCGGGTTGGGTGTAACGGTCTAAACCTTGATAGTCAGAGTCTTTGCCATCTAAATCGGTGTAACTCCAGTACTTTTGGTCGAGAGCGTTAAACAAACCCGCGCGCAGCACTAAGTCATTTACTGGCTGATAATAAGCCGTTAAATCAAGTAACGCGTAACCAGGTGCGTGGGCATTATCTTCTGCCGCCCAATCACCGTCTTTTTTGGCGGCTACCATGGTAAGGTTTAAGGTGCTTCCCCAAAGATCGTCACTGTGATCGTAACCTAATCCCCATACCGCAGTGAGCGGTGCGACTGAATCAAGCGAGCTGCCGTCTTCTTTGTTTTTACCTTGTGCGTAAGCCACGCTTAAGCGGCTATAGGTGCCTTTAGGCGCGCCAAAGGCATCGTCTAACCAGTAGTGACCTTTAAACTCCACTCCGTAAATCTCAGCTTCGCCAATATTTTCGTTGATGGTGATACCAGCCGGGTAGCTTGGATCGCTGTAATCGGTTACCGATTGAATAAAGTTAGTGTAGTCGTTAAAGAAACCCACCAGTTCCATACTAGACGCATCGGTATTTGCCCGTAAACCTAACTCGTAACTTTGGCTCTCTTCTGGCTTAAGGTTGGGGTTAGATAACGTGGCGTAACCATGACCGCTGTTATCAAATGCGTAATAAAGCTCTTGTAGGGTAGGGGCTCTAAAACCTTCACTGTATTGCGCAAAGGTACTGAACTGCTGGTTCCAATGGTAAACCGCGCCTAAACGTTTTGTAAGTGCATCACTGTTATGTTGCTCAAAGCCGCTGCTTGCATCTGGAGTAGCTTGGTAGTCGTCATAACGCAGACCTGCGGTTACTACTAAGCGCTCATCTAGTAAGTACATATGATCTTGAATAAATATGCCGCGCTTTTCGGAATCTGCTGCTGGCACCTCTGGGGCTCCTGGATCAACCGTTCCGGTATCAAAGTAGTGGGTGCGGTAATCTAGCTCAAAGTCACTATTAATGGCACTTAAACCATAGCTTAGCTCATGGCTACCGTGAGCAAATTCGAGTAATTTATTAAATTGTGCATCAAACTGCAGACTGCTGTCTTCGCCATTACGCTCGCGGTTGCGGCTGCCGTAAAAACCGGTGGTGTCGTAGTTATTGTGCTCAGACTTGCTTTGTTGATGACTTAGCTGCCAAAACACGTCATCAAAGGCGAGATTATTGGCTGTCCAGGTATGATTTAATCCTACGCGGCTGCGGCTATCTTCGTCTTCACTGTTAGCATTGGTATAGGTAAAGCCAGGTGCAATGGTGTAGCCTTCATTGCTCAGTATTTGCCCTTTAGATTGGCGCTGGAACAACTCGGCAACTACACCAAATGTATGCGCTTCATTTAGCTGGTAATTGGCTTTTAATAGCAAGTTATGCGAGTCAAAGTCATAAGGATCGGCTTGACCACGATCTCGGCCATTGATGTCCGCACCAGAAGAGTGGGCTTGGGTTTCGCTGCCATCACGATACGTATAAATAGCTAAGCCTTCCCAGTTTTGGTAACGCTTGGCCAGTTCTAGGGTTGTTTTGTAAGCTTCGTTCGAGCTGTTATAGCCAGCCTTTATCGCTACGTGATTAGCATCGCCTTCGTCTAACACATCTTCAGGATTTTTAGTGCGTAGTAGTACCGCACCACCTAAGGCGTCACTACCATACAAACTAGAGGCCGGGCCTTTGTTAATTTCTACAGCACTTAAGGTATCAATCTCATAGGAGTTTGGTCCCTTGTTCATTACGTCGCCGCCTGGGTTGTAGGCTGTTGGTTGCTCAATACCGTCAACCATCAGTTTGATACGGCTACCATCAAGGCCCCGAATGTTAAACCCGCTAGTGCCGTATCTACCTTGGCCTGTTGTGGTAACGCCTGGCTCATAACGTACTACGTCGTTTAAATCGTTAGCCATTTGCTTCTCTAGTTGCTCTGAGCTAACAGAACTTACGCTAGATGAAACATCTTTAAGGTTTTGCTCAGTACGGGTTGCCGACACTACCACTTCATCAAACATGGTGCTGTTGGAATTAGCCATGGCTACTGGGCTTAAGCTGAGTATTATTGCGTTGGCAATGAGTGTGCGATTGAGTGTTTTCATAAAAACCAGGCTTTGTCCTTATCCTGTAAAGTGTAATTAAAGCGCACTATACATAATACGAATGAGAATTAAAATCATTTGCATTTAATTATAGTTTTATGAATAGGAACTTTGGCTATTTACATAAAACCACAGTGTAATAGTGGTTTAGCGGCCGATTGGGCAATAAATGGTTTTATTAAATGCGTTTAAAGGTGATGGGTTAACTCGTCAATCGCATTGATAGCAATTGTGCTACTTTAAATCTGAGTAGTATTGAGTCGCAAGTGACGTTAAGGAGTGTTTATTTGTTGCTTGGCGGCGCATTGTGGCGTTCAAACCCAAATAAGGAAGTAAAGTGGTGAACAATAAAAATAGTCTAAGCATACTAATGATTGGCTTAGTGGTTTTACTGCTGAGTGGCTGTAAATCAGTTGGAGTGGGCTCTGGCTTTGAAGAGCGCTTAGTGAGTGTGATAGAAATGCCAACTCGTAGCCTAAGTTTTACTGATGCAGTTGTGTGGTTAGACAATGCTCAACAAGGAAAGCGCGGGGTACGTTTTTTACAAGGTGAGTATGCGCTGGAAGCGGAAGACGATGATTACTGGTATTTCCATGCCCCGTCAGTGATTGAAATGGGCGTATTAGAAGGCGGCAATGTAGTGGCGGGGAAACGCATGGCGGGAGGGCTAATGTTAGCTAAAAGTCCGCAAGCTACGGTTGCTGCGGGCGCCTATCTGGACAGTGAGGCCGAGCGTAAAATTATGGTGTTGAAAATAGGCCGAGATTTTTTAGATTTAAAAGGTAATAAGTGGCTGCTAAGTAATTCTACTGAGTAAATAGCGGGACCGCTAATATCAGCATTCAACGGAGCAATATACCTTCGAGATTGCTCCGCTAATGTAGACTCAGCTTATAACAGTGGCACAGACAATAAGGTATCGTGAGCGGTGATAAACAGTGTTTTTTCATCCGCTGAAAGGGTGCAATTGGCGGTTAACCTACCGGTACGAATTTTTGCTAGTACCTCTCCTTTAGGGCTAAACAACCACACGCCACCAGGGCCAGACGCAAATATATTACCACTTGAATGCACAACCATACCATCCGGTAGGCCTTGCTCTCCTTCTACACCAATCAGCGCTTTAGCGTTATAGAACATACGCTTATTTTCAATGCTTCCATCAGCGTTAAGATCGTAGGCTAACCAGCGAGGGTGGGCATCATCAGACACCGCAACATATAAGGTCGTTTCGTCTAAGGACAATGCAATACCGTTTGGAAAATTCACGCTCTCATCCAATAGGCTTACTTCACCATCGCTGCTTAAGCGGTAAATACCTTGGTAATCAATCTCCTTACGTTGATCATCCATACCGGCATTTAAGCCGTAAGGTGGATCGGTAAAATACAAACTACCGTCACTATGGTAGACCGCGTCATTAGGGCTATTTAGGCGCTTTTCTTGATAGTGACTGGCCAAAGTAATAAATTTGCTTTTTGGTGATGTAAGAGGAGCATCCATTATCGCTACTCGGCGATCTCCCTGCTGCAGGAGGACGAGTTGGCCTTCATCATTAAGCAATAAACCATTAGCGCCCTGACCATAATCACCCTCATATAAACCGCTCGCACCAGACTGCGCCAAATAAACAGAAGTCCCCTGATTCGGCTGGTATTTTATTACCGTGTTGTTGGGGATATCTGAAAACAGTAAATAGTTTTGTTCGGCAATCCAAACAGGGCCTTCTGTCCAGCGATACCCTTTTCCTCGAATACTAATTTTGGCATCTTCAGCGAGGTAACTAAGCGCTTGTTGGTTGATGATCTCTATCGAGCCGGTTGTTTCTAATGCATCTTCTAGTTGAGTATTTTGCTGAGTTGTAGCGCAAGCGCTGACGGTGAGAGTAGCGGCGAGAATAAACGCAGTTCGCATGTTTAGTCCTTTAATCACAGTGAATATAGTTATTTTTCTACAGGTTATCCAATTAATTAAATTGGTTATCCATTTTGTCGCCGTGAGTTAAATATATCAAGCTGTAATGTTATTTTACTTTTATTAATGAGGCGATAATTGACTTTATTTGGTTGAACAATTTTTAACGAGATAGCGTTAAACGTGCTGAAGATGGGAGTAGGCTTGGTTAAGCGGATGCTCTAAGCGAGCTAAGTAGTTGCTTAGAGCAGTGTCAGTTATCGTTAAGTTAAGCTTTTCTGTTTCGCTTTACTCGACTGAACATTAACAATACCAATCCTAAGCTGACTAGCCACCATGTTTTTGGTTCTGGCACAGTAGCTGGCGATAACGAACGTCCAGTGATGGTTTGCAGCTGCAAGCTTGCGCTGTGATTGTCGGTTTCGAAATTACGGCCAAAAAATTGAATAGACGTAATTTTGTCGGCTTCGCTTTCTGCAAATAGGTTCACATAGCCGTATGGTTCGCGTTTGTTTCCGCTTACGCTGGTTGGGCTACCGTAATGTTCGGGTTCTAATACTGCCGCATCTAAAATTTGGTTAGTAACAAAGCTTAAGCTTTCAGATTGAGTAGTAATGCTGAGTTGATTCCCGCTATCTCCTGCGCTCCACCAAAATCCAAAGTATCCCATGGCTTGGTTAAAATCTAAGTTCACTGAACTTTTATTAGGAATAAATAAGTACTTACCTTCACCATAAGCGCCACCATAAACACCGAAATTCACCACTTTTGCAGTACCTTTATCGACGGAGTAATCGCCAAAATCGGTTTGATAACCGTTGTTCAGGCCACTTTTAGCTAAGCTGTCAAAGGTTTCAGTTTTTAAGGTCCCGCCCACCTGCGAGCTCTGAATCCCTGGTGCTTCAATCGTATAAATAATACCTGCGTGGCTGGAGAAGCTAAGCACTGCGGCAATAACAACAAAACCGATAGTTAACTGGTTTAGTTTGCGACTTTTTGCTGATTTCATGGTGTACCTCGGTAACTTACTAGTGGCCTAAACAGGCCTTGTTGAGTAAGTCATATCCAATTTCGTGCCATGTTTTTTATCTCTAAATTATTCAGTGTGTTAGAAGGTATACATGAGCTTTCTAAGCGGAGGCATCAGCAGTACTTGCACTTTGCAAAAGGGCGTTATTAAAGGGGCGTTTTTAAAAGAGGGAGCTGGGAGGTAGAATGAACAGCGTCGATTGTTAAGCCAAGTTCGAAAAAGTTATGAATGCGACACTTAACCGGTAAGTATCGCGATGAATTTATTGAACCGCTTTAAGTGACAAGGTGAGTGAGAAGGTCGCTACAATGTCGTCACCACTAATGCTTGGGCATGTGGCATCGATAGTAACAGCTTGGTTTACACGTTCGCCACTGGCCATAGTTTTCTCAAGCATTTGATCAATCAGTAAACCGTCGGTGCAGGTAAAAATCACATCGGCTTCAGGGCGTTTTAAAAATTTCCCCTCTACTGCTTTAAAAGCCAAAGACACCTTTTTGCCATGTTGTTCAGCTTTTGCAATGGCTAAAAAGCCACCGGCTACATCCGCTCCCACAGCTAAGGTGCCAAAGTACATGCTGTTTAAGTGATTTTTAGTACGGCGTTTAAGTGGGATTTTTACCACTACTTTTTGTTCGTCCATGGCCAAAATCTTGGGGCGGCAGTACCAAATTAACGGAACCTTAAACATGCCAAACAAGCTGAGCATTAGGTTGGCCTTGCGAATACTGGGAAGCATAACTATTCCTTAGTTAAGAGGTCTTACCAGTAGAGCTTGTTGTTAACAAAAAGTCAACATTTGGTGCTTTTTAGTTTAAAAATCAGACCAACCTGCACCAACTATAAAGTGAACGGTAGTGTCTTCTGGGCCGCGAGCGACATCAATACCCGTGCGTAAGTTAAAACGCCTTGCCATTAAGTAACGAAAGCCAATGCCTTTGGCATAGCGGTTGGGGGTATCTCCTAAGTGTTGCTCTGCATTAAATGCTTGGCCTAGACCGCCAAATACTACCCCTGACCAGCGCGCATCAAAGTCGTAGCGCAGTTCTCCCTGTAAGGTTGCCATGCGCTCTCCTTGATAGCGCATGGCTGGAATACCGCGCATATCAATAAAGGGCAGGGCATAATATGGTGTATCACCATGGGCACTCGATGCCGAAAGCCTCGCTGAACCTTGAAATTTGCCACCTAAATAGCTAAAGCCTGAAAACTCGCCAGAGGCAATCGCGTAGTCTTTATCTCCGCCAAAGTACTCGGCATGCTTGGCGTAACTTACGTTGCCATATAAACCTTGGTTGGGGCTAAAAGAGTTGTCGCGTGTATCGTAGTTAAGCAATAGGGCTAAGCCGCCATCTTTCATGCTTAACTGTGGTTTTAAGTAATCAGGTAATTCACCGATAGAGAATTCACTATCACTGTCTAAATACGAGTATTTTGCGCCTGCAAACCAAGGGCTATCACCTAAACGAAAACGGATTTGTTGAAGTAAATAAGTGCCTTTAAGGTTCACTCTAATCGGTATATCGCCAATAATCCCATCACTCGGTAAGCGAAAGCTGTCGATATTGGCATCTACCCCAGCGATAGCGCCAATGTAACGAATAGTGTCTTGTTTCCATATACCCATGTGAAAAGCGCCAGCGCCGCGTGTACCGTTCTCTGTGGCTAAGCCAAGTAAACCTGAAACGCTGGGAGTTAGTTTGAGGGGGGCATTGGGATCTTCATCTTCAACGAGATTGTTTTGGCGCTCTTCATTCTCATGGAAAAATGCCAAAACCAGGCCGCCACCGTAACCCACCGCGGGGTCGGTAATAATGATAGGCACCGGTAAAAAGCCCACAGCATTGTCCATTAGCCATTGGCTGGCATCCATTCTTCCGTCGGTGGGATCAACAAACTGCTCGAAAAAATCGGCGTGAGCGTTGCCCATTGAGAACAACAAGGGTATTGAGCTAAGTATTGCGGGTAGGCGCATATTTCATTCCTTGAAATAGTGAGCGTTTCACTGAAAACAGTTAGGTAGAGTGTAGCGAGATGAAAGCTAAAGCGATAGCGTAAATTAACGCCAGAGTTTGCAGGCCTGAAACGAAAAAAGCCTGCATAAATGCAGGCTTTTTAAAGGTGGTGCCCGGAGGCGGAATCGAACCACCGACACGAGGATTTTCAATCCTCTGCTCTACCGACTGAGCTATCCGGGCGACGGGCGCTATTAAACGAATTTTACCGGTTTAAGTCAACCGAAAATGGTAAAAAAAATGAAATAATTGGGCATCGGCTAAATGCCGTACAACAACTGCTAAAAGATTAAACAAAAAGGCGGCCTAGGCCGCCTTTGTTTAGTTTGGATACGTAGGTGATGGGTAATCACTGCTCTCTTAGCGGACATTGGGTAAATGCCTTTTAGAGTGGGCTTAACATGCTGAGTGAGCGTGTTAGTCACAAGCAAACGGGTAAGCTTGTTGTTGTTCCCTTGTATTTTTCACTGTGATTAGTGTAATTAAATATAGGGGGCGAGTGTTTGCTAAGATTGTTGGTATATAAGCTTATTGAGCAACAACTGTTGTTTATTTTCCGATAATGAGGTGAAATAAACCTCAAGTTTAATGGACGTTAATGATGAGGTGATAAATGCGCTTAGATCGCACCGACAAAAAGATTTTGGACCTGATGCAAAAAAACGGTCGGATTAGTAATCTTGAGTTGGCGGAGCAAATAGGTTTATCGCCTTCGCCTTGTTCAAGGCGAGTAAAAGCCCTTGAAGATGCTGGGCTTATAGCCAAGCACGTTACTCTGCTCAATGAAAAGAAACTTAATTTAAACCTTACCGCCTATATTCATATCTCTATGGATAGGCATACACCAGAGCGCTTCGAAAACTTTCAAAAGATCATCAGCGCTTACGAAGAAGTGATGGAGTGTGTATTGGTTACCGGTACCGATGCAGATTATCAGCTAAAAGTTGTGGTACCGGATATGGATCATTACCAAGCCTTTTTACTGGGTAAACTGACTCGTATAGACGGAGTAACAGGTGTGCGTTCAAGCTTTGTATTACAGCAAGTCTTAAACAATACCGCATTGCCTTTATCGCACATAAAATAAAAGCGCCAGAAGCGCTTTTATATTTTTACTTGTTTAGCTTAGCCTTGTTGGCGTTTTAGAAAGGCTTGGCGGCAGCCATCATAGTTGGCGATGAGAATATCGCTTTCAGCTTTTTCATAAGGCAGTAAGCTGCCTATTACCATGCGTTTTTGACCGGTGCCAATGGTTTCGCCCGCTTCACTAATCACAAACTTAAGTATGGCAACACCGCGTTTACCATTAGGGATAAACTCACCGCCAGCAAATTCAAGCTGAGGGGAACAAGTGGGTAAGCGTTCAAAATGTAAACTCATGTTCTCGTATATGACTAAAGGGCGTTTACGGTTGAGCATTAGGCCTTGTTCTTCCAGTAGAGGCACCAGAATATGCGGGAAATTTTGGCCAGAAAAGCGCACGTAATCTTTAATTAAGTCACCAATAATGGCTTGGTCTTTTAAGTTGTCACCGCTGCGGGTGAGCTGTAGGTATTCTTTGTCGTTCTGGTCGACGAGCTGACAAGCATCTTGTTGTTGCTTGATGCTTAGTGGGACACCATCTGTCACCATCCCTGCAAAGGTAAACTGCATATCTTGGTTAAGACCTAGTTCACTTAGCATAACTGAAAACAATAAGTCGCCCGGCACACAAAAGCGTGACGAGTCTGCATCGTGAATGGCGTTGAAGTCGTTCGCGACTCCTTTGGCGAAGTCACAGGCTTGTTGTCGACTAAAAACAAACTGTTGATCTTCACGGCTAAAATATTGGCTTAAATTCATATTCGATTCACTTGCTTAACTCGGCGACCGGCGATTTTAGCAAAATTTACTCATAGGGTGGTCATATCAGTATAAAAGTTTTTTTTTATTTTTTTCATCGCTGAATATTCTGCACCAACTTTTAGCACTTTTAGTAAGCAGTTCTTTTCATTCATTTAATTAAATTTATCCACAAGGAGATAAAATTATAAATTGAGTCTTTTGTCAAAAAAAGGCTTTTCAAGACCCTCTTTCTGCCCTACCTTTACACAGTAACCACATTAAAAGGGTGGTGTTCGGGGGGGCGTTTTTACCTCGATGATAATTTCAAACTATCAGGGAAGAGAGCGAGCAAGGTATGGCAAAGAAGTCACGCTATTGGGGAACGCTAGTATTGGGTGCAGTTATTGTATTGGTCAGTGGGGCTACTACCTGGGTGGCGCTATTTGATAAAAATGCGCCCGCTTTCCAATTAAGTTTCGTGTTTCATCGCCCTGATGGCAGCACTACGCTTAATGTTGATTGCGAGAACCTCCGTTATTCGCTACGCCAAACCTTTAACGACCAAATTGCTACCAGTGAATCAGTACAGCAGCTTTCTATGTTGGTCTGTTCAGACATTTATGCGCTATTAACTCAAGTTCCCAAGCAAATTGCTTCGCCTAATTGGGGTGAGCAGGGCAACGAAAAGCTGATTCAATGGACTCAAGGGCAAGATGTGTGGATGTGGCGCTGGCAAGGTAAGTATGAGCCTGCTTTACGCCCAGTATTCAACGAGCTAGATGGTTTAATACAGCGAATGCCTGATTCAGCTTTTGCGGGAGGTACTAGCCTTAGCCCTCAGTTCCGCTAGCTTTAACTAAGGATAAGGTATTGTCTTTCAAGCCATTTAAATACGGTAATAAAGCACAGGCCAGCTTGGCAGAATCGTGGCGCACTATGTCACTGTCTTCATCAATTAAATCTGCGTAAATCACTTGGTACTTTTGCTGAAGAGTACTCAAATCTTCAACGTCTACTACTTGGGCGCGCTCTAAATTGTAGCTAGCGATCATCTCATCGCTGGGAATGTGATTGTTTACTACGATAGCGTCAAGTGAGCGGCCAAGGTAATGCTCTAAGTCAGAGATAAAGTGCTCTAAATTATAGCCATCGGTTTCGCCAAACTTAGTCATGATATTACTCACGTACACCAGCTTTGCTTTGCTGTTTACAATGGCTTGTTTTACTCCGGGTACTAATAAATTAGGGATAATGCTGGTAAATAGGTCGCCAGGGCCTAATACAATTGCTTCAACCGTATTGATGCGCTCAATAACCGGAGGATATACGCGTACTTGTTCTGCGTGATGGGGCACTAAAAATACATTGGCGATTTTTTCGCGCTGGTCACCGCGGGGTAAATCGATAGCGCTTTCACCAAAAATACGCTCGCCGCTCGTTAGCTCTGCGACCAATGTGGATTTATCAATGGTAACGGGCAGAATCTCGCCTTCAACATCTAGCATTTGGGCTAAACCTTGAATGCCTTCAGAAAACGAACCACTGTATTGAGACAACATGGTTAACAACATATTGCCAGCACTGTGGCCTGATAAGCGTTTACCTTTGGTAAAGCGTTTTAAAAGGAGTTTACGGGCGAGCTCTCGGTAAGGAGAAAGTGCTAATACGCACTTAAGAATATCGCCTGGAGGAAGTATGCCTAGCTCATCGCGTAAGCGCCCTGTGCTGCCACCGCTATCGGTCATTGATACTATGGCGCTAATCGCTAGGTGATCGGCATCTCTCAGTGCCGACAGCAGTACAAAGTGGCCACTGCCGCCGCCAATAGTGGCAATGGACAAAGGGCGATGTGGAAAATTAGGTGTCACTATCTACTCCGAGATCTTGGTCGCAATCCAATTTGCTACTAGGTAGCCTAATTGAGTTTAGTACACTAAACAAAGGCGTTTAACTTGGCAATGATATTTCTGTCATAGTCTTGCAATCAAAGCGTCACTTTTTGGTCAACTATCCCTCTTAGATTAACCTTAACAAGGATAGTTTGGCGAATCGTATGGCTACTAAACAGATCTATCAAAGCTTATGGCTTTCAGATATTCACCTTGGTTGTAAAGACTGCAAAGCCGAAATGCTGCTGCAACTGTTACAACAAACTAAAGCGAAACGTATCTTCTTAGTGGGAGATATTGTGGATGTTTGGGCGCTTAAGCGCAGAGTTTATTGGCCCGAATCTCACAATCAAGTGTTGCAGCACTTAATGAATTTAGCCAAAAGCGCGTGTGAAGTGGTGTATATCCCCGGTAATCATGATCAATTATTTAAGGCATACGACGGTATGGATCTCGCCGACGTGACAGTGAGCAAGCAGTATTTGTACACCAGCATTACGGGTAAGCAGATATTGATGGTGCACGGTGACCAATTTGATGAAGAAGTATGCTTCGGTCGCTTTTACGCTAAGTTAGGCGATAACCTCTACGATTTCTTATTGTTCCTTAATCGCTCTTCGAGCAAAATTCGTCACGCCATGGGGTATCCCTACTGGTCGTTAGCCGGTTACATCAAAAGCAAAATTGCTAAAGCCACTGAAGCTATCGCTCGTTACCGCGATGCCGTGGTGAATGAGGCCGTTAAGCAAGGCGTAGATGTGGTAATTTGCGGCCATATACATCACCCTGAGTTAAGCCTTCAAAAGGGTGTGGTATACGCCAACGACGGCGATTGGATAGAAAACTGTACCCTGTTATGTGAAACCAT
Source organism: Agarivorans sp. DSG3-1 (assembly GCF_046774965.1). Taxonomy (NCBI): domain Bacteria; kingdom Pseudomonadati; phylum Pseudomonadota; class Gammaproteobacteria; order Alteromonadales; family Alteromonadaceae; genus Agarivorans; species Agarivorans sp. DSG3-1. Next base: position 29,038 of record NZ_CP177241.1, on the reverse strand, counting down.
GGATGGTCAGTTACAGTTACGCCGTTGGGACGACCGATTAAAAACCACTGTGGAGTTGGTGGCTGTTGCCTTAGCTGAGCCGCAAGCACAAGCCTTAAGTGCTGAAAAAGTGGCTTAATTGATTATTTAATTGGCAGTTGAGCGCTTTGTGCAATTTTTTTTGCTTTGAGCGTTGACAAGCACCATGAAAATCCGTTTAATAGCGCTCGCTCGATACAGCGTATCAGCAGTACCAACAGTGTGCCGATTTAGCTCAGTTGGTAGAGCAACTGACTTGTAATCAGTAGGTCGCCAGTTCGACTCCGGCAATCGGCACCATCCATTTAAAGCCTCGTCTTATGACGAGGCTTTTTCGTTTCTGGCGTTTTAGTTTTGATCTTCACTTAGTCATTTGGCATTTGTTAAGCGGTGGTTTATGCTCGCAAGACTTGATGATGGTTAATAGGAAGCCCGATGCTAAAGGCGCTTAAAGAATTGCTGCAAGCCACAATTGATGGCTCTGCAGACGAAAATGCCCCCAATGTAGAGTTAGCTGCTACCATTTTGTTGGTGCAACTAAGCCAAAGTGATAATCAACAAAGCAATAGTGAATCTGCGGTGATTATGCGCAAGATAAAGCGCTTGTTTGAGTTAACAGACAAAGAAGCAGAGAACTTGTTTATTCAAGCGCAGACCCAAGCTACTCAAGCCATTTCGGTATTCGACTTTACCCGCCACGTTAAAGAGCTCGATTACCAACAGCGCTATTTGTTTACCGAAGCACTGTGGAAAGTCGCATACGCCGATGGGGTGATTGACCCTCAAGAAGAAGCGCTCATCCGCCAAGTGTCAGATTTAATCTACTTAAGCCACAGTGACTATCTCAAAGCTAAAATGTCGGCTCAGCCCTCTTAATTTAGCGCTGGTGGCTGGCTACAGTTTGGTGTAGTTGGCTGGCCATATCCTGTAATTGGTTGGCTATGTCAGTGAGCTGTTCGGTATTGTCCAGCAGCGCAGAGCTGCTTTTTGAGTTGTGCTGACTAAAATCAGATACCTGCGAACTCACATTAATAATTTCTGCCACTGTTACCGCTTGCTGCTGCATCACTTGAGCCATTTGACCTACGCCTTCTGAAATATCTTTTACCAGGGTAATAATGTTATGCAGAATTTGGCCGCTTTGTTCCACTACTTGGTGACCTTGTTGCACATCAGCGGAACAGGTTTCTAATAAACTGCGGATTTGCTGAGTTGACTGGCTACTGCGCTGGCTTAGCTCTCTTACTTGGTCGGCTACCACCGAAAACCCACGCCCTTGCTCGCCAGCTCGGGCTGCTTCTATCGCAGCGTTTAACGCCAATAGGTTGGTTTGATTGGCAATGTCGCTAATAATGTCGGTCACGCTGTTTATTTGTTGATTACTACTGAGGATTTTTTGCATTGAATGCTCGGTTTGGCTAATCGCTTGAGCGCTTTCCTCAGCGTTCCCTGATGCTTGCTGAGAAAGCCCTAATAACTGCTCGGTAGCTTGGTTAGCTTGCGCTAATACTTTTTCCATTTGAGACAGGTTTTGGTTTATCTGGCTAATAGATTGATGTTGATCAGCTGAACTTTGGGCAATTTGAGCGGCTTTATTGTTCATTTCCTGCACTGTGCTCGACATATCCGTAGCCGAACTTACTAACTGGGTCGAGCTATCGCTGGCGTGTTCCACCACTTGTTGTAATTGGTGCTTAGAATGTTCAGAGGCTTGGGCGATATTCTGGTTGGTCAGCTGTGCTTGTTTGGCTTGTTGATAGGCCTGATCGCGCAAGCGTAATGCATAGTTTTGGCCTATCCACAGTAATAACAGCGGTAATAGAAAGCCTGAGAATAACTCAATGGTCATCGCCTTTTCAGGCAATTGCATCTGCGGAAAGCTCGCCCCGTTAAAATGAGCAAGCAACATCGCCAAACCTAAACAGAATAATATGGCTGTCCATACATTGCCCCATAAGCGGTTTGTGGCAAGGTAGCTCAGTAGAGAGAGGGTGGGTAGCCAATACAAGTGGGGAGAGTCAAGCAAGCCACCCGATTGATAGATGATATTCATGGCATGCAATACCATCCCACTTAAGGCCAAATTGCCTACCAGCAAATAGTGCCAGCCTGCGCGCAATAAACCACTTGCCACAAGGGCGATAACAATCAACGCCAAAGAGCTAAATATCAGCGCTTGGTGCTCATATTTCTGCCATTTAAAGGCGCTGTAAATACCGACCAATAAACCAAAAAATAAGTAAAACAACAGAGTCTTAATCGCTTGCTGTTGATCCTCGGCAATAGCGCTGCGCGGTTTAAAGATATGTCCGTATATCTCAACTGGGTTTAGCATAATTGGGCTCTTAGTGTAGTGAGTGAGGTAAAACAGGTCTGTCCACTTAGCGATACTGAAAGTGCATTAACAAAAACGCAACATGCATAGAGGTGAAATGTGCGTGAGTTAAAAAATATACAGCTAACCTGCTGTTTGAATTTTTTTGACTGAATTTTCAGCATTTTCACTGATTTTGAACAGAAAGTGTTGCTTCTTTGTCCACTTAAACAAAAGCACGAGATAAGCCCTTTACCTTTAAACTGGCTTATGTATAATTCGTTTCCGTTGCAGGGGCGTAGTTCCAATGGCAGAACGTCGGATTCCAAATCCGAATGTTGGGAGTTCGAATCTCTCCGCCCCTGCCAAATTTTAAAGGCCAGCTTATTAGCTGGCCTTTTTCATATCTGCTTTCTCTTATGTTTTCTAACGTTTAGCCCAAACCAAATGTGCTAATTGTATTTCAATGTCACTGATCGGCAGTTAGAATAATCACGTTATAGTTTTTTTCACTTGCGGATGAAATTTAGTGATACAAGCTCACCCTGTGACGGCGAATAATTCAACTTCGCCTCAAGTCGCCGTAGTAGGTGGTGGAATCGCCGGTTCAGCAGCAGCGCTTAAGCTGGCTGAGTTGGGCGCCAATGTTAGTCTGTTTGAAGCGGGTCCCAGCTTAGTGAATGGGCCTCCGGCTTGCCATTTACATGCCGGCGGTAACCTGTACCGAGAAATCTCCGACGAGCAATGCCTTAAGCTGCTTGAGCAATCAATTAATACCTTGCGGGTGTTTCCGCATGCGGTCAATCTGCGCCCCACCGTGATTAGTGTGCCGAGCAACGACCCTGGTGAGCCAGAGGCGCTATTGCCACGTTTGCGTAAGGTGCAAGCTCACTATGCGCAGCTTATTAAAAGCGATCCACAAAACCAAAAGCTTGGCCCTGCTGAAGATTACTACCGTTTATACAATAAACAGCAGCTTGAAGAGCTAGCCACACGAGAAACGCCGCAGCAGCCACAGTCAATGGATGAGTGGATGATCCCAGTGGCTAAACATCTCGATTTATCGGCATTTAAGTTTCCTTTTGTACAAGTGCAGGAATACGGTTTAAGTTTGCTGCGCGTAGCAGCCATGGTAAAACTGGCGACTGAGCAACTGCCCAATTGCCAGGTTTATACCCAATCAAAAGTAACGCACATCGAACAGCTCAAAGGAGATAAACCACGCTGGCGAGTGGATTACCAAAGCGAGCAGGGCAACCACAGTATAGAAGTAGATTACCTGATTAATGCCTGTGGTTACCGCAGTGGCAGCATCGACGATATGGCCAAACTTAGCCGCAGTCGCATGGTCGAATTTAAGGCCGCTTATTTAGCTAATTGGCCCAGCCAACAAGGCCGTTGGCCAGAGCTAATTGTGCACGGCGAGCGTGGCACACCTAACGGCATGGCACAGCTAACACCTTACCCAGATGGTCTATTTCAGCTACATGGTATGACCGACACCATCACCTTATTTAAAGGTGGTTTGGTAAAGTCTAGCGAGAGTAGTGCTCAGCCAGAGTTAAGCCCAATGCTTACGCGTAAGTTAACCCAAGGCTGGCAAACTGAAGAAGTAGAACAGCGTACCGCCGAGGCGGTAAAACATATGTCGCGTTACTTGCCGAGTTTTAGTGATGCAAGTGTGGCTGGGCGGCCACTATTTGGCGCACAACAAATACCGGGTAGTGATCCAAGCCTGCGTGCAGCTAGTGTATCTTTTGATAAAACCCACTATGCGCGTACCGAGATTGTTAAGTTTTCTTCAGCCCTAAGCGCCGCCGAGCAAATTATCGACAACATCCGTGATTTGGGATTGCTTGGTGATAAACTTGCGCATTCAGCCTTAAATGAATTAAACAGCACCCAAGGCTTGGCCTATAGCCAAGTTTTATCGCTAGCCGAGCAATTGGCAGCGCAACGCAATTACCCGTTGTCTTTAGCTCGCTAAGGCAGTGAACAAGATAAACAAAGGCTAGCACTGCTAGCCTTTTTAATAAGGAGCTAACCATGTCTATTCAACATTTTGAGAGTAAAGCCCGCATGAGCCGAGCGGTAGTGCACAACAACACCGTTTATTTGTGTGGCCAAGTGGCTAAAGACACCAGCCATGGCATTGCCGAACAAACGCGAACCACCATAGAAAAAGTGGAAGAGCTGCTAGCCAAAGTGGGTTCCGACAAATCTAAATTGCTTAGCGTAACTATTTACGTGCGAACCATGGACGATTTTGCCGAAATGAACAAAGTATGGGATGCATGGGTCGCCGACGTTACCCCGCCAGCACGCGCCTGTGTGCAAGCCCATATGGCCCGCGAAGAAATATTGGTAGAGATGTCGGTAACCGCAGCGGTATAGCCTTCATTCAGTGGCCCATTGGCTTAATGGGCTGAATGACTTGGCTTATTAATAATGGTTTTGTAAATTAAGGCTTGTTGTCACTCAAGCACAAGGAAGCGTTTATCTTTACTCTTAAACTTGATGATTTATCTGGTGCACAAATTATTGCGCTGCTGCAAGAGCACCTTAATGATATGCACGCTACCTCGCCACCAGAGAGTGTGCATGCCCTAGATTTATCCGGCTTAAAACACCCAAGTGTGCAGTTTTGGACAATATGGGACGGTGACAAACTGGCTGGTTGCGGGGGCACTAAACAGCTTGATGAACAGCATGCTGAGATTAAGTCTATGCGAACATCTGCCGCTTATAAGAACCAAGGAGTGGCGTCTACAGTGCTACTGCACCTTATTGAACAAGCAAAAACCAGCGGCGTTAAGCGACTCAGTCTTGAAACCGGTTCTATGGACTATTTTGTACCAGCCCATGGTTTGTACTTGAAACATGGCTTTGAGTTTTGTGGGCCGTTTGCTGATTACAGCGAAGATCCTAATAGCAAATTTATGTGTTTGAACTTATAGTTTTTAAGGCTGGCATAGTACTTATTTAACAGGACTTTAGTTGGTTTATAACATTGCCTAGCAATGTTATAAACCCGTATCTTAAGGCGTTTACATGTACTTTTTGCATGTTGTTCTGCGCTTAGTCTAAGGCTCTACGCGTTATCAACAACACTAGGTGAAACCTAAGCAAATCGTTCTAACACTAGCGCAAATTTTTCTGGAATATGACTGCGCTCTTTCAAGTTATATACACTGTTTAACGAACAATTGGCTTTCATCGCAAAAACAGAAGGTGGTATGCCTTTTTTGCGTAATGCTTTCCAAAACTGCTTTCCATTAAGCGTGCTCATACTATCTCAATTACCCTCAAGTAAGTTGTTGAACTGACTAATAAGAACGGGCGTTAAGGCAAAAATGTTCACTGGCCTTAGTGTTTTTCGCTCGTTTACTGCTAGCAAATTAACTGTGCGCGGGTATTTAACGAGAATTATATGACAATTTAATTACATCATTATGGTGTTTTTGCGGCATGTTATCTGGATCAGTGTTTAACTAATTTTCACAAATATGCATTTTTTTGTTTACTTTCATTTAATGGTAAACATAATGATAACGATTCTCATATGCATTTTGAAAAGGAAGACAATGCGTCTATTTAAACTTGTACTCGGTTCTTCAGTATTGCTAGCAAATATCGCTTACGCTGAGGTAAAACAAAATGATGTTGTTGAGCACTATGCTGAGTTAGCCCACGCGGTATACAGCGATTCACTCAGCAGCGCAGTAACACTGCAAACAGCTACTCAGCAGCTAATTAACGCCCCGTCAGAACAGTCTTTAAATGCTGCTAAGCAAGCTTGGTTAGATGCTCGTCGTTTTTACCAACAAAGCGAAGTATTTCGTTTTGGTAACCCAATGGTTGACGAATGGGAAGGACAACTTAATGCATGGCCGCTAGACGAAGGTTTAATCGACTATGTAGCAACAGACTACCAATATGAGTTGGGCAACCCTGGCGCCACCGCCAACATTGTGGCAAACACTAGCTTGCAAGTGGGCGAAGACACCGTTGATTTAACGAATATTACTCCAGATCTATTAGCCTCTCTAAACGAGTTGGCTGGGTCTGAAGCAAACGTAGCCACTGGTTACCATGCGGTTGAGTTTTTACTTTGGGGCCAAGATTTACATGGCACTAAAGCAGGAGCGGGCGAGCGTGCTTACACCGATTACGCTAAAGGCGACACCTGTACCAATGGCCATTGTGAACGCCGTGCGGCTTACTTAGCGGCAGTGACTCAACTGCTAATTGATGACTTAAGCTGGATGAGCAAGCAGTGGCAAAAAGGCGGCGATTACCAAACTAAATTGATAGCTGAGCCCAGCGAGCAAGCGCTACGCCGTATGATGTTTGGTATGGGCAGTTTGTCTTTGGGCGAGCTAGCGGGCGAGCGCATGAAAGTTGCACTAGAAGCCAACTCAACCGAAGATGAGCACGATTGCTTTAGCGACAATACTCACAACTCGCACTACTACAATAACCAAGGTATTAGTAATGTTTACTTTGGTCAGTTCAAACGTTTAGACGGCTCTACCTTAAGTGGCCCAAGTTTGAACGATTTGGTAAAACAAAAAGACTCGGCTGTTGCAGCCAGCAATACCAAAATGTTTAATCAGTCTATGGCAGAAACTGCCAAGTTAGTGGCTAGCGCCGAACAAAGCGGTGTCTACTTTGATCAGTTGATCGCCGCCAGCAATACTGATGGTCATGCCTTAATTAATGGCACCATCTTAGCGTTAGTGGAGCAAACACGCGCCATTGAAGCCAGTGCAAAAGTATTAGGTATTGAGAACCTGAATCCTGATACCGCAGACCACGAATTCTAAAAAATAGCATTCAATAATATTAGGGAGCATAAGCTCCCTTTCGTGGTTTTTGTTCCACCATTCTTGGGAGAGAGTGAGCGTGAAAAATATTCTATTAACAACTGGCTTAGTGTTGCTAGCAACCAGCTTTAGCAGCATTGCCAATCCTAAAAAGCCTGGTGGTGATACCACTACTACTCGCATCGACGAAAATGCCTTCTCCTTGCCCGCCGCCAACTTAGACTTTGAAGGTAGGCTTAACTTTAGTACTGGTAACAGCTTCTTCCGTAACCCTTGGGTAGTCGCGCCTGCCACTACCATTGCGCGTGATGGCTTAGGCCCGCTGTTTAATACTAATGGTTGCCAGAACTGTCACCTTAAAGACGGCCGCGGTCACCCAGCTCCGGTTGGTGCTACTAACGCGGTGTCGATGTTAGTGCGCATTAGCATTCCCGCAGTAAGCGACGAACAAATAGCCACAGAGGCACAAAACGGAGTGGTGCCAGAGCCAACTTATGGCGGCCAAATTCAAGACCAAGCCAACCCTGGCATTAAGCCAGAAGCACGAGTACGTTTTGCCTATACCGACAAACCGTTTAGCTTTGCCGATGGCAGTAGCATTACCTTACGTGACCCTGAGTTGATAGTAGATCAGCTGGGTTATGGTGAGATGCACCCCGATACCATGTTCTCGCCACGTATTGCCTCCCCAATGATTGGTTTGGGTTTGCTAGAAAGTATTCGCGAGCAAGACATACTGGCCAATGCCGATCCAGATGACAGCAACAACGATGGCATTCGAGGCCTTGCCAACCGAGTGTGGGATGCGCAGCAGCAACAATTCACCCTTGGTCGTTTTGGTTGGAAGGCCGGCCAACCGAACTTGATGCAGCAAAACGCCGCGGCATTTAATGGTGACATAGGCATTACGAGTTTGTTGTTCAGCAAAGATCATTGTACTGCTGCTCAAACCGATTGTTTGAAGGCGACCTCGGGCGTAGATCCCGATGGCTCAGAGGTGAGCAACAAGCTACTGGGGTTTGTTGAGTTTTATACTCGGCATTTAGCCGTGCCTAAACGCCGTATTGAAGATGCCGAGCAAGTGGCGTTGGGTGATTCCTTATTTAGCCAAGTCAGTTGTGATAGTTGTCATAAACGCAGTTTTACTACCGCCAAGCGTGATAACTTACCTGCATTAAGCGAGCAAATTATCTACCCCTATACCGATATGTTGTTGCATGATATGGGACCAGAGTTAGCCGACGGCCGTGGCGAGTACCTTGCCAACGGGCAGCAGTGGCGCACCCCTCCTTTATGGGGCGTGGGGCTTACCGAAACGGTAAATGGTCACAGCCAATTACTGCATGACGGGCGTGCTCGCAATGTTACCGAAGCGATTGTTTGGCATGGCGGAGAAGCAGAACCGGCCAAGCAAGCCTTTGCCAAATTAGACAAAACCCAGCGCGAGGCGCTAGTGGCGTTTGTTAATTCACTCTAAGGATTGACCATGAATAAGCAGTTTTTACGCGGCCTTACCCTAGGCGTATTAGGGGTTCTGGGGCTTAGTTGTGCCAGCGCGTATGCTAAAACATCACAAACAGAATGGTTGCAGCAGGAGCAAATAAGTATTGCTAAAGCCAGTGCTAACTTGCTTCAGCAAGCGCACAGCTATCAACAACAAGTTGAACGTTACTGCGCCGAGCCAAGCGTGCAAGGTTTGCTAAATACCCAGCAAATGTGGAAGCAAAATTATTTAGCGTACTTGCCGTTACAATCAAGCGCGTTAGGCCCGTTGGTCGACTTAAAGTTAAACTGGGCAATCAGTTACTGGCCAGACAAAAAAGATACTACAGGGCGCAAAGTAAAAGCGGCTTTGTCTAATGCGCCAGCGCCGCTAAGCGATACGCATAGTAACCTTAGAGTTCATGAGTATTTGTTGTTTGAAGCAATTAGCGATCATCAACGTTGCTCGTTATTACCGGGCACAATAAGCCGCTATGTTAGTGCGATAGAGCAGGTGCACGGTGGCCTGCAAAGTAGCGAATTAGCAGCCTTAGAAATAGCTCAACTGCGCAGCGATGTACTCAATAGTTACCGGCTACAAACTAGCGTGATGTTACGTAAGTATCGCGCCATGTACTCGGCCAAACACCAGCGTCTGCGCCCTTATCAAGGCGAAGCGTGGCGCGCCGACATTAGTGCTCAATTATTGGCCGAGCAATTAGTATTGCTGCATAACAGATACGAGCAAGACTTAGCGCTGTACTTAAGCAGTGTTGACGCAAAGTTGGCTAAACAAGTGAGTGGGCAATTTAACGACTTACTCCCGTTAATGCCAAGCCAAGAACCCAGCGGTGATAATGCATCGCTAGAGGCGTGGCAATTGGCCGAGCCTAAGCTCGCCAAGTTAGATAGCTTGTTTGCTAATCAAATCCCGCAGGCTTTAGAGATAGAGTTAGGGTTTAATAATAACGATGGCGACTAAACTTAGCCGCCGTAGCTTGTTGCAACAGATGTTGAGCTTAGCTGCGGGAGCCAGTTTATTCAGTCCTGCAGGCATTGCTTATGCTTTAACGCGTGAGGGCGCGCAGGCCGAAGAATACCTATTGTTAGGCTGCACCAAGCAACACGGTAAACACCAACTCAGCGCAATGGCTAGCAATGGCGATTTGCGTTATCAGCTAGATTTGCCTGCCCGTGGTCATTATGTAGCGGTAGCGAATACTCCTCAGCCCGTTGCCGCGTGTATCGCGCGTCGTCCCGGTCACTACATCGCAATGTTTGAACCAAAAACTGGCCAGCAAACTCAAGTGCTTGAACCGCCAGCTAAAATGCATTTTTACGGGCATGCGGTGTTCTCTGAAGATGCAAACAAGCTTTACGTTACCGCAGGTTATACCGCTAATAGCCAAGGGGCTATATTGGTATATTTACAACAGGATAATACGTGGCAACTAAGCCAAACATGGCCACTCGCTGGTTTAGGCCCCCACCAATTATTACTCCTGCCGAGCAAACGTTTGGTGGTGGCTGTAGGCGGTATTCATACTCAAGGTAGAGACAAACTTAATCTTGATGATATGCAGCCTGCGTTAGTGTATTTAAACAGTGAATCGGGTGAGCAATTGCTTAGCCGTAGCCTAGATAATTCACAGTTAAGTATTCGTCATCTTAGTTATTCGCCGCAAACAGATACTGTGTGGCTGGCATGCCAAGGGCAAAACCCTAAACAAACAGTTCGCTCGCTAATCTACTCCCACAAAGGCGAGCAAGCCTGCCAAGCCTTAGATCCCGATGCGGATTATTGGTCTTTGTTTGAACACTATATTGGCAGTGTGGTGTGCAGTAATGGCACTGTGTTAGCGAGCTCCCCGCGAGGCGCTAAACTAGCGGCCTGGTCTGAAGCTGACAGAGAGCTTCAACAGCTAATACAAGTTGATGATGTATGTGGTTTAGCGGTGCATGAGAAAGGTTGGGTGGCCTCAACCGGCCAAGGGCAGCTGCTCCAAACATCGAATAAGTTAAAACGTCAACACACGGCGCTGCAATGGGATAATCACCTTAGCATAGTGGCTACCTTATAAAAGTTTAACAATGTCGTTTGCTGCGGGGGGAGGCGCTTCTGGTTACCTTGTCTGAGTCCCTGTGGGAAAAATTATCGAGCAATCAACATGTTAGCCAATGGGCTTATGTAGAATTGTCATTAGCAACCTTAATCGTAATGCATTTCAACATACTTATTCAGGAGAAGTTAAGATTGAACAGCAGCAAGAAAAGCTGGTGATCATCAACCACAACTTGTCTGATGATACGCATAATGATGATTTGGGTTTTGGGCTGGGCTTAGAGCTAACCGAGCGCTTGATGAAGCAATATGGTTGGTACTATTTAAATCACGCTACAACTAATGGGCGAAGAGTTGAAGTGCACTTTAGTTCTTCTTCATGCTGCTAGTTTAGGTGTTGGCTCGTTTACAAACAAAACCCGCTTACTAGCGGGTTTTGTCGTTTCTATATGGGCAATAAATAGATTATGAGCTGTATTGCACTGCGTTGGTATGTGGGTCTACATAGCTGTCTTTAGCTGCAGACAATTCAAAGTTACTCTTACGGCCGTGCTCTTCAAATATTTCTTCTAAGGCGAGTTTCTGTTGGGCATTGGTTTGCTCAAATCGTATATGCAGTTGTAACTTCTGCTGCCCTTTTGTGGTTTTCTTCTCGATAATTTGACCGGCAATATCAAACTGTTTATTGCGGCCTTTGTGCAGATACGACAGGTTTAACACCAAGGGTTGATTGCTTTGTATTGGCAAGTTACTTGGTACAATAACGCTTACGCCGCCCAAGCTGATGTCTTGAGTTAAGCCTTGCGCCCGCTCGCGGCCTTGAGTCATTGTAAAATGTAAGCCTGTAGGCACTCGAGGGTGGCTGCGTTTCTCATCTTTCTGTTTGGTTTCTGCTTTTAGATTGCTATCTAACGAGAAGCGTTGCAGTAAATCGGTAACATTATTCGCCACTTTAGCGAGTTGACCAGCCACTAAGGCAGAGGTTTCTGACTTGTTGTGGCTTTCTTCGATGATTTCTTGCAGATCACTTTGAGTCTGCTTAAGAATAGCTAATTGTTGGTTTTGGTTCTCAACTTGTTCATCAATGTTTTGCTGCGCCTCGGCCACCAATTGAATCTTCTCTGTTACCTCAATAATGCCTTGCTCGGTTTGTTGAGAGGTTTCGCGGCTCTGTTCCACTTTGCTGGTCACTTCACCCATGCTATTAACCACTTGCTTAACACCCTCTGTAAGCTGGGTAATAAGCTTAGAAATTTCGTTGGTAGAGCTGCCTGTTCGCGCCGCTAAATTACGTACTTCGTCAGCCACAACCGCAAAGCCTCGGCCTTGTTCGCCAGCACGCGCGGCCTCAATAGCAGCATTTAAAGCCAGTAAGTTAGTTTGGTCTGCAATGCCTCGAATAGAATCTACAATGCCGTACACTTCTTCGGCGGTGCCACTTAGTTCTTGAATAAAACTACTGGCTCGCGTGGTTTCTTCAGAAGTGGTGGTCATCATCGAGATGTTTTGACCCACGAGTGCAGAGGCGTTAGTGGACAGCTGATTACACTGGGTGACCATGGTTAGGGTTTCGGCGGCAATTTCACTGAGGCGTGATGTTGATTCCTCAAGCGTTTGCGAATTTTCATACATGTTACTAAAGCGCTGCTGTTCGTTCCTATTCGCTTGGCTTATTTGGGTTGATAGCTCTGATACTTGGTTAGACGACAAATTAATACTGCTAGAAGCTTGTTGAATTTCACCTAGTGCTTCTTGTAGTGATTGGCGCATCAACTCAATGTGATGGGCTAACATTCCAAGCTCATTTTTGCTGATGATACTGTTTAGCTCAGGATCCGATTTTAAATCGCCGCGGCTAATTTTTCGACTAATAGCAACTAAGGAATTTACTGGAATGGTGGTATCTCTAATCACAACCCACGCCACTATTGAACTCAATAACACCATGACTAGCGCCAGACCAATACTGTTGTTCACTAGGCTATTGAGTTTGTGTTCAGCGTGATCGGCGTAGATCAACACGGCTTTGTTCATCGCCGCCATGCTTTTATGGTTGGCTGCAAGAAATGCTTCGGCATTTTGCGTTGAGGGATTTTGTTGCAAGCTGGCGGCAGCACTTAGCTGCGTTTTCCATAAAGAATCTACTTGGCGTAGCTGGTCAATAAACGGCTGGTGATTAGGCCGAGGCAGCTCTATCGCGCTTGTCATGCCTATATCGGAGAAGGTTCGGCCACCTTGTAGCAGGGCTTTAAGTGATTGCTGATAAAGGGCCACGGTTTTGTCAGCTGCCAATAAACCGGGTAACTGTTGGTCTTTTTGAGTGCTTCTAAACAACTCTTCAGCAGAGAATTTTTTGGTTAGCATTCGCTGGCGACCAGCAACATTTACTATTAAGGCGTCTGCGTGATTTTGTTTCAGTGAACTGGTCACTAGAATCACTTCACCTAACATGGCTGCAGCGAGTAGCACTGGCAATACAAATAATTTCTTGCGAATCGAGATCGAGCTAAGCATAGTTGCTATCCCTGCAAATTAATAACTTAGTCATTATAGTGCATCTTATTCTTAATATTAATAATACTATCGGATAGCATGACCTTACTCACTGCGCTGCTTGGCAACAGCTCAGTTTAACGCCATGCAAAGGGTGCTGGTTCGTCGGTTAGCTCGCTTTTGCTTGCTTGGATCGTAACAGGTGCAAGGGATTACCTTTAGTAAAGACCAACAAGTTACCCAGCAGCACAGTCGCCACGCCCATTAGTGCAACGGGTGTCCATTGGTAGCCTTCAAATAGGGTGGATAAACCCAAAGCAACCACTGGAAACAAAACCGTAGCATAGGCGGCTTTTTGTGGCCCTAGGCGGCCCACTAGCACTAAGTAAAAGCTAAAACCAAGTACCGAACCTACAATGGCTAGATATAGCAAACTACCTAGGTACAAGGGCTCGTTGCTAAAAGCAAAATCTTCACCACTGATTAAACCCCATAACAGCAACAACATTGCACCGTAAGCCATGCCATAACCATTCACCGACAATACCGACAAGCCTTGTTTTTGTTGCTTAGCCGACAGCATATTGCCTAAGGAGAAACAGTAAGTGCCCGCTAGCGCCATTAATAAGCCCATGAGCTGTTGGCTGGCGGTATCACTTTGGCGCATATCTGGGTAGAACAGCAATACAATGCCGCTAATGCCTAGTATCCCGCCACTGATTAAACGTAAGCTGGGCTTTTGGCCATGAAATAGCCAGCTATTGGCCATGTTCATAATGGTCGCAATAGAGAAAATAATTGAGATGAGCCCGCTAGGAATGTATTGAGCTGCGTGGTAAAACAACATGAAGTTACAGCTAAACAAGCATAAACCCAACAGTAAACAGCTTAGGTGCTGTTTAAGGTTAAGTGATTGTAAGCGGCGGCTTAATACTAGAAACACCATTAATACCAACGCGGCAATGGCAAAACGGTACATAATGGAGTTTGCGATGGGAACATCGCCAATTTGATAGGCAATGGCTAACCAAGTGGTGCCCCAAATAAACACTGTGGCGATGTAGATAAACGCAATCATGCCAACACTCCTTGTTCACTCGTTAAACGAGAATGACTAAAAGTGTAGTGTCTCAAGATTAGGCTGAGAAGTATTACAAACGCTTGCTATGAATGGCGCTTTTTATAGATTCTTGCGGTTTACTTAGAAACGTTAAGAAGACAAGATGTCTTTGGTTAGCTTTAAGCGGTGTTTGCCACGGCTAGCTTTGGTTTCTAGGTAGTAGTGGTTGTCTACTTTACGGTAAACACCAGTGCTTTCTAGTTCGGTAACCTTAATGCCATTTTCTTCAAGCGCGGTTTGTTTACGCGGATTGTTACTCAACAACTTAAGCTGTGACACGCCCATTGCTTTAAGCATTTGTGCGGCTTCGCTAAAGTCACGTAAGTCGTCGTCAAAACCCAGTTGGTTATTGGCTGAGTAGGTGTCTATGCCTTTGATCTGTAATTGATAAGCATCTAGCTTGTTGTATAAACCAATGCCGCGGCCTTCTTGGCGCATATATAAAATAATGCCGCCTTGTTCAGCCATTTTCTCAATGGCTTCATTGAGCTGTTCACCACAATCACACCGTGATGAACCAAATACATCACCAGTTAAACACTCTGAATGAATGCGTACTAAAGGTGTGGTTTGTTGGCTATCGGCATTTTTGAATACCAAGGCTACGTGTTCTTTGTCGCTATTAAGTGCGGTAAATGACAGCATTTCTGCAGGAATATCACTACGTCGGCCCACCTGAAAGGGGACTCGAGTGCGAATACTGCTAGGGTTTTCTGATTGCTTCATTTATGCGCTCCATTACAACTGCCTATGGCGAGGGCGAAGTGTATAAATTCATTATACCAAATGCAAAGCATTCCTAAGTGGAAAACTCCTCGCCCTAATTTAAGTTGATTTAAAATGCCTCGTCTACGTTGAAATAGAAGCCTCTTTCACCGTCGCCAAAGCCCATATCTAAGCGCAAGTTAACGCGGCTTTTTACTTCAAAGCGATAACCAAAACCTGCGTTTGGTAAGATTTCTTGAGAGCTGAATTGATCAACCTCTGGCGCGACAGCGCCTGCACCGAGCCAAAATACCATGCCATGTCGACCGGGCAGGTCCCAACGGTATTCGGCTTGGCTCATTAGCATTTGTTTGTCGCGATAGCGGCCAGTGGCATAGCCACGTAAGGCTGAACCTCCACCCACAGTAGACAGCATATGCCAAGGCACGTCACCGTTGGTGAAGCGGCTTTTAAATTGCCAAGCAAATACGCTATCCCTTGGGCCCATCTGCAGGTATTCGCTGTAGTTAAGGTTTAAGGTGCGAAAATTTTCACTACTGCCAAAAGAAGGGTGGTAAAAGCCAGCATCTAGTTCTATCAAACGCCCGTTGTAAGGATTCCTCACCACGTCGCGCGTATCGTAGTTGCCTTTAAAGGTTAACCCCACCGCAGTGGAACTTTCATCAAGTATCGAGCTATCAACCAAGCTATCGTTTGTCTCAATGTTATTTGCCTTGGCGTAACTAAAATCAAAGCCACCACCAATAAATGACGAATCCGCCACCCGTTTTAACAAAGTGGGGCGCAATGAAAACTGACGATGATTGAAGTCGACCTTGTTATCACTTTGGTGATTTTCTTGATAACCCACACCATAAAACACGTCGGGAGCGTCGGCGATTTCAGCATCTACATAGAGCCGCCATTGGTCTTCTTTTAAGAAGCTGCGATTATCAATCACCACGCCCATAGAACCGTTTATTGAGGCAAAGCCGTTAATCACCAATGACGAGGTTTGGCTAACCTGATCATCTTTATCGACTTGATATAAACCAATTGCCGATATCCCCACACCCAAAGACATTTCTGGGTTGTAAAAGGGACCTGGCAACACGCTAAAGTCGATGGGTTTAGTGTCGTCATAACCGCCATCTGCGCCAAGTTTATCCAATATATTGTCTACCCAGCTAGGTTCGCTATTGTCTTGTTCGCTGGGTTCCTGCATCTCTGAAGCGCTTACCATACCAGTAAAGCCGAATAAGACACTTAGCGTTAGATTACGCAATGGCTTCATTTAGTTGACGGTTCCTTGGTCGAAGTGAGCTTGTAGCTCTATTTCATCCTGTAGCTGATTAAAATGACTAATCGCTAAAAATTTACGGTTACTAAAGCCACTTTGCCAAAGGTGTTTAGGAATATGGCTAAAGCTACCTTGGAATTTGGGCGCCACTGTTAGCCACTGCTGAGCAACCCCGGCTAAATCAATACCATAAACCGTGGCTGGCAGTGAAAGAGGTAAGGGGCTTAAGCGCTTAGCGTAAAGAGGCGCTAATAGTGGCCAGCTTTCATCCGCTTGGGCTAAGGCCTGTGGCACGATGTAAGGCGCTTGTTGCTTGCCCAATTGGTAGTGACGTTTTAACAGCATAAATTTACTGGGTAGGGCGATGTTTGAGTCCCACCAATGTCCATCTATAGCATCAAAAAAGGCATTGGTTTGCGCTTTAGAAACCGGGTGTAACTGGGTAATAGAGGCCGATAGCCATTGTGTCATGTGCTGGTTGTATAGCTCGCGACTCATGACTAGGTTGTTCATTATCAAGGCCAAACCTATTTTAGCGCCAAGCATATTCGAATAAAGATCTTCGGGTGAGTAGGCCGACACGGTTTCAGACCAAGGCTTCCAGCTGCGATAGCCATGCCATTGAGCAATCTCATGAGCTTCTGCCATTGAGTAAGCCATACGAGCCGCCAGCTGTGCGGCTAGCTCTAGGCGTTGCTGTGGACTTAGTTGGTCGATTGAAAAAGCCTGGAAACGTAACTCACGAGGGCCAATTTCAGGCGGCAGCTCAATACTAAAAGCTTGGCCAAGCTGCGGGTAAATGCGTTGGAACAGCGCCACGGTGTTGTCGGCGGTATCTCGCACGTGCGCTAAGTCAATAAAACCGCCGCGTAGGGTATAGATTTGGCCGTTGTTTTCACCGTGTCTGCGGCCGTTAGGCTGGCCACGTTGCAAGCTCCAAGTACCGGCCTCGTAAGCATGTGGGCCTATTTCATCCAGCGATAAAGTATTAGCGTAGCGAAACATAGGCACTTGTATACTGCCTACTTTCACTTTGTGGTTGTTGCCAAATGCGCAGCAGGGGCGCACGTCTTCAGGCATTCTTGCTAAGCTAAATTGCAGAGGCGTTTGCTGGCTAAGTACCACCATATCTGGCTGTTCAGTTAAGGCTGCAGCTACGGCATCATCACTAGGGTGGTTGCGGCTTTGCCAGTCGCTAGACGAGCAAGCGCTAAGCGTACTCAACAAGAGCAAAGTAATCAGTGTTGTAAGGCGCTGCTGGGCTGCGATGGCAAGCCTATTAATAAAGTTTGGCATTATTGAATAAATAACTCGATAGCTTGGCTAACTGTGGCAGGGTGCTCATTGCTAATGTTATGAGGCGCTTCAGGAATTACCACCATGGGTGCATCCAAATAGCGGGATAATTGCTTGCCTTGCTCCAACGGAAATACGCGGTCATTTTCACCCCAAACTAATAGGGTGGGTGGCATTAATTTGGGATCGACTTGCGGCGCGAGCTGATCGCGATAGCTGGGTAAGCTATCAATCAACTTGCGCTTTTGCTCTTGCCATTGGGCGAAATAGCGTTGATAGATTTGCTCATCAATGGCGTGTGGCAATGGAGGAAAACGGGTGAATACGCCTTCGAATAGGTGGCGCATTTGTTGGCGGTTTTCCGGCACAAAAATGTCTGCTGGGTGGTCGCGGTCAAAACGTTGGCTTAACTCTGCTAAGTTTTGGTCACTAATAAAAGTGCCAGGGCTGGCAAGTATTACCGCTTTATCTATGCCTTGCTGGTTTGCCATCATGTCGTAAGCCACTAAGCCGCCGTAGGAAATGCCTACCAAGCTGCAGTGTTCAACCCGCAGCTGGCTGAGCAGTTGATTTACTGCTGCGCGCTGGGTGGTAATGTTAGCGGTGCCTTGGCTAAATGAGTCACCAAACCATGCTAAATCGGGAGCAATAATGGTGTAGTGCTGGCTAAGCTCTAGCATCATGGGTAGCCAAGTGGTAGTAGCGGTGCCGCCAAAACCATGCAACATCACTAAGGGTTTACCCTGACCACCTACCCAGTAACGCAGTTCTCCGCCTTCGGCTAGGTGTAGCTCACTCTGGGTGAAACCTGCCTTGGTAAGCTGTGAGTGATCAAGTTGCTCTTTCACTGACAAAGCCGAACAGCCACTCAAGCTAACTGCCAGCAATACAGTGAGTAACCAAGGTTTTAGCTGAGCTAAGTATGTCACTAGAAACGGTATCCTAAGCCCAGCATAAAGCTACTGCGCTTGCCAAAACCGACTTCGAGTAAGGCATCAACATGTTCTGTGAGTGACATTTGACCACCAATCAGAGCATTCCAACGTTCTTCTAAGTGCTGGGTTACGGTAAATTTACCGCCAGAGGGCAGTGGCGGTGGCAGGTTAATGCCTATGTCATCTAAGTTACCGCTAAAGGTTTGCTCTACGTTTTGATACATTGCGCCACCCCAAATCTGGATGTCGCGGCCGCCAGTTTCCCAGCGGTATCCTAAGCGCGGGGTTACCACTATGGTGCTAATCTCACCGTCAAGTATGTCTAAATCGGTATTGGTATAGTTCACATCGAGTAAGGCAAACCAATTGTCTATACCGCCTACCAAAGTGGTACCTGCGCCATAGGTAATGCCACTAAATTCAAGGTTAAAATCAAAGGCCGGGCCGATAGGATTTCCTGCTAGATTCACCTGTACGTTGGCAACACTGCTGCCTTTGGTTTGGCCTAATAGCCCATATACGTTGAGAAATGGCAGTACCCAAACATCACCACGCAAGGTGAGCGTTTCCGATTCTTGAATAGCGTGGCTACCCTCAACGCCCACTAAGTTATCAATAACATCACCTAAACCAGAAAACGCTACGCTATCTACTATTAGTGGCTGCGACATGCTCATGTAATTAATGCTAAAGCCATAAGGCTTTGGCAATTTATGGCCTAAATCGATGGCTTCTTGCGCCCAAATAGGAAAGTAAGCATCGTATTGCTCGGCTTCAGGTGTGGGTTCTAACAAGCTTTCCGCAACGCTGAGTAATGGGGATAACAAGGCCGCAGTAATAAGGCTGCGCAACACGTTGAGCATTTTCATTTACAAGTGAGTCTCAAATAACACGTTAATAAAACTAAGCAGCGATCGCCAAAGTCACCTTGCGAGCAAAGTGTTTACGTCCGTGTTGTTTGGAGGGTGGTGCGTTGATAGATTCGCGCACAACAGATCCTGAAAGGCTTACAGGTTCTTTGCTTAAAAATAAGTCGGCAAATGGTATTTAAGTTCAAATCCGATTGCAAGTAATTACTCTAATTGTTGGTTTTGCATTCTTGGCGTTAAAGATTATGATGGATATCACATTAAATGGCGGCGCTAACCATAAGGAGATGGGATGCCAAACCACAAGACCCACCATCAACTTATTCAGCATAGTCACGTATTTGAACGTTTAAATAATGCCCGAGCGGTGCTGCACAATAGCGTTAATTTAGGTGAGCAGCTGGGTTTTGCTCGTTGGTCTAACTGTGACGACCGTACCTCTTACCTAAAGCCTGAGCATCATACCTTGAGTGTTTACTTATCTGGCGGCTACCGCACTAAACGGGTGATAGGTAAAAAACAGCTGGGTGGTGGGGCACCTGGAAAACTGTGCTTAATGCCTGCAGGGCACGAGTCTCACTGGCAAGTTGACGGCGAGCTGGGCTTTGTTCATCTGTATTTTAGTGACCTTGATCTAAGCCGCAGTGTGGAGCAAGTGTGGGATAAAGGAGCCAGCCAAATACAGCTGCAAGATAAAACCTTTATCGACGACCCCGCAGTAAACAGCCTAATTCAGCAATGGGCCTTAAACCTTAATTGGCAAGATAGCGGCGACCGGCTTGCTTTGGATCAAGTGAGCCAATTGCTGCTTGGTCACATTGTTAAACATTACGTTGATAAAGCACTGCCAAGTTTGGTCATCAAAGGAGGATTAGCACCCTTTCAATTACAGCTCTGTAAAGACTATATAGAAGCCCACCTAGCCGAAAACATAAGCCTTAATCACCTAGCGCAGTTAGTGGATCTCAGTGACTACCATTTTGCGCGAATGTTTAAACACAGTAGTGGGCTTAGCCCACATCAATATTTAAGTACACGCCGAGCAGTAACGGCTAAGCGCTTATTGTTAAATGAAGAGTTAAGTTTGGCTGAGATTGCCTATCAAGTAGGGTTTTCTTCGCAGGCGCATTTTAGCGCTCGCTTTAAGCAGCTTACCGGCCTTAGTCCAAAGGCATATCGACTATCCAGACTTGGAAAGTAGCTAGGTTTAAATAATGACCGGAAAGTCTTGTTCTGGATGGCGTAAAATCTGTGCTTGGTAATCAAATACTTGATGAATATTTGCTTGGGTGAGTACTTTTTCTGGCTCGCCATCGGCACACATTTCACCGTGTTTTAGCAACAAAATACGTTGGCAGTAGCGCGACGCTAAGTTGAGGTCGTGCACCACACTAATTACCGTTGCCCCTTGTTGACTCAGTTTTGAAGCATGCTCCATAAGCACTTGTTGGTGGCTTAAATCTAAGGCACTGGTGGGCTCGTCGAGCAGCAATATTTGTTGCTCCACTGGAGTAGTCGCCAGCTGCGCGGTGACTCGCGCATAGTGAACTCGCTGTTTCTCGCCTCCAGAAAGCTGCGGGTAGGGCGTATCGCGGTAATGCCAAATATCCATCAGTTCTAATTGCTGCTTAACCACCACTTGCTGCTGTTGATAGCTAAGCTTGCTGTTCAGTAAACCTAGCGCCACGACTTCGCTCACGCTAAATGCAAAGCTGAGTTCAGAGCTTTGCGGTAGCACTGCCAAGTGGCGGCTTAGTTCGGGTTTATCCCACGCTTCACGCTGCTGGCCAAGAATATTTATCTCGCCGCCGTGTTGCTTTCTATCACCACAAATCAGTTTAAGTAGGGAGCTTTTACCAGCGCCGTTTGCGCCTAACAACGCCGTATGTTGGCCGGCATGAAAGTTCACCGACAAATCACTAAATAGCTGCTTTGAGCCTAAAGATAACTGAATATTACTGAGTTGAATGCTGTTTGAGTTGCTCATACTGTTTCCTAGGCTATCCGTTGGCGTTGCTGCAATAGCAAGAAGATGAAAAACGGTGCGCCAACAAGCGCGGTAACAATGCCTACTGGCAATTCGGCTGGGCTTATCACTAAGCGTGAAATTAGGTCCGCCAGTAATAGCAAGGCAGCACCCAATAAGGCGCTAAAAGGAATTAAGCGTTGATGGTTCGGCCCCATTAACATGCGTACCAAATGCGGCACCACTAAGCCAACAAAGCCGATTAAACCCGAAACAGAAACGGCTATGCCCACCCCTAAAGCAGTGAAAAAGATCAATTGGCTTTTTAACTGCTGCACTTTAATGCCTAAATGGCCTGCTTCGGCTTCACCCAGTAGTAAGGCATTCAAGGCCTTGGCTTTGCGCATAAACACCACACACAAAATAACTAGCGTGACAGAAGCCAGCGCAATGTTGCTCCAGGTTGCGCCGGCTAACGATCCCATTTGCCATAGGCTTAAATCTCGTAGCATTTGGTCGTTAGCTAAATAGCTGAGTAGGCCAATACCGGCACCGCTTAAGGCGCCAATGGCAATACCTGCCAATAACATCATCACCACCGAAGTGCCGTTAGGCGTGGTGCCTAAACGGTAAACTAAAATGGTGGTCACAAAGCCGCCGATAAAGGCAAATAGGGGGATGGCTAGGGCGCTAACAAATTCAGGTAATTGCCAATCTATCAAACCAATTAACACAATGGCCACCGCCGCGCCTGCTGCGCTGCCACTTGATACACCAATAATGCCGGGGTCAGCTAAAGGGTTGCGAAATAAGCCCTGCATTACCGCGCCACACATGGCCAATATTGCGCCAACAGCAATGCATAATAATGTGCGCGGCAAACGAATACCGGTCACCACTAACTGGTAATGCGCAGGAGCGTCGCTAGCAAACTCAAAAGGTAATAGCGCCACTAAGGCATCGCTCACAGGAATGCTCATTGGCCCTTGGGTAACCGATAGTAAAGCTGTGGCGAGTAACAGTAATAAAGCCGCAGGCATTAGCCAACCGGAAAACACCGAGCCATTGGCTGATTGTGGAGAAAACAAAGACATTAATAAAACCTATTAAAGCACCTGTAGCGGTTAAGCTGCTGGTTAAAATCACTTTTAATTCAAGCTAGCGCTTAAACGAGAAATCTAATTATTGTAAGCGCTGAGTGAGTCGCACCGCTTCATCTATGCTTGCCAAGCCTAAGCCACCCACCAAAGCATGTCCATCAATAGCAAAAATCGCTTTGTTTTTTCCGGCAGGCGTTGCGGCTAAAACGGGGAAGCTGCTTAACACACCATCTACGCCACCTAGCATCTCTAAGCTTCGTTGGCTAAATAACAGTAGCTCTGGCTGCATCGATAAAATCGCCTCATCAGACAAGGGTTTATAGCTGTTGATATGCGGCTTGGCTAAGTTTACCGCACCGGCCAGTTCCATAATGCTATTGGCGGTGGTGTCGCTGCCTGCCGCAACTAGCTTTTTGGCGTCATGGCTTAAAAAGAATAAGGTATTGGCGGCTTTAGCTGTTTGAGCTTGCTGTTCTAGCTGGTTTAACTGGCTGTTGAGCTGAGCTTGTAACTCCTCACCTTGTTGTGGGTGTCCCATTAAATCCGCTAGTTGTTTAATGCGCAGTTGTAGGCTCTCAATGGTAGATTGACTATTGAGCTTATGCACCGCAATACCGGCTTGTTGCAACTGAGCAATACTGCTATCTGGGCCCATTTCGTCACTACCAATAATGCTGTCTGGTGATAGCGCTAATAGCCCTTCGGCGCTTAATCGGCGGTGATAGCCCACTACCGGCAGCGCCATATCGCCTGGTAATTCACTGGTAGAATCTACTGCAATTAGCTGCTGCTGGGCGTTTAAGGCCACAATAATCTCAGTAATATTGGCACCAGCACTTACCACTCGCTGCAGCGGCTCTGCTTGCACGCTAGGGCTGATAAGCAAATTAAGGCCAACAAGGGCAGAAGCTAAAAACGAGGCGTGGCGCTTAATCATGATTCTTTATCCATTAAAATTTGAGTGGTCTCAATGTTCTGTTGCTGTAATAGCTCCAGCATTTTTAATAAGTGTTCTACTGGCACTTGGCGCTCGCTGGCCAAGCTAACAGTGGGTTTATCTTGGTCATTAGTTTGCAGCAGCAGGGCAGATTCAAACTCTTTAAAGTGTTGATAACGTTGCTCGCCTAATCCCCAAATAGGATTGCTTTGAAACAAACTTAACTGAATGCTTGCTGGCTCGGTGGCTAGGCTTGTTTGGCCTTGCTCGGTAGCAGGTAAATCCATATCCATTTGGTAAACCCGTGAGTTGGCGGTGAGCAACAAAAACACCAATACAATAAAAATAATATCTAGCAAGGCGGTTAAGTCGGGCACCATGCTAAAGCTGTTGTGCTGTTCTTCTACGCGGATCATGCAGGTGCTTGCTCTAGCTTAGGTTCAGCCGCTGTAGGGTGAAACGCTGATAAAGTACGTGCATCATCGGCTAGGGTATTCACCCCTTCAATCATCAGGTTTGCTTGGTTAATAATGGTTTCTAGCTCATGAATAATGCGTTCTTTCCACAAACTTAAGCCGTGGGCAAAGGCTAGTGCTGGCACGGTCACTAATAAACCGGCAGCGGTGGTATACATCGCTGTTCCCAAACCTTGCGACAGCGTGGCGGGGTTAACTGCTTGCTCGCTAGTCGCCAAGGCATCAAACATTTCTATTAAACCCAGCACGGTACCTAGTAGACCAAGTAGTGGGCTAATTAAGGCCAAAATGTGTAAGGCTTTTAAGCCTCGTGCTAGCTTTTGTTGCTGTTGGCGTAACCATACGGCGGCTATTTCTTCGCGCAGGGCTTTGTTTTGATTTTTGTGCACTAGCAATAAGCAAATAGCCTTGCGGGCTAAGCTATTAGAGCTAGAGAAGCATTGTTTGTTGTCTTTTTTGCAGCTGCCTTTCTCGCTAGTTAACAAGTGTGTCGCTTGTTTTAACCAGTCTCGTTTGTGGTTACTTATGTGGGTATAAGCAAGGCTTACGATTCGCTCAATAATAATGGCGCAGGCCAGCACCGAACAAAATACAATCGGCCAGCGTAAATCGCCTAACTGCTCGGCAGTAATAATATTGCTAACAGCGCTTAGCTGATCGTTAGAGAGGTTTTGCATAGGGTTAACTCAACTTAAATCGAATAGGAATAAGGGCGCGAGAGGCCTGTGCTTGGCCGTCTACCATTAGCGCTTTAAAGCGCCACTTTTTTACTGCTTTAAGGGCGGCTTTATCTAAGCTTTTCACCCCAGAGCTGGCGTTAATTTCTCGTTTGGTTTGTTGGCCTTTAGGGTCAAGCCATACTTCAACCATTACTGTGCCTTCTAAACCGCGCTTTTTAGCGAGGCGAGGATATACCGGTGCAGTGGGCGGTTTAGCAAAGCGCGGTTGGCTGTTTAAGCGAGGCTGCTGAGCCAAACCAGAATCCACTTCAACCTTACTGTTTACTTGGCTAGCGGCGGCAGGCGCAGGGTTTAGCTTTTCAGTAACAGGCTCGAGCTTATCATCTGGCTTTGCTGCGAGCTCAAGGGGTTCTGCCAACGTCTTTTCAACTTGTTCCGGTTGCGTCGGTTGGGTAGGAGAGGGCTCTGGTTTAGGGCTTGATTTGGCAATTTGGCTTTCACGTTTACTGTCCTTGGCAACAGGAGGCGTTATTGGTTGTTTTACAGGCGCAGGCTTAAGTGGTTGGGTGTTTACGGTTTCCATTGGCGCTAAGGTAGGCTCTGGTTGTACTGCTGGCGCAGGCTCAATAGGTGCCTGTTCTGGCACTAGCTCTTCTGGCTCTGCGGCAGGCGCAGCAACAGCAGTACTAATAGCCACAATACTCAAACTTGGCGCAGCGTTTTGCCCGCCTGCACTTAAGCTTATTTCTCTAGGTTCGGGCTGCTTATAGATAAAGTAGCCATGAATAGCCGCCGAAAGAAGCACGGCCAAACTAAGCTTCCCCATTTTTTGCCCTTACACGGTTAATTCTTAAAAACTGCGCTTAGAATAATGGCAAACAAAAAATAAGTAAATACAAATGATAATGATTTGCATTTGATTTGAGGGTGGGTTAAGGTAATTTCATCTTTAGTTCTTCAGCTTTACGCGGGTGAAGACGCAAGTAGTAACAGTAGATAGGAGAGTTAAATGGCATTAACGCTAGCCGAAGTAGTAGAGCAACATAGCGAAATGAGTGTGGCTCAATTGGCAGAAAAAGCGCAATGCAGTGAAGCCGAAGTGGTAGAGCAACTTCCCCAAGAATGGGCATGTTGGTTACCTAACGAACAGCTTCAATGGCTAATGTACGACTTACCCAGTTGGGGGCCATTAACCACCATTATTCAAGTGGCAGGCTCGGTATTTGAAATAAAAGATAATTTTCCAAGTGGTAAGCCTGGTCATGGCTATTACAATTTAATGGATAAACAAAGCCACCTACATGGCCACTTAAAGCTTGAAAATATTGCTAACATTGCATTAGTGAGCAAGCCTTTGCGCGGTGTAGAAAGCTACTGTTTCCAGTTTTTTGATGATAACGGCGCCACCATATTTAAGATTTACCTAGGCCGAGATCGCAAACGCGTTTTATTGCCGCAGCAGGTAGAGCGTTTTGATTTATTGAAACAGAACATGGCACTAACGGAACTAGAGAACCAACAGTAATGATTGATAAAAAAGAACGCTTGGCATCACGCCTCGGCCCAGAAATCGCCGAATTTATTGCTAAGCAGCAGAGCATATTAATTGCGTCTATGGGTGAAGATGGTTTTCCACACAGTTCATACTCGCCGTTTATTAGCTACCAAGGCGCGTTTTACATATTGATTAGCGATATATCTAAACATGCTGATTACCTGCGCGCCCATAACAAAGCGGCAGTAATGCTTATTGCCGACGAAGCCGATACTAAGCAAATTTATGCGCGCAAACGCTTAAGTTACGACGTAATAGCTAAGCAAGTCGAAGACGAACCACGTGAGCAAGTATTGGATTTACTAGAGCAGCGCCATGGCGAAATAGTGGGTAACTTACGCCAACTCGCCGATTTTAAATTATTCGCATTAACGCCAGTAAAAGGGCGTTATGTAAAAGGATTTGGTCAAGCCTTTGATATTCAAGGTCTTGATGATGTCGATTTTGTGCACTTGAAGGAAGGGCATAAAAAGCGAGCTTAAGGGCTCGTGGGTTTACACCCGTTGGGGCTTAGCTGCCCTTGTACGTAAGTACTCTCTCCACACTCAGCGCAAGCTGAAACCTTGGGTCTTATTTGACTGTAGCTGCACTAGTATTGGTGCAGCTTTTTTTATGCCTTTAGAACTGCCAAATTAATGAATCTAGGTTTACCTAGGCTAATGGCTAACTTATTTTTAAGCCATGATGGTGTAACGCCCAAAGCAGCGAGCGCCGCTTTTTGGCGTCCGCTGCCTTTGTTTGTTATGCATTTTCACCAATTGACTCTACTTGTGTATTAAGTATTTGGCGCATCATTATGAGTGAAAATTTCACTCCGTCCTTTTCTTCGATCATATCCTTAAGATATATCTTGTTGTCGTCGTATTTTTCGGGAAAACGAATACTCATATAAGTCATGCGTTTTTATCTGCTTCCCAGAAGCGATACTTCACTTCATCGTGACCTACATACTTCTTTAGAAAGCGGTCAATCGTCAGGCCTTCTCTCTGCCAATTAACTAGTTCTTTACTCACCCACACCTCACCCCATGTTTCAAATACGGGAAAATGAGCGAGTACGTTACGCACGAACTTAAACAGAGGGCCTCCAATCTCAGATTCCATCGGAGGACGCTGCGTCTTTAGCGCTTCAAGTACATGCTTGAATGGCTCATAAGCCAAAAGCTCGGCATAAACTGCAAAGATGCTCGACACTTTGCCAAACCTATAGCAATCCTCTTTTTCCCAGAAATCATCCATCATGATCTCATCGAACAAGTCGTAAAACCGGTTGTACCCAAGACTGAGGAATAACTCTTCGGATTTATTAGGTCTCGCTTCCATTGCACAATCTACCTAGATGCATAGACATAATGACTCCCCAAGAAGGTGCTGATCTCCAACTTCGTGGGTTAGCTGAAAGCCAGAGCCATAATAGTTAATGATAATAAACTAGATTGGAGATCAGCATGAATAAACATAACATACTTTTTATTGGCCTAGATACTCACAAAGAGTTTGTTGAAGTCGCCTATATTGAAGACCAACGCGGGGCGCAAGCGGTTCACTTCGGCAGAATATCTAGCGCTAAAGCCGCCATTGTTAAACTGGCCAAACAGCTTCACTCTAAATACCCAAGAGCCACCTTACACTTTGTCTATGAAGCGGGGCCTTGCGGTTACTGGATATACCGCCTGCTCACCAGCCTTGGCCATTGTTGCTATGTGGTCGCCCCGTCACTTATCCCTAAAAAGCCAGGCGATAAGATAAAAACCGATAAGCGTGATGCACTCAAACTTGCCAAGCTGCTAAAAACCGAAGACCTAACACCTATTTACGTCCCAGAGCCTGAGGATGAAGCCGTACGGGATTTATCGCGTGCGCGTGAGACCGCTATGAAAGACTTAAAGGATGCCAAGTATCAGTTAAAAGCCTTGCTACTACGTAATAACATTAACTATGCGGGCACTGCCAATTGGTCGGCTAAGCACCTACGCTGGCTCACCGAGTTAGTGCTCCCCCACCCAGCACAACAAATTGCGCTACAAGAATACTTACACACCATTAATGAACGTATTGCTCGCCTAAAGCGTCTTGATAATGAATTAGCGCATCAGGTACAAGCATGGCGTTATTACCCAGTAGTGAAAGCCGTACAAGCCATGCGTGGTGTTCGATTATTGGTGGCTACTGGCTTGATAGCAGAGCTCGGTGATATACGCCGCTTTGACCACCCACGTAAGCTCATGAGTTATTTAGGCTTAGTGCCCAGTGAGCACTCTAGCGGAGGGAAACGGCATATAGGCGCCATCACCAAATGTGGTAATGGCAGAGCAAGGCGTTTACTTATTGAAGGGGCCCATAGCTACCGTTATCCCGCAAACATCTCTACAGATTTACAGCTAAGGCAGGAGGGCTTACCCAAAACAGTTGTTGATAAGGCGTGGCAAGCACAACTACGTTTATGCCGTCGTTATCAGCGTTTAATGCACAAAGGCAAACATTACAATGTGGTGGTCACCGCCATTGCACGTGAAATGATTGCCTATATCTGGGCCATAGCAAAACAAGTGGTATTAATTAATGTTAACCCCAAACATCGTTTAGCTAGGGTCCCCGCATAATGACAAAAATAGAGTTGATGTATGAGCTTAAGCATCGGCTGTGGCACAACCACCGACGGCGTTAGGATGGCAGTTATCGAAAAGTAATTGACCCACGAGCATAGACTGAAGACAGGTGCCACGACGGAATAAGTAAGGTTAGCGCTGCCCGCTGTTTGGGTAATCTACGGATATCAGCATGAGAACCGACGAACTTACTTGCTTCAAGCTCATGCATTAACTCGCCCTTTAGGCAAAGAGCAATGGTTCACACGAGCTAGGGGTTTAGGCGCTCAACTTGACATGGGGAGTCATACCAACGC